>JBMFOT010000009.1:0-64894 GCA_049969495.1 Armatimonadota bacterium
CCTCCACGCCGCCCGAACAGATTCAAGACCTGCGTGAACAGGTGCGTGTATTATACGAAGAGGAACTGATTACGCAATTCGTCGAAGACTCCATTCGTTTCACGCTGTCCGCCGACGCTTTGCAACAGCAACTTGGTGAGGATTGAGAGGGAAGATGGCATACGATGTTTGCGTTGAACTTTTATCCCGATATCTACGAGAACCTCTTGCGCAGTCACCGCAAGACAGTGACCATTCGCCTCGGCGACAAAACCGACAAGTATCGCGCGGGGCAGCTGGTGTGGGTGACGGTGGGTAACCGCTTCGCCCGCCGACACAAGCTGTTCACCGCCATCATTGACCGTGTGGAGGTGAAACCGCTGGCGGAGCTTACCCCGCGCGACATCAGCCGCGAGAACCCCGAGTTCCGCACCGCCGAAGACGTGCGCGACCTGCTGGAGCGTATCTACGACCGCCCCCTCGCGATGGAGGAGATTGTCACCGTCATCTACTTCTCGCCGGTGGAGGAGTAGCACAAGAATGACTATTGTAACTACGCGAGACCTATAATATAAAGCCCATAATAATCAGGGCGAGACCAAGTGCTACGAGTACCACCCCGCTTTTGCGAACATACGAATAGTTCAAATCATTTTGTACTGTGCGCGCCATGAAGTGGTCTAGTCCCGGTAGAGCCGCCCACCATACGACCAACAACGTGACCACAACCGCAACGTAGGCGATAGCGGGTAGACGCCCCTTGCTTAGTTCCCACATAATACCCACCACAACCGCTACCACCCACGCAAGCGCCAAACAAGACAACAGACGCTCGTGGCGGGGTAGCTCAGAAAGCCACTCTAAGGAGCGGTACTGAAGTGTCTGCTGGTACTCGGACTCGCTACCCAAAAGGGCGTCTACCCCTACTACTATTAGCGCTACACCACCGACGATACAGTGGACTTCCACGTCGCATCACCCTAAAACACCCATCCAAAGACAGCACTGGCACCAGGGCTGCCTATGCCAACTTCCTTACCCCCCCGCGCGGGCTCCATCCTTTTTGGTAGCCGGGAGCAGGTAGCCACGGCAGCCAAAGCCGCTTCGGGATGTACACTCCGTATCCCGCGAAGGGACCTGGTGTAATGTAGTTCCATGAGCTGTTGAAACTCCAGGAAAGTCCTGGCGGCCAACCAAAGCCCACGTTGAGATAAGAGTGCCAACCCAGCTTAACTCCTGGTTGAGTGTTGCCGTATTGGAAGCCTCCTCCAAACGTGAAAGGGAGCGGTATGCTAACATCATACCATCGCGCACCGATATACAGCAAGCCCATGTCCCCGTCGTCGCGGTAGCCCCAGTCACCGGCAAAGGTATACGCGGTGCGAAAACCGGCATCCAACCGCTCGCCGAACGCGGTAAAGTACGCCAGATAGGTCACCTGTTCGCCGAACTCGTCGGTGTGAACCCGCGCCGAACCCAGCCGGTCACTGCCACTCCACCACTGGTCACCCCACATCACGTTGACTGCGTTCACCAGACCACCTGCCCACGTGTACTTCCAGTCCATCATCAAGTGGTTGTTCGGGTTGGGGTTCGCCCATTGTTCCCGTATTAGGTTCACTCCGGCAAAGCGGTAAGTAGCGGTGCGGGACACACCATCGTCGTTGACCCAACGAACCACGCGACGCCCTAAGCCATCGTATCCGTAGGCGCGCTGCAACACAAAACCGCTCGGCTGTAATGGGCGGACAATCCACTGCAAACGGTCCTCGTGGTCATAAAGGAAATGGAGTGTCTGTCCACCAGCAATCCGCGATACCATATTGCCGTTGGCATCCCAGGCGTAGGTTACCGAACCTGCGCTCAGCAACCGGTTGTCGTCGTCGTAAGTGTAGTTCGTGACCACACCGTCCTTCACTTGCTGGATGCGGTTGCCCACCGCGTCGTAACTCCACTGCACGTGCAACGGGGCGTATCCGGTGCGCTCCTCCCTTATCAAACGGTTCAAGAAGTCATACTGGTAACGCACCACACTCTGTCTGCTGAATATCTGCTCATTCACCTGCTTGCACCGCCCGTTCTGCTGGTAACTGTAAACGAACGACGCCAGCACGTTGCCGCTCACGTCCCTGTGCACCACGCTCTCCAGCCGTCCCTGCGAGTAGGTATATTCCCGACGCGCCCCGTTGCCCAGCAGAACCGCTGTCACCCGACCATCGGCGTCATACTGCCAACTGGTGGTCTTGCCCAGCTCTGTCAACGACTGCAACAGGTTGCGGGCAGTATACGTGTACTCGATCGTACGCACCACCTGCCCCGACAACGCCTCGCTCATGGCAGAGTCCAGCCCGCTGGGCAGGTAGGTATACTCCACCCGCCAGGCAGTTCCTTTCTGCTCGCTTGCCAACCAGCCCTGCGGGGTATATTGCCAGGTGGTCTCACCTGTAGCATCTACCATGTGCACGAGACGGTCTTCCCCATCGTAACTGTATTGCACGCTGGAGGAAGAACCGACGTAGGTTTTGGTGCGCAGTCTGCCCCATTCGTCATACGTGTAGGTGGTCTGGCGACCTCTTGCGTCCACGCGGGCACTGGGTTGCGTGAAGCCGAAGGTGCTGTCGGCGTTCGCATATTGCCACTGCGTTTGGTAGCCCAGCGGGGTGGTCAGGCTCACCAGATTGCCGTAGGTGTCGTACCCATACCGAGTGACCTTACCTCGTGCATCGGTGACAGAGGTCAGTTGCCCGTAAGCGTCATAGCCGTATTGCGTGCTCAGGTAGTTGGTGGCGTCGGTATACTGCCTCACTTCTATCAAGTTGCCGTTGCCGTCGTAGAGGTATTCGGTCTTGTGACGGGCGGTTTCGGTGTTACCCCATGCATCGGTCACCATCGGCTCCAGTATCTGGGTCAACCGGTTCTGGTTGTTGTAACTCAGGTCAAACCGGTTGTTGGCGGGGTCGGTAATGCCTACGATGTTGCCGTTGGCATCATAATCCAGCTTCCACTGCGTGCCGGTAGCAGTGGTTACCATGCTAGGAGACCAGGCATAGTCCGTATCAGTGTAGGTCAAGGTGGTCGTGTGGTTCTCGGCATCCTTCACTTGCCGAAGCCTGCCCCACACATCGCTGGTGTTGTAGTAGAGGGTGGTTACCGTGCCACGTGGGTCGGTCACTCGCAGACCGGTCATGTCACCTTCTTGCACAATGGTGTATAGCACCCGCTGTTGCGCTGTGTTGCCCGGATACTGTTCCCACTCCAGCGCATCAGGGTCACCGTTGACCTCGGGGTCACCATAACCATATTGCCACGTCTGCCCGTTGCGGTCGGTGTAACTGCTGATGTTGTTGCGGCTGGTGTAGCCGAACTGCGCGTAGTAACTCTGCACTCCGTTGTCAGTGGTTACCAGCGGGTTGTACACCCGCCACAGCCGTCCGCTGGCGTCATACTCCAGTGTCCACGTGCGGCTCCATTCGCCCACCACGAACCGAACCTGCGTGAGTTTGCCATCGGTATACTGCAAGTGTATCGCTCGTCCCGAAGGGTCGGTGACCTGCGTAAGCAGACCTGTATCGTTGTAGGTGAGCGCGATGGCGTTGCCGTTGGGGTCTACGATGCGTGCCAGACGATAGCGGTTGACCGTGTTGGAAGGTTCAAACTCTAGGCGCACTTGCGACTTGAGGGTGAGCACATAGCCGTTTCCACTGGCGGCGAGGCTGTCGCGATAGCCATCGTGAGCCACCCACTGGTCGCCCTGTCGGTCAAACAATTGCAGGGTGTGGTTGCCCCAAGTGACCACAGCGCGGTTCTCTGAGGGGTATATGTCCAGATGGGTATCGTAAGTATGCGCCCACTTGGCGCTGATAGCGTTATTGGCATACGTGGCTCTACTGTTGTGGTGCAGGCTAAACTGCACGGGTAGTCCTCCTCGCGCCCGCCAGCCGAAGAGAGGCACATCGGTCTGTTTGGCGCGGGAGAGTGCGTTCACACCTGCCACGCTCGGCTGCCAGGGATGTCCCGAGCCGGAGCCGGCGGCGGTGTCGTCGCTTGGAGGCTGCGAACCGGGAGGCGGTGGTAGCTGAGCCGCCATAAAAGTCGCTGCCAATAAGTGGTTCGCAGTGAGGCTGAGTTGCGTGGCGTAAGCAGAGGTGGTGTTGACGAGGACAAGTCCTAAAGAGGCGAGCGCGGAGAAGAGTGCGCTAGCGGTAATTACCCCCCCCCGCGTTGGTAAGCATGAATACAACAGAAAGCATCACAGCAAGGGGTTTGGTCACAAAGCGTTTGCGAACACGGTTCATGACGTTGTTCCTCCTTAGTGTGACGTCGTGTTTTGGGGACATTATACACTGGGAGTGCGCATTGATGCAATATGGTTAAGCGATAAACTGGATAAAAAGTTCCCGGTTTTTTCGCGAGAATGGCTTGACAAGGGTGCACAGAGTGAAGGAAATGGTGTTTTCGCAAGGCAAGTATGCTCTGCGCAGGGACAGGCGGGCATCGCGTCGAAGGTGAAGAAGCGGAGTGCTCTGAATTCCTCAGGGGGCAAACATGGCGAACGACCTAATCACGAGAGCGTTTGAAGCCTATCGGCAACTGCTGCAGGACCTCGAGCGCACACAGGGCGAGGCAATCCGTCGCGCGGCGAAGGTATGCGCTGACTGCCTAGCGCGACAGGGCGTGATACACGTCTATGACACGGGGCATCTGGTCTCGCGCGAGCTGATCAACCGCGTGGGCGGACTGGCGGCGATGAGCTCGCTGAACTTCAGCCTGTCGGTGGATAACCCGAACCAGTTCCGACAGGCACAGGGCGAAACGGGCAAAGGCGGTTTTGAGACCGATGCACTGATCGTGTCCGCTGCGCTGAAACGCAGTCATATGAAGGCGGGCGATGTGCTCATCATCGGCACGGTGTCGGGCAAGCAGACGATACCGGTAGAGCTGGCGATTCAGGCGAAGGAGCATGGTCTCACCACCATCGGTATCACCTCCATCCGCTACTCCTCGCAGCTGCAGTCGGTGCACCCCTCCGGCAAGCGGCTGTTCGAGGTAGTGGATATGGTGCTCGACAACGGCGCGGACTACGGTGATGCCATGCTGGACGTGGAAGGGCTGGACCGCAAAATCTGTCCTGCTTCGGGCATCGGTGCAGCGATGGTGATGTGGGCGCTGGTGGCAGGCATCGTGGAAGAGATGCTGCAGCGCGGTTTGCAGCCGACTGTCTTCAAGAGCATCAATCTGCCCGACGGACCTGAAATCTACAAGCAGACGGTGGACGACTACATCCGCAAGGGGTATTGAGCGATGATCAAAGCGTACTTCGACGCCATCCGCCAGCAGCTGGATGAGGTGGAGCGCACGCAGAGCGAGAACCTGCAACGTGCCGCGCAGGTGATGGCGGATGCCATCGCCAGTGACCACCTCATCTACGTGTTCGGAGCCACGCACGCGGGCATTCTGGCGCAGGAGCTGTTCTACCGCGCAGGGGGATTGGCTTGCGTCTCACCCATCTTACCGCCTGGCTTAACCTGCGATGTGCGCCCGATTACCATGACCTCCGTGCTGGAGCGCCATTCGGGCTACGCGCAGATATTCATGAGCGAGATACCCATCGAGGCAGGCGATGTGCTGATAGTGCACTCCGTGTCGGGGCGCAACGCGGTGGCGGTGGAGGTGGCGCAGTATGGGCGCGAGAAGGGCGCAACGGTCATCGCGCTGACTTCGGTCACCTACTCGAAGTCGGTCACGCCTCGCGCGGGCACGCAACGGCTGTTCGAAGTGGCGGACATCGTGCTGGACAACTGCGGCGTCATCGGCGATGCGGTGGTGGAGATACCGGGCATGAGGCAGAAGGTGTCGCCCACCTCCACCGTCATCGGCGCAGCGATACTGAACGCGCTGGTGGCGCAGACGGTGGCTTTGCTGAAAGAGCGTGGGATAGAGCCTCCCGTCTTCCTCAGCGCGAACCTCGACGGCGGCGATGTGCACAACGCCCGCCTGCTGGAGCGGTATCGGGGAAGGGTGACGTATCTGTGAACGAAGCGGTGTTATCCCGATGACGCACCCCTACAAGTACCCGACGTTAGTGCTGGAGCCATCCTATCGCGCAGGGCAGTTCGACAGCGACGCTCAGCATAACAAAATGGAGCCCCGCCCTCCAACTGGCTAAGAAGCCAGGAACCATGCTTGACGCTCTACCGGGATGTTACCACCGCGTGCGCACGGTATAGGTCACTTTCACGGCACCGTTGCGTTCCACTTTCACCGGAAACTCGATGGTGTGGGCGTCCAGCTTGTTGTACTGGTGGCTGCTGTTGAGAATCTGCCACTCGCCCCAGAAGTGTTCCACAATCCACACGTTCACCTCGGTCTCTTTGTGGTTGCGCACGGTGATTTCGTAAGTCTCCTCGATCACGCGGTCGGCAATCTGCTTGTAGTCGGTGCGTTTGCGCTCGCCCACCACGTCGAAGGCGTCGCCGATGTACAGGCGTACCAGCTCGTCTTTGGGCGTGTGGTCGATCAGGTCTTCGCCCAGAAACTGTAGGTTACCTCGGTCATCGGCTTTATACAGGCGCACCTTGCCTTTGGGTAGAGGCATGCCCATGTTGTTCTCCTTGCTGTTGCGCATCTCTACCACAATGTTCAGCTTCACGTTCTGGGTATCGCTGCCCATGCCCGGTGCGCGGATGCCCTGAATCCACCATCGCCTGCTTGCATCGAGCACCAGCTTGCGCGTCACCTTCACGTCCGCCGCGGAGAGCAGGGTCATCTGTTTGGTCTCGTTGTCGCGCACGGTGGTGGTTCCCTGCAGGGTGTACAGGTGGTATTCGAAGAACGCTTCTTCCTCAAATTGCGGGGCGGCAGCACGCTTCATCATCATCGCATCCATCGGCACTCCGCCTATGCCCGGTGCCTCCTGCACTCGGCGCACGTCACCTGCCATCAATTGTAGCTGGGCGTCGGTGTAGGTAGCTCCACTGCGGTTATCGATAGTCACCCAGCCGGTCAGGTCCACCATGTTCTCGTCCTTGTTCACTACCGCCACGTAGTCCGCCTTCCAGGTGATGGCGTTGGCGATGTAGGAGACTTGCGTGTTGTGTGTGCCGGCGCGGTCCACCTCCAGCTTCCACAGCAACGACGGACGGGAAACCAGCCCCTCCGGTAGCTCGTTCAGCTCGAGCTGTCCTGTTGGGTTCAGAACCAGCCGACCGTCCTTCAGGCGAATGACCAGCCCCTGATACACGGTTCCGCCACCGCCCGCATCCGTCTGCCCAACCACCGCGGTGGGGGGATTGAGCAGAGTGCCTTCCAGAACCTCCACCTTGCCGTCGGGATGCACCTGCTTGAAGCGCACTGTCTTACCTACCGACTTGTTGAGGATGGAGGTGGGGTTCAGCAGGTCGTACTGGTAGTTCTGCTCACGCACGGCGACGGCGTTCGGTGCGGTAAGGGATTTGAAGCTGATGGACGTGGGGTCTATCTGCGCAGCAACGTCCTCATAGCGCACGAAGTTGACGCCCTCTTTCAGGCTTATTTGCCGGTTCTCTCGCACCACCGCAAAGTTCTGGTTGTACACTGTGAGCGAGACGCCCTTTGTGTCCTTTGCGGTGGAGGTGACCATGTTTTGCGCTTCCATCGTCAGCGTTGCCCCCATCAGGAGAGATACACCAACGAACAACTTCCACATCATGTTTTCCAAAGCCTCCTTCTTGTTTCATCTTGCACGCATTAGACGCACAAAGTGGGCAAGATGTTTCTTACCTGCTCTTCACGCAAAAAACCGCAACACTCCCGGATGTCGAACCGGTGCATTTGAGGCACAATTGCCAGAATCTCAGAACGGTGCAGGTTGCGGTTGTTCCCGATGGGCATCCATCCCGTGCTGGTGTTTGCGAATCTGCATCGGTTCCGTGGCGTTCAGGAGGTGTTCACAGTATGGAAGGGCAAAGCCAGCACAACGTTTCGTTCTCAAACGGAAGCAACAAAAACAACGCATCGCGGGAGGCACAGCTGATGAGGGTATTGCAGGAACGCGAGGAGCAAGAACGCATCTTAGCCTCTATACCCTCGATTTTGATAACTATTGACGAGCACGACCGGGTAACCCACTGGAACCCGGCGGCGGAGAGCACCTTTGGTATTCCCGCCTCGCAAGCTCTTGGTCGGTCGCTGCAGCAATGTCCTGTTCAGTGGGACTGGCAGCCCGTTATTGGAGGGATCTCCATCTGCCGGGGAAGCGCGCCTGTCAAGCTGGACGACCTGCGCTACACCCGCCCGGACGGACACGAAGGTATCATCGGCATCACACTGACCCCGCTCGGTGACAGGACGGAAGCGAACGGGCGCGTGCTGCTGCTGGGCGCAGACATTACCGAGCGCAGATTGATGGAACGACAGTTCGCGCAGGCGCTGGAGGGTGTTGACCGCGTGGCGAAGATCGTGCGCGCCATGAAGGAGTTCTCGCATCCCGGCGCGGCGGAAATGACCAGCGTAGACCTCAACCACTGTATCGCCCGCAGAAACACACCAGCAAACGGATGTGCCCTCGATGGCGATATCGGTGCGCGGGTTGCGAATCGGGCATATTTTGGCTTCTGATGTATACACCGCTGACGGCAAACTGCTCATCTCGGCGGGGCATCGCGTCTCTGAGGCGTTGCTGGAGCGAATCCGCAACTTCGCGGAGGTGACGGGCATTCGCGAACCGCTGTACGTGGAGATGCGGACGGGCGGTGGGCTGGTACAGGCAGCGTAAGAGGGGGTATTTCGTATGGCTTGGCAGAAGCCTCGCCCGCCGCGGAAAGGCTCAGGAAACCGCTAAGGCAAATCCCATATCAGCAGCCGGCACGGCAACTCCGCCTGCAGGAACTCGTAGCACGCGGTCGGCTCCGCCGGCGCGAACTGCTCGAAGGCGGGGTTCCCGCTGATAGCCACAATACGGCTTCCGCCGTATTCCGCTCCCCATTTGTGCCACAGCTTGCGATACAGGTGCACCAGCTCCGAAGGCTTGCCCATGCGCACGCCGTAGGGCGGGTTGGTGACCAGCACCACCGGTTGCTCGGGCGGTGGTAAGGTGAGCGCATTCGCCACCGAGAACTCGATATCGCCTACCCCTGCTCCCTGTGCATTTTGCCTGGCTATCTCCACGTATCGCGCGTTCCAGTCGCTGCCCCGCAGGGGCGGAGAATGCCCGCGCACGTGTTCGCATGCCTGCAGTTCCTCTCGCCAGCGCGCCTCGTCATGTGGAATCAGCACGCGAAACGCCCACTCCGCGCGCCCCCGCGAAGGGCTGATGCCCCGTCGCCACAACGCGCCCTCTATTAACAGCGTGCCCGTGCCGCACATCGGGTCTACCAGCGGGCGGTGGTCCCAGCCGGAAGCCATCACCACTGCCGCCGCCAGCGTGGGGCGAAGCGCGGTGAGGTGCGCCAGGCTCTGCCTCCACGGTCGGCGGTGCAGGCTGGAACCGGTGAGGTTTAAACCCAGCAGGTACTGGTCGTCCGCCAGCGTGGAGAATATCTCCACATCGGGGTTGTCCAGATTGACGGGCGGACGCTTGGAGGTGCGCGCGATGAAGCGGTCGCACACCACCTGCCCCACCACGCGGGCGATATCCATGCTGGTGAACTCGTGCGTGCCATCGCGCTCGGAGCGGATAGCGAAGGCGTAGCAGTTCTCGAACCACTGTTCGTACGGAACCTGCCAGGCAACCTCTTCTATCTCTTTCAGCCCCCGCACCCGCTCTCTTGCCAGCAGCACAAAGAAGCGGTTGACGGTGCGGGCGTACAGGTGCAGGCGGTAGATAGCCTCCCACTCCGTGCGGAAGAAGACACGCGACCTGCTCGTGTCGGTGACCTCCGCGCCCAGAGCGGTCAGCTCCTGTGCGCTCACCCACTCCAGTCCGGTGGTGCAGGTAGCGAAGAACTCAGTAAGCATCATTCCACTGCTATATGATACCATCAGTCTGGCGGGCGAACGCCCCGATGAGCCGAAAACCTTGCACCGAATAGCTGCTGTTGGAGGGTCGCGCCCCGTCGCCGCCGCGTTATCATTACGAACGACATCTTGCAAATCGTGCGCGGATTCAGTATAATGATGGTGCAAAGAGAGCGAGGCGCCGTACCCAAGTGGCTAAGGGGGCGGTCTGCAAAACCGCTATTCGCCGGTTCGATTCCGGCCGGCGCCTCCATTTTTTACTGCTCAGAGTGGGAGGTCAGAAACAGGGTTGGCAAACCTGAAGTCGTCCATTAAAGACATCAAACGCAACGAGAAGCGCCGCCTGCGCAACAAGTCCGCCAAGTCAGCGATGAAGACCTTTATCAAGAAGGCGAAGGCGGCGGCAGCCAGCGGTGACGTAGAAGCCATTCAGAAGGCTCTGAGGCAGGCGTGCAGTGCGATAGACAAAACCGCCGAGCGCGGCATCATCCACAAGAACCAGGCAGCCCGGCGCAAATCGCGCTTGATGCGCTACGTCAATCAGTTGCTGGCTCGGCAACAGCAAGCCGCCACGAGCGGCGCGTAGTCGCCTACTTCACCCCGCACAGGTCGACTACAAGCCGCTCGATAACTCTTCGAGGGTCGCTGTCCCCCTCGTCAATCCCCTTCAGCACACGGTCCGCCTGATGCAGGCGGTCAAAGACTGCTTTCAGCTCTTTTAACGACAGGCGTTGCGCCTGTTCGCTCAGATTTCTCTTCAGGAAGGGTTGTCGGCTGAGCAATTGAGCAAGATTGGGGTCAGAAGGAAACCACTGTGCCGCGCTGTCTCCCTGCTCCAGTTGCAAGCGCATCTGCCACAGCAGGCGAAACTGACGTGCAATGAGCACCATCAGACGCGGCACAATCGCCTCCGCCCGTCCACCAGATGATAACACGTCCTGCAGGTAACACATCGCCGAGGCGGTATCACGCATGGCGATAGCGTCCACCAGTTTGAACACCTGCGCCTCCACCGTGCGGCTCACCACCGCTTCCACATCCTCTCGCTCGATGGTAGACCGCTCGCCGACATACAGTATCAGCTTGTGCAGCTCCGTCTCTGCCGCAGCGATGCTGGCAGCGGTCAGGAAGGTAAACCGCTCCAGCGCGTCGCGCGTCATGCCTTTACCCGCTTCCTGTAAGCGACTCAGCAACCACCCCTCGAAGCCCGCTGCGGTCAACGGTTTGCATTCGATGACCACTCCCTGCTTTTCCACCGCGCTCAGCAGCTTTGCGGGCACGGAGGTTCCTTTTCTGTCCTCCTCCTCGCTCTCGGCGTGCGTATACAGTATCAACGAGGTGCTTTCCGGCAGGCGTGGGATGGCATCGGTCAGGGCGTCTACATCCGTGCTCTTCAGGTGCTGCACCCCACGCACCATCACCACGCGACGCGGAGAAAAGGCAGGAATGCTCATCGCTTCGGCGAAGATGGCGGAGAGGTCTGTCTCCTGAACGTCGAGGTGCGCGCGATCGAACTCGTCGGCGACCAGTTCATCGCGCAGGCGTTGCAAGACCGCCTGCTTCTGCCCTTCCTCTTTGCCGTGCACCAGATAGACACGAGCGGGCGACTTCCCGACGCCCTCGCGCAAAAACTCGCTGGCGCTTACTGCCATCGCTCTTCACCCTACAACAGGTCACCGATAGCGATTGCTCTGCCCTCAGCCAGACTGCGGATGGCGGCTTCGGTGAACTCCATGTACTTCACGCCGTCCTCGAAAGTGGTGAGCCGAATCTTCTCTTTGCCCCGGATAGCGTTCACGAACTCCTCTTCCACACGCCATCTGCCCTCCTCTTCGGGTGGGATGGGGATTTCGGTCAGGGAGCTATCGCCGCGCCTTCCACCGCTCAGCTTGCCATCCGCGAAGCGCAGAGTGCCCTCGCTACCGAACAGCCACACCTCGGGTCCGCCCGCCAAACCGGTGACGGCGGAAATCTGGAAGTGCGCCACAGCACCGCATACCATCTCCGCAACCACTTCCAGATGGTCGGGGATACGCACCGCCCGCAGATTGCCGGAAGCATCCCGCCGCATGGGCACGAAGGTCTTACCCATCGCGGTCACACGCTTCGCCTCCCCGACCCAGCGCATCACTGCTTCGTACCAGATGCCCAGCGTCATGGTGTTGAAACCGCTCAGGTCGAAGTCCTGACGCCAGTGTAGAGGCGACTCACGGTCGATGAAGGTACCCCCTGCCCGTACCTCGATAGCCAGCACCTCTCCCAGGTAACCTTCCGAGATGAGGCGCTTGATGGTATTATCCACCTTCAGGGTAAAAGGCGAAGGTACAATCTGAGTGACCAGGTGGGGACGCGCCCGTGCGGCTTCCAGCATCTGCCGCGCTTCGCGCACGTTCATCGCCATACGCGCTTCGGTCATGACATGCTTGTTCGCCTGCAGCGCCGCCAGGGTCACGGGACAGTGCATGTAGGGCCAGGTTCCGATGACGATGGCGTTGGTGTCGGGTGCATCCACCAGCTCGCGCCAGTTGTCGTACACTTTGGGGATATGGAACTGGCGGGCGACGCGCTCGGAGGACTCGCGCGTGCGATTGCACACGCTCACTATCTCCACGCCCTCGATAGCCTGCAAATTGGGGATATGCTGCGCAACGGTGTTGGCTCCTGCACCCACCACGCCGACACGAATGGTCTCCATCTGCGTTTGCTCACCTCCTCAGGGCACTATTTCGCCTTCAGTGCCACCACCACCTGTATCGGCGTTTCAGCGCGGAACGTATCTGCTGCAGGTGTTTTTCTGCCTGTACGGCTTCTGCTTCTGCCACGCCGCGTCCATACTCACTGCGCTCCAGCAGGCGTGTCAACGCCCACAGCGATTCTGCTGCCTCGGGAACGGCTTTTTGCACCTTCGCTGCGTACTCGGAGGGCGTCATCCAATCGCTTCGTGCAACGCCCACCCTCTGCAGCGCGCGCACCGCCTGCAAGTAACAACGCACAATACGTGAGATGGCGCATCTGCCGGTGCGGCGAGCGAAGAGCTCGTTCGCCATAGCAAAAAAGAGCAGGATTGCTGCCGTGATGGCTATCAGCCAGGGCAGATAACCGTATCGTCGGGTCAGCACCTTCCAGAAATGTTCACCTTTTCCTTTGCGGTATTGCGAGCCGGTTACGTCGCGCGCGCCTTCGGTGGCATCGAAGGTTACCCAGCCGTAGCCGGGGAAGTATATCTCCGTCCACTGGTGACGATGCTTTTCGCGGGCAATGAACTTGCCGTCTGGCTGAGGGTCTCCTGTCAGAAAGCCTGTCGCCACCCGCGAGGGAATGCCTGCGTATCGCGCCAGTACCGCCAGCGCGGTGGAAAACAGATCACAGTAACCCTCGCGCGATTCAAACAAGAAAAACTCCACCGCATCCCTTCCGACGGGCACCGCCTGAGCGTTCAGGTTATAATCGCAGGTGGATTCGATATACGTCTTCAGTGCCATGACCTTGTCGTAGTTGTTATAGTGGCGTGTGGTGAGTTCTCGCGCCAGATTCTGTAAACGCTGGCTGGTTTGGGCAGGCAGTTCAAAATAGATGGCACCGACGTCCCTCGGCGTTGCCGGAGGCGCCTGGCGCAGATCGTCGGGTGTAGCGTCCGGCACATGCGAAATCACCTCGTACTCTGCGCCCGATCGGTAACCATAGAAGGTCTGCAAGCATCCTGTGGCGTCCACCCGCACCGCCAGGTTGGGGAAGCGGATGCGCACCGGCTGTGCAGCAGCATAGATGATATTCGCTGCACCGTGCAGCAATTTAAATCTCTGCTTCACCTCCCGATAGCGTATGGGTTCGGGAGATACAGGAGGCACTGTTAGCGTATACAGCCCATCACGACGCTCGGGTATAGACTGAAACGGTGCGTCCAGGTTGAACAGTTGCTGCGTGAAGAAACCGTATCGGGGGTTCGCCCAGCCTCGCCCCGTGTAGCGGACGTACACACTGCCACGCCAGTAGAGTGGTTCACTACTTTGTATTTCCAGTACCGGTTGCTCGCTCAGCGAAACCGGTCCCGACCCCACCGCTATCGCTGGCTGCGTAAAGGAGCTGGAAGTATTGCTATTGCTGATGGCGGAGGCTAAGCCCGGCGGCAGCGAATTTCCACTCAGACGCAGTGTGGCATCCCGCAAGGGCCAGCTGACGATGATACCCGTCAGCGCCGCCATGAGACCGCATACCAGCGCCACCGCAACCTGACCACGCATGAAGAGCGTATCGGGTTTCGCAGCACCGTACAACCGACGGGTGTTCTCGTGCGCCAGAAGGAAGGCGGTATTGCCCAGGAAGGTGGTAAACAGCCAGAACGCCTGTTGTGCGCTGAGCGCAGGGGCAGCGACCCCCAGCAAAGCCACCACCGGCACAGCGATAAAGAGCACATGTTCATCCGACGCCAGCATGAAGGAGGCAAACACCACCAGCCAGCAGAGGAAAGCGATAGCGGTGCCGCCGTAGGTGGTTTCCACGTCAAAGGGAAGCACCCACCCCTGCATCCAGAAGTTGAGCAGGGCATACACGATGAGCCCAGCGAACAACCAGCGGATGAAGAGCCCGGGCGACTGCTCGAACCATCCCATACGCCTTGCCACGAAGCTGAATGCAAAGCCCAGCAACACCAGCACCATCATCGTACTGGTGAATCGCTGGTCCTCGATGACAATACGTGCCGCCAGTAAGCCGCAGAACGCTACTGCCAGCCCGGACAGATACATCCAGACACTGGGTTGAGCCGACGAGGGCGTTGCACCTGAGGTATTCATCGTTCCCCTCCCGGATGCAGTGGTATCACGATGACGTTCCGGGAGACAAGCAGGCGCATGAACTCCCCATCGTGGAGGGCGTCCAGAAAGCCACCCTGCCTGTCCAGTGCGGGCACGTTCGGTAGAAGCGCGACAACCTGTATCTGCTTGCGGGCACACATGTCCAGAAGCGGCAACAAGCGCATATCCGCAACGGCCGTGATCAATACCAGTAACGTGCCGGGTGGAACATCCGCCACCGCTTCCGTCGCCACATCTAACCATGCGAAATCGGGCTGAGGCGTGACCTCTGCCAGCACGTACAGATAGCCATACAGCTGCTCCGAAGACCACCGCGCAGGTTGTCTATCCGCTTCCGCAATACCGGTTACCAGTTTGAAGGGCAGTGCGCTGGTGTAAGCCAGATGCAATGCGCCGCTTGCCGCCTTGACCATTATCTCGAAACTGTTGGGTATCTGCCTCATCACCGGCGAACGGTCCAGTAGCACACACACCTCGGTCTGGGTGAACCGCTCGAAATCGCGCACAAACAGGTCGCCATAGCGGGCGGAATGTTTCCAGTCCACCCGGCGCAGGGGGTCCCCCGGCACGTACTCGCGAATGCCCAGAAACTCCACACTGTCCCCTCGTACCGGTGCAGAGTGAGCACCTGCCGCCGCGTAAAGTGCGCCGCGCAGGCTGTCTATAGCGGGCAAAGGCAACGGGGTGGGCAAGACCAGTATCTCCGTTCGTTCGCGCAATTGGTGGGAGAAGAAGAACATCCCTAACGGGTCGGTGGCATGAAGATTCAGCGGTCCAAGGTGGTATTTTCCTCTGTGCTGGAACACCACACTGTACCCCGCTTCTTGCTCGCCTCCTGCGGGCAGTGCAAGCGGGATCACGCCATCGCCCTCGCTGAACTGCGTTCCTTCCGGCAGGGTGTCTTGCGCTTGCAGAAAGTACTTGGGCAGACTACTGCGGTTGTAGACATGTAACTTCACCGGTACCGGCTGCTCATCCCATGCCACATCCGCCACCTCGCGTTGTACCGACAGCCCCACCAGCATCCTTTTACCCACAGCGTACGACACCAGAGGCACTGCAGCGATAGCCACCGCCATCATGTACAAGTGCCCCAAACCGAGTGTCATCGCCACGGTGAGGATGCACATGCTGGATAGCACGGTAGCAAGCACCTTTACCCCGTGGTAGCTCGGCTTCGCGGACGGCTGCTGCCCGACTTCCGTCGTCATTTGCGTCCTCCCACACCCACCGGCACCGCAACCTGTTCCAGCACCTCTGCCACGATTTGCTCTGCGTTCACACCGCGCACCCGCGCCTCAGGCTTCAGAATCAGCCTGTGCGACAACACCGCTGCTGCCACAGCCTTTGCGTCATCTGGCAGCACATAGTCGCGCCCCTGAAGCACAGCGTACGCCTGCGCCGCGTGCATCAGGTTCAGCGAACCGCGCGGGCTCGCGCCCAGTTGCACATGCGGGTGGCGGCGTGTCGCGTTCACAATGCTCACGATATAATTGCGAATGGTGTCATGTACGAACACCTCACGCACATCACGCTGCGCCTGCACAATCTGCTCCGGCTCGGTGACCTGCTGTACGTGCTGTAAAGGGTGTTCCTGTTGTTGTCGGCTAAGTATCATCACCTCGTCGTGCTGAGAGGGATAACCCAGCGAGAGGCGGATGAAGAAGCGGTCCATCTGCGCTTCCGGCAGCGGATAGGTTCCCAGCATCTCCACGTTGTTTTGGGTGGCGATAACGAAGTACGGGCGAGGTAGCGGGTGCGAGACGCCGTCGATGGTCACCTGCCGCTCTTCCATGCATTCCAGCAGGCTGGACTGCGTTTTGGGCGTTGCTCTGTTGATTTCGTCCGCCAGAACCACATTCGCGAACACCGGTCCCGGGTGCAGCTCGAAGCCCAGCGTCTTCGGGTTGAACACGTTGGTGCCGGTGACGTCGGCGGGGAGCAAGTCGGGGGTGAACTGGATGCGCCGGAACCTGCCTCCGATGGCGCGTGCCAGCGCTTTGGCAAGAGTGGTCTTGCCCACACCGGGGATATCCTCAATAAGCAGGTGTCCATCGCACAGCAGGGTGAGCACGGCAAGCTCCACCATATTGCGCTTGCCGACAATGGCTTTCTCCACCTCATCCACGATGCGATGGAGCAGTTCAGCGGTTGGCGTCGGTTCTGGCATGACGAAGACCTCCCATGAGCCGGATGCAGTGTATCTCTCTATACTGAGAAGACGCGCGTCGGTGTTCCCCCGTTACGTTTACAGTATACCCTCCCTATCTCGTAGCAGTGCGGGGTTTTTGCACTACCCGTAACCTCTGCAGGTACTGCAGGAGGGTAGACATGGAAAATCCTCTACAGAAGGTGGCATCCCACCAGCCAAGGGGAGGAATGCACATGGGAGTGCACGATGCCAAGGCTTACGTGGGTTCGTTGTGCGAAATTACCTGGAAAGACCGCGCAGGCAACACCCACGTGACGCTGGCTACCGTTGAAGATGCCAGATATGTGCCGCTCTACGGTGCATACCTGATTACGGATGCAGAGGATATCCGTCTCGACCAGGTGGTCGCCATTCAGGTTGCCGAAGTCGCGATGCAGAAGGCAGCATGATGCGGAGCATATCCACATACGGGTACCCACCCAGCGGGCAGAGGCTGTCCTCTGCCCGCCGCATCATCTCCTCTAGTCGCCCGGCCTGGTCGATGTGGTCAGCCGACGGGTAATCTCTTCCATCCGGCGCAGGGTGTTTACCGCCGAGCGACGGCGCTCCAGCGCCTGCTCGATCTTGAGCACCAGCAGTTCATACACGTCCACGCCCGGGATGTTCTTCTCCACATAATCGAAGGCGCCGCGGCGCATACACTCCACCGCGTTCGCCACGTTGCCGTAGGCGGTGAGCACAATCACCTCGCTGAACAGGTCGTGCGCCAGCGCGGCTTCCAGAATACGCACCCCGCTATCTGGGTTCTCCATCGCCATATCGGTGATGACCACATCATACGCCGGGGACGCCCGCCGGATTTTCTCAACGCCGTCGGTTTCACCCTCGGCAAGGTCTACCTGGTATCCTTCGCGCTGCAGGCGTCGCTGTAGCGCATAGCGTACCTCTTCTTCGTCATCCACTACCAGTATCCGGTACATACAACCTCCTTACTATCGCTCCTTCCCTTCGGTGTTATCACCTGCCGGCTTCCCGTTCACCGGCAGCAGGATGTGGAAACAGGCGCCCTCGCCGGGTGTGCCGTCCTCGTACACGAAGCCCCGGTGCGCCTCCACAATACCCTTCACGATAGACAGCCCTAAACCCATCCCTTTCACCCGCGAGCTGAAGAAGGGCTGGAAAATCTTCTCCTTGATGTCCGCAGGCACGCCCGGTCCCTTGTCGCAGAAGCGGACGTGCACGAACTGCTTGTTTCGCGCCACGCCCAATCGCTCCGGTAAAGCGCGCGAGTCCACTAGCTCCGTGCTGATGTGCAGTTCGCCGCCTTCCGGTTGGAAGCTCAGTGAGTTTTCTATCATCTCCGCAAAGCATCGTTTGAGCTTCGCCGCATCGCAGCGGATGTCGGGCACTTTCGGGTGCAGGCTGAGTTTCAGCTCCACCGGTCCGCGACGCGGGAATATCTCCGCCACCGTTTGCGCGATGATGTTGTTCACGTTGTCCACGCCCGTGCTGAGGTGCGTCGCCATCACGAAGTCGCGGAACTCATGCAGTATCTCCTCGAGGCGCGATACTCCCCGCCGAATGCTACCGATGAGCTCCGTCAGCTCCTCGCGGTTTATCTCCGGTTGCTGCAGTAGATATTCTACCTCGTTCAGGTCGCCCTTGATGGCGAAGGTGCGGTTGCCAATCATGTGTGCTGCTTTGGCGGACATCTCGCCCCACGCTGCCATGCGTTCGGTCTGCACCAGCCGGTGGCGCATATTCAGGCTCTCTATCGCCGAACCGAGCTGGCTACCGATAGCGGAGAGCACTTCCAGCTCGTCGTCGGTGAAGCGGTTGTCGAACCAGGGTGCGAGACTGCGCCGTCGCACCACACGGATGACGCCTATTGTGCGCTCACGCCCCCACACCGGAACCGCCAGAAACGCGCCGATTTGCTCCACCGGCATCTCGCTGGCGATGCCTCGCCACCGGGGGTCTTCGCGCGGGTTGGCGGTGCGGATAGGTTCGCCGTGCTGAGCCACCCAGCCTGTTAGTCCCTCGCCCAGCGGGTAGGAAACCCTCCCCACCTGCTCGCGCAGGGTTCCGCTGGACGCCACCAGGTTCAGCCGCTTGCGGTCGTCATCTATCAGGAAGACCGAACAGTCCTCAAAGCGCAACACCTTTGCCGCCACATCCAGCACCGTCTGCATCAGGTCGTCCAGGTCCTCGGAGGTGCTCAGCTCGTTGCCGATTTGCACCAGAGCCTCCTGCCGCAGGCGCGACTGGTGCAGGTTGAGCGCGGTCAGGCACAGGTCTGCCAGCAGGGCGATGGCTTCCACGTCTTCCTCGTCGTAGGCGTTGGGGCGGTTGGATTCGATGTTGATCACCCCGCGCGTACGCCCGTAGGCGTCCACAATAGGAACCGCCATTTCGCTGACCACATCCTCGAAGAACTGGAGGTAGTGCGGGTCGTGGTTCACATCGCCCGTGCAGTAGGGACGCTGTGTCGCCGCCACGTAGCCGGTGATACCCTTGCCCTCCTCCTGCGCCACCTGCAGGCGACGCTGGCGTTTGTGCTCATCCCAACCCGGTCCCAGCGCGCTGTGGATGACCAGTTCGCCCGCGTCTTCGTCCACCAGCGCCACAAAAGCGCGAAAACCCCCTACCAGTTTCATGCCCTCTTGTAGCGCACTGGCGAGGAACCGGTCGATGTCCGTTTGCGAGACCGCCTGTTTGACCACCCTGCCCAGCTGGCGCAGGGTCTGTTGATACTTCTGGTGCTTCACTAAACCACTACTCCCTGTGGACACTGCTGATAAGAGTATATCTGGAAAGGGGGGAGGTTGGCAAGGTTGGGGGGAAGTGTGCCCGTGTAAATCCATTCCCTCACAGGCAAAGCCATGTCCTTGAAGGTCGCGGCTATATTCTCTCCAGCACTACCCCAGCACTTCTACGCGCTATCCTGTCTTTCGCTGTTACCACGTGTTGCACAATTTTTCTTTTACTCAAAATCCGGTTGACAATTTTTTTCTGCTCCGCTAAAATGTGAGCTGGAGGCGAGCATCATGGCTTCGGTACTGGAGAAGGTTTCCGCGCTGTACAAGTCGCTGAACGAAGCGGAGCGCAAAGTGGCAGACTTCGTGCTGAGCCATCCCGAAGAGGCGCGAGGCTGTAGTGTCATCCATCTGAGCGACCGCAGTGGTGTGAGCGAAACCACGGTGGTACGGTTCTGCCGTTCCATCGGCTTCAAAGGCTATGCAGACTTCAAGCTGGCTTTGGTGGCGGATTTGGCGCCTCATCGGGAGCCTGTGTCCGACGTGCACGGCGACGTATCGCCCGATGATGACCTTCCCCGCCTGGTGCAAAAGGTGCTGAATATGGATGTTCAGGCAGTCGCCAGCACGATGGAGCTGCTGGATATGAAGCAGTTCGAGCGGGCGGTGGATGCCATCGCCAGCGCACGTCGGGTTGCCATATTCGGAGTGGGCAGTTCGCTACCGGTGTGTATGGACCTGCAGTATCGTCTGCAGCGGTGCGGCATCAACACCCTCTTCTCCGTAGACGACCACATTCAGGCAATCAACGCTGCACTGCTGGAGCCGGGCGACGTGGGATTGGCGGTGTCCTATTCAGGGGCAAGCCGCGAGACGATAGAGTCGGTGGAACTGGCGAAAGAGGCGGGCGCGCGCGCCATCTGCGTGACCAGCTTCCGTCGTTCCCCTCTGGCGAAGCTGTGCGACATCTGCTTGATTACCTCCGCCGGGCGTACCCAATGGCTGGATGAAACCATCACCGCGCGCCTGGTGCAGCTGGCTCTGTTTGACGCGCTGTGCGTGGCGCTGGCACGACTAAAACGTCACGAATCGTTGCCAATCTTGAACAAAATCGCTCGCGCTGTGGAACGAAAGAGGCACACGGTATGAGCACCCTTCTGCAGCTTCTGCTGGGCGTCAAAACCGACCCGATAGAATATCGCTACTCTTATCCCTGGCTGTTTCGTCTGGTGGCGGAAGAGGGCATCGAACTCATTCAGCTGGGCAGTACCTTCGAGTTTTATCTCTTACCTGACGACTTCTTCCACTGGCTGCGTGAGCAAGCGGAAAAGGCAGGAGTGCGCATCTATAGCCTGTTCACCGCGCATCGCGAACTGGGAGGCTTTTTCCGCAACGAGCCGGGCTGGGAAAGCGTCGCTCGGCGTATGTTCGAACGCTACATCCAGATTGGCGGCATCCTGGGGGCGCAGTCGGTAGGGCACAACCCGGGCGCGGTGTTGCGCGACGAGATGCACACCAAACCGCAGGGGCTCGCCCGCTACCTGAAGCACTTTAAGGAACTGATGCACTTCGCGCATGAGCTGGGTATACCGTGGCTGACCATCGAGCCGATGTCTTGTCTTGCAGAACCTCCGACCCTGCCGGAAGAGATACGGCAGATGGGCGAGGAACTCACCGCCTACCATCGGCAACATGCCGCTACCACTGCCTGTGCAGGCTTCTGCGCCGACACTTCGCACGGCTACGCCGACGAAGCGGGAAACGTCGTCTGGGACAATCTGCAAACCTTCCACGCCGCTCTGCCCTACCTGTACGAGGTGCATCTGAAGAACACCGACGCCCTCTTTCACTCCACGTTCGGCTTCGGCGAAGAGGAAAGGGCGAAGGGCATCGTGCAGGTAGAACGGTTTCGCGACCTGCTCCACGCCAACGCACACCTCCTGCCAGTGGACAGGGTAGTGGGCTATCTGGAGATCTCGGGACCGAAGCTGGGGCGCGACTACAGCGACATCCATCTGGAGAAGTCGCTGCGCGAATCGCTGAGATACCTGCGCGACACATGGTGCGCACCTCCGCAGCAGCCTGCAGAAGCTTTCCCCACCGTCGCCCCGCCTTCTACAGAGCCGGTGCGTTTCTCGGCGTCGTTAATGTGCGCAGACCAGCTGAATCTGGAGCCGCACGTGCGTCGGCTGGAGGCGATGGGCGTCCACTACCTGCATTTTGACCTGATGGACGCGCACTTCACGCCGAATATGCCGGTGGGCGTGGTGGTGCTGGAACAGCTGCGCCGGCGCACAAATCTGCTCTTCGATGTACACCTGATGGTGGAAGACAACGACTTCTTCATCCACAAGCTGCTACCGCTGGGGGTGCAGATGATTTCCGTGCACGCCGAGTCCGCCTTGCACCTGCACCGCACGCTCAGCCTGATTCGGGAAGGGGGCGCCAAAGCGGGGGTAGCTCTCAACCCGGCAACCCCTTTGAGCGTGCTAGACTACGTCCTCGAGGAGCTGGACTTCGTGCTCATTATGACCGTCAACCCGGGATTTGCCGGTCAGAAGGCGGTGCCTCAGGCTGTGCGTAAAATCGCCGACTGCCGGCGGTTTCTGGATGAAAGGGGGTATCAGCACATACCCATTCAGGTGGACGGCAACGTGAGCTTCGAGAACATCCCGAAGATGGTGGCGGCGGGAGCGGATATCCTGGTGCTGGGTTCCAGCAGTCTCTATCATCCGGCAAGCACGCTCTGGCAGAATTATCGGTGGGTGGTGCAGGCAGTGCGTGACGGGCTTCGGCAGCGTGTCGGAGGTGAGGCTTAGGTGAAAGCACTGGTGCTCCACGCGATAGCCGATGTGCGGTATGAGAACATGCCCACTCCCGAACCCACAGCAGACGAGGTGCTGGTGCGCGTAGCATACTGTGGTGTGTGCGGTTCCGACATCCCCCGTATCTTCTCCAAAGGCACCTATCGCTTTCCGCTGGTATGCGGTCACGAGTTTGCGGGCGTGGTGGAGCGGTGTGGTGAAGGTGTCACGGGCTTCGCGCCGGGCGACAGGGTGGTGGTGTTCCCCCTGATATGGTGCGGGCAGTGCGCCGCCTGCGAGAGGGGCAAGTATGTGCAGTGCGAGTCGTACGACTACCTTGGCTCGAGGCGAGACGGGGCGTTCGCGGAGTACGTCACCGCGCCTGCTCGCAACCTGTTACATGTGCCCGACGGCGTGAGCCTGCAGGAAGCGGCCATGACCGAACCCGCCGCGGTGGCGTTACATGCGCTGCGCCGTGCTGGGGGATGCCAGCCGGGCGAAACGGTGGCGATATTCGGTGCGGGGCCGATCGGGCTGATGGTGGCACAATGGGCGCGGGCGACGGGCGCGTCGCTGGTGGTGTTGTTCGACGTGGTGGAAGAGAAGCTGGCGCTGGCACGGGGATTGGGCTTTGCGCACGCTTACCATTCCTTACACGAGCCACCCGAACAGGTGCTTGCCTCTTTGACCAACGGGCAGGGGGCGCATCTGTGTATCGAAGCGGCAGGGGTGCCGCAAACGCTTCTGCAGGCGTGCGCCTGTGCCCGGCGGAGCGGGCGAGTGGTAGTGCTGGGCAACCCGTCGGCGGATGTTACCTTCCCTGCTCACCTGCTCTCGCAGATCATGCGGCGTGAGGTGAACCTGTACGGCACATGGAACTCGGAGTACGCGGTATACAGCGCGGACGATGACTGGCACACTACCCTGCAGGCGATGGCATCCGGTCAGCTGCACCTCAAGCCGCTCATCACCCACCGCGTGCCGCTGAGCCGGGCAATACAAACCCTGCACGCCATGCGCGAGGGCAAAGGGTTCTTCTGCAAAGTGCTGATACACCCTGACGAACAGGAGGAAGACTGATGCTGGCAGCTATTCTGGAGGAGCTGGGCAGGCTGGTGCTTCAAGAGGTACCCGAGCCGGAAATAGACGACGATTCCGCGCTGTTGCGGGTGGAATCGGTGAGCATCTGCGGTTCCGATGTGCGCATCCTGCATCACGGCAACCCACGCGTCAAGCCCCCAGCGATTATCGGGCATGAGGCGGCGGGCGTGGTGGTGAAGGTAGGTAAGAACGTCACGCGCGTAAGGGAGGGCGACCGCGTGGCGATTGGTGCGGACGTGCCCTGCGGGCAGTGTCGATGGTGTCGCAACGGGCTGGGCAACAACTGCGCGATTAACTATGCGGTAGGCTACCAGATACCCGGCGCGTTCGCGCAGTACATGAAGCTGCCCAAACTGTTACTGGACGAGGGACCAGTCACGCCCATTCCCGATAACATGGACTACGACACCGCTGCGCTGGCGGAGCCGCTGGCTTGTGCCATTAACGGCATGGAGCTGGTGAACATGGGGCTGGGCAAGAGCGTGGTCATTATCGGCTTGGGGCCCATCGGCTGTATGCTGATTGACCTCGCCCGCGCGATGGGAGCGACCCGAATCATCGCCGTGCAGCGCAGTAAGGCACGGCTGGAACTGGCTCGCTTCTACGGAGCGGACGTGTATATTTGCGCAGAGGAAGAGGATGTAGTAGCTCGTTGCCGCGAGGAGACCGGCGGTGAAGGACCGGACATCGTGATTACCGCCAGTGCATCGGTAGAGGCGCACGAACAGGCGATTGAGATGGTGGCACATCGGGGATACGTGAACCTGTTCGGTGGTCTGCCCAAAGGCACGCGCCCGATGAGCGTGTACTCCAACACGATTCATTATAAGGAATGCTTTGTCACCGGCTCACACGGCTCGGTGCCCCGGCAGCACGAGCTGGCGGTGCAGTTGCTGGCACAGGAGAAAGTGCGTGTGGCTCCGCTGATTACCCACCGTTTTCCCCTTTCGCAGATTCACCGCGCCTTCGAGGTGATGCAGAACCGCGAGGGCATGAAGGTGATGATACATCCGCAGGAGGGATAGTTCACGGAGGAGAGCAGGTAAAGAAAAGAGCCCCTCTCCCTGTGGGAGAGGGGCTGGTGAGGTTCATCCGCCGTATTACTGCGGTGCCCGGTCTGGCGGCCAGCCGGTGGCGGGGATGGTCGTCCACTTGCGACCGTAGTTAATCAACTTGGCATGGCCGTCAAAGAAGGTAGCGTTGTAGCCCTGCGAGTGGTTGAAGAAGGTGCGCCTGTTCGGGTCGGAAGCATCGGCACCATCCCAACCGAACACGCCGCGCTCGGTGAACAGGATACGCTCGGCGATGTACTCCGACTTCTCGTCCGGCGGCATGTCAATCAGGCTCTTGAAGGTGCCGTCGGGATACCGCACGCAGGGGAACGGACCGGGGTAGCCCGCGCTGCTACCGGGGCACCAGGTGTTGTACACCCAGTTGGGGAACCACTGGTAGGACTGCATCCCCGTTTGCATGTTCGCTGGTGACGGGTCGCGGTACTTGTCCGAAGGGCAGTACCAGATGTTCTTGTTCTTCTGATACGGCCCTAGCTGCACCGTCATCAGCGTGCGGTAGAACTGGCTGCCGTAGGCACAACGGGTATAGTTGGGTCCCCCGTCGCCGGGGTTAAACCCTTCCCACCAGCCATAGCAGTCAGCCCACGGCTCACCGCGATCTCCGGCATAGTTGTTAATATCCGGATTGACCTCCCAGTTGCGTGGCCCGGGGTAGGTGCCCATCGGGAACTTCTCATCATAGTCCTGCGAGTACATGCGCACCGACAGCCCTATCTGCTTGAAGTTAGACAGGCAGGAGGTCTGTCGCGCTTTTTCCCGTGCCTGGGCGAACACCGGGAACAGGATGGCTGCCAGTATCGCGATAATCGCGATGACGACGAGCAGCTCAATCAAGGTGAAAGCGTGTCGTTTCATCATGTGAACCCTCCTTTGTGTGATGTGTTTTTTAAGGTTCAGCGCCCAGCGGGAGCTGGGGCGGGCATGCCCGGTCCACTGCCAGAAGTTACGCCGGCAGGGGCGGGACCGCCCAGACGTCGTTGGAACTCCGCCTGCACATCAGGTGGCATCGGCGGAGGCGTTGCGCCCTTACCGCCTGCGGTACGTCCCTCGGTCATCCACCAGTAGACGCCGCCGATGACCAGCACTACCACAACGATGACGATCACAGCAGTTACTGGCGATACTTCACGCTTCATACTTGGAACCTCCCTCCTTGGGGTGAATGCGCCGCAGCGTACGCGGCTCACGCCACAGAATCGGTACCGACAGAATGTACGTACGTGGTGTGGATTGCCTGCCGCTCAACCACTCGTCCAGCGCTTCCACCGCGATTTCGCCCAGACGGGCAAAGTCGGGCTGCGAGGTGGGAAACGTCGGCTGGAAGAAGTGGGTAGACTCCAGATCGTCGAAACCCACCACCCGAATCTCGTCCGGCACGGCGACCCCCACCTTCTGCAACGCGCGGATGATGGTCACAGCGGTGCTGTCTTCCCAGGCGATAAGCGCGTCCGGCATGGGAGAAAGGCGCAGAATCTGGTGGGCGACCTCTTCGCCGTCGATATCCTCTCCCCACCGTTCCTGGGACGTCCACTGTAGATAGCTCTGCGGAACAGGCACACCGGCATCTTGCATTGCCGCCAACCAGCCCTCGTGCCTTTCGTGGATGGAACGGTGCAGGCAATCCGGGTTCAAGGGCAGGAAAGCAATACGCCGGTGTCCGTGCGCCAGCAAAGCCTGCGTCATCTCATAGCCCAGTCTGAAGTTGTCAAACAACACCATCGGGCGCTCCCACTCTTCGTAGCCGATGTCGAAGATGACAATCGGCACGTCACGCCAGCGGTGACGCAGGTAGTCAGCGGGCAGTTGGTGTCGCCAGCGGGTCACTGGATAGAGGATAACACCCTGTGCTCCCGCCTGCAGGTGTTGTTCCACCAGCTCTTCCTCGTGCCGGACATCGTTCTCAGAGCTCGCCATCAGCAGCTGGTAGCCCCGCTGCCGTGCGCGTCGCTCGATGCCGTAGTAGGCACGCAGTACCAGAGGAGCGTGCGCCCGTGGCGCAATGAAGCTCAGCAGGCGCGTGCGCGTGTTTGCCAGCGGCACCGAGCGCAGGTAGATACCACTGCCCTGCCGGGATTCGATCAGCCCCTCCGCTGCCAACAGCGCCAGTGCTTTGGCGACGGTGGGGCGACTGGCACCCAGCATTTGACGCAGCTGGTGTTGCGTAGGCAGTTTGTCGCCCGGGCGCACATCGGGGCGGCTGATCCACCCTGCCTTAATCCGCTCCGCCAGCAGCACGTATGTCGGTAACCGTTTCTGTGCGCTCATGGTAGCTCCATTATAAGGGGTTCTTCCAGATTTGTCAAGCAAATTTGAGGTTGGTATACTTTTATTTTTAGAGAAACTTTCGCATGACCAGCCCGCTGAGCAGCTTGGGGTAAAAGTACGTGGATTTGGGGGGCATTTTTTCGCCCGCGAGGGCGACCTCGCGCACCTCCTGCACGGTAGGCGGGTTTAACAGAAAAGCGACTGCCGCCTCGCCTCGCAGCACCCATTCTATCGCCTCCGTCTCGTCACGGGTGTAACGGATGCCCTCGGCGCGCTCCAGATGGTGATGGGTGATGCCGAACAGCGGTTCCAGCACCACAGCCTGCAGCAGGGTGACATCCAGCCGACGGGTGGTCGCGCCGTGCTCACCGGGCACCAGCGTCTCCGGCGCGATATCTTCTCTGAGCCATGCGGTAAACGCCTTTCCCCCTTGCATCACCACTGCGAAGCCTCGACGGGATTTACCCTCGCGCAGCGCACGTGCTGCCTCCTGTGGGGCGCGGGGATGTACGTCAAACCACCTTGACAGGTGGTCGGGTAGTCGTGCCAATGTGTTCTCAGAAGCCTGTGGGACGACACGATGCGTGGGCAGTATCACCACGCCCGGGTCCTCCAGCGGGGTCAGCGCAATCATCAGCCAGTCGTAGGGTTGCAGCCTCGCGGGGTTCCCTTCGGCAGCACGCCGCTCGCGCCGATACTGCAGGCAGGTCTCGTAGCGGTGGTGCCCGTCAGCAATCCACACCCGTGCGGGGGCGACAAGAGAGGCTAACTGTTCCAGCGTGGAGGCGTCCTCTATTCGATGCAGGCGGTGCAATCCATCTGTGTACTCCGTCTCCGCTGTCACAGGAGCGGTGCGCATCAGCTCTTCCAGCACGGGGAACAGACCACCCTCCACCAGTCCGTAGATTGGCTCCAGGTTGGCTTCGGTGGCGCGCAGCAGCTGCAGGCGGTCCTCTTTCGCCCGCGCCTGCGTGTTCTCGTGGGGCAGTACCACGCCCGCATCATACTCCTCCAGTGCCATCAAGCATACCAGCGCAAGGCGTCGGTGGTGGTCGCCGGTAACGGGATGGGTGAACTGCTGCTCTAGCAGGTACATCGCCGGAGAGGGGTCAGCCTGCAGTATGCCCTTTTCTTGCCATTCACGCCATAGCTGCGCCGCCGAGTGGTAGCTGTCGGGGAGGGTGAGGTGGGTGATGTTATAAGGGAACTGCCGGAGCTTTTCACGCTCCGGCGGTGCAATCACATCGTATGGCGGCGCGACACACTGCTGTAGTTCTGAAACGGTGTAGCGCACGCCGTGAAAGGGGGCGATGCGCGCCATGCGGCTACAGCAATGCCTCCAGCTTCTCGATAATGGTCTGCTTGGGCACTACGCCCACTATCATATCCTGCACCTTGCCGTCCTTGAAGAACAGCAAGGTCGGTATGCTCTGAATGCCGTAACGAAGTGCCAGCTCCGGTTCCTCGTCTACGTTTACCTTCACCACCTTCGCCCTGCCTGCGTACTCCTGGGAGATAGCCTCTACATGCGGGGCAATCGCCCGGCACGGACCACACCATACCGCCCAGAAATCCACCAGTACAGGTACGCTCGACTGCAGCACCTCGACGTCGAAATCGGCTGTTGTCACATGCGTTGCGCTCATCCTTGCCTCCTGCGAAAAGCTTACCTCCTCATTATGGGAGATAGAGGGTCATTTTGTCAACCGAGCGCGTTCCCGCCGGGAGAGGATACTCGTGAAAACACCGTTTTTTGGCTCCGGTTGCGAAAAAATCATGCAAGCTCTTGCATAATCATAGGCAAGATATTATAATAATAGCCGTTACGTTATGCTTTTGAGGTGTGCCATGCGGGCGCATATTCTGGAAGTGCACGGCTCCGAGGGCATGGAGCTGTTTAAAGCGCTGGCTTCCGAAACGAGGGTGCGGATACTGGAGCTGCTCGCGCAGAGCGAGATGAACATCAACGAGCTCGCTCAGGCGCTGAACACCTCCCAACCCACCATCACCAAACACGCTCAGCTGCTGGAAGCGATTGGGCTGATCCAAACCGAATACAAGCCGGGTGTGCAGGGAATGCAGAAGCGATGCCGTCTGGCATACGACCGCTTTATCATCTCCTTTGAACCCACAAATCCTCCAGAAGACCGCGTGGAAGAGGTGGAGATGCCCGTTGGGTTATACACTCTGGTAAACCCCACCCCTACATGCGGACTGGCAAACGCCGATCGCATTATCGGCTTTCTGGACGACCCGCAATCCTTCTTTGACCCCGAGCGCGCCACGGCTCAGCTGTTGTGGATGGCGGAAGGATTTGTGGAGTACGTTTTCCCCTGTACGCTGGGAACCGGTGTGGAGATACGTCGCCTCGAGCTGCTGATGGAGGTCTGTTCCGAAGCGCCGAACTACGACAACGACTACCCCTCCGACATCACGGTGTGGATAAACGGCGTGGAGGTCGGGACATGGACATCACCGGGCGACTTCGGGGGGAGGCGAGGCAGGCTCAACCCACCCTGGTGGAACGACTACATGACGCAGTACGGCATGTTGAAAATCTGGTCCGTTGATGCAGAAGGCAGCTACGTAGACGGCACCCCTGTCTCCGAAACCACCATTGCCGATTTGATGCTGGCGCCGCACCATCCCATCATCGTACGTATTGGAGTAAAGCCGGATGCCGAGCACATTGGGGGATTCAACCTGTTTGGGAGAGGCTTTGGCAACTACGAACAGGACCTGGTGTTGCGCCTGCACTATGTGACCAGAGGGCGGGGCAGTCGCCCGGAAGCGGTAGTGACGCAGGAAGGAGGTGAGAACAGGTGAGTTCGTCTGGTCTGAAGCGAGAGATACCCGGCTGGGTAGGGATAGTGGTTATCGTGGTGATACTGGCGATACTGGCGATAGCCGGTTACCGTTACTTCACCGCCAGCGGGGCACGCAAACCCGGCCAGTATCCACCGGAGGCATATCAGCCACCCGGCTACGCACAACCCTCACAAACGCCCGGTGCAGCTCCTGGTGGGGGACGGTAATGGTATCGCTGAGGCACGGCACCGATATGCGGCCGTTGATGGTCGCATCAACAAACATAACAAAAACCAAAGGAGGCTACCGAAATGTCCAGGCGTAAAGCGTTTACGCTGATCGAGTTGCTCGTCGTTATCGCCATCATCGCGATACTGGCGGCAATCCTGTTCCCGGTGTTTGCCCAGGCTCGCGAGAAGGCACGAGCAGCATCCTGTCTGTCCAACATGAAGCAACTGGGATTGGCTCTGCAGATGTTCGCCCAGGACCACGATGAGTATCTACCTAAAGCGTGGTTCAACGACGAACCCGACACTTCATGCCCGCGATGCTGGGGCTACAGGGACCCGATGTGGGGCTGGGACTATGTGCTCCTGCCCTACGTGAAGAACAAGCAGATTTATCAGTGCCCCTCCGATAGCGAAAGCTACCCGCGCGGGCTGTGGAACGACACCTGGAGCAACCTGCCCGATGCGCCCGAGGCGGACAACATCCCCGGCTCGTACCGTCTCAACATCAGCGACTACCCGAACGGACCCTGGAACGCGCTGAAGCTGGCGGCGCTGGAGAAGCCCGCGGAAGCCATCCAGATTGTGGAGAGCGTGCCAGGCGTGAACAACTGGGAGTGGCACCAGGTCGCTACCTGGGAAGCAGACCCAGGCTACGTGTGCATCGACTTCACCGCCAACGTTGCCTACGGACGCCATAACAAGACCACCGGCAGCACCATCGCCCAGCGCAATCAGGGCGGTTCCAACTATGTGTTCGCCGATGGGCATGCCAAGTACATGACCTGGGGACAGACCTGGCGACGCATCGGCGACGATGTGCAAAAAGGTGGTCAAACGGTCACGCCCACCATGTGGCGGCAGAACTTCAGCGGCTGGGACGACCGCTGCAACTATCAGGAAGGGCAGAACCGGTAAGGCACTATATGGAGGGCGAGGCTCCTGCCGAGCCGTATGAAATACCCCCTACTTGACCTCCCCCGTAGATGGAGGAGGAAAGGCTCCCTCCCCGCTCACGGGGAGGGATGGGGGTGGCGGTGAATCCGCTCACCGGCAGGTTCGCCCTCCATTTTAAGCAACACTGCCTGTGGAGGTCACAATGGCAACCTATACCAACCCAGTATACGCGCGCGATTTCCCCGACCCGCATGTGCTCTTCTATCGGGGTAAGTTCTACGCATACGCGACACACTCATCCGGCTACGACTTTCAGGTGATGGAATCGCCAGACCTGGTGCACTGGACACATCAGGGCAGTGCGTTCCGTCCCCCATGGTCGAGTGAGCACCTGTGGGCGCCCGAGGTGATAGCATATCGTGGGCAGCTGTATATGACCTACTCCGCCCGTAACCCGCAGACGGGCAAACATGACATCGGTATCGCCACCTCCACCGACCCGCTAGGGCCGTTTACCCATCGAGCGATATTAGTGCATGGTGATGACAATCGTGTGGGCGTGATTGATGCCACCGTTTTCTTCGACAGGAACGGCACTCCTTATCTCGTCTATTCCGAAGAGGACCCGCGCGCCATCGTGATGCGCCGCATGACTCCTGACCTGCTGAGCGCCAGCGAGGAGAAGACGGTACTACTCCGCCCTGACCGCGACTGGGAGAAAGGCATTGTGGAAGCCCCCACCATGCTTTACCGCAACCGCACCTACTACCTGTTCTACTCCGGCGGGTGGTTCCAGAGCTACAAGCGGGATGCCTGCTATGCGGTAGCGTACGCTACCGCCCCGTCGCTGAAGGGACCCTATACGAAAGCGGAGCGCATCCTGCAGACCGTGCCGGGAAAAGTGTACAGCCCGGGGCACCAGTGCATCGTGAGTCTGCCCTCGGGCGAGATGTGGATGCTTTATCACGCCTGGGACAACCAGAACGAACCGTTGTACGGCTCCAACCCGCTGGGACGCACGCTCCGTCTGGACAGGTTGTTGTGGAAGAACAGCAAACCGTATGTCGATGGTCCCAGCACCGAACCCAGACCCGCGCCGAGGATACGATAACTTGTGTTGTTCCTCGAAACACAAAGGGGGTTTTTCTGCCGGAAAGGTTTCGCGCGACGATGAGAACGATAGAACCTCACTCCCAACCCCTCTTCTGCAAACAGAGGGGAGATACGCCCCGAACACCTCCTTCCCTCGCAGGGAAGGGGGAAGGGGGGGTAGGTTTCGTCCTGACTCCTGCTCCCAAAATGTTACTGCTGGTCCTTTGTCTCGCTTGTCTGCTGCTTACGGGTTGTTTTCCCGGCAAACACTCCGGCAACGCCGTCAACGCCGAAATCCGTTTCTGGAACGGCTTCACCGGTCCCGACGGCGCAACGATGGAGCGGATTGTCAAGCGGTTCGAGCGGGAAACGGGCATCCGCGTGAAGATGCAGATTATCCCGTGGGGAACCTACTACGACAAGCTGGTGCTCAGCCTCGCTTACGGAGGTGCCCCCGATGTGTTCATTTGCCATGCCAACCGCATCGCCGAGTTCGCTCGATATGGCGTCTTCCGCCCGCTGGACGACCTGATTGACTCGGATAAGGGGTTTCCTGTGCAGGACTTCTTGCCCAACATCTGGCAGGCAGGGCGATATGAGGGCAAACAGGTCGGGCTGCCGCTGGACTGCCACCCGCAGGGGCTGTACTATAACCTCAAACTGTTCCGCGAGGCAGGAATCGTGGACGCGCGGGGCAATCCCAGGCCACCCGAAACGTGGGAAGAGTTTTTAGACGCCGCCAGCCGGCTCACGAAGGATAAAGATGGCGACGGACGCCCCGACCAGTGGGGCTTCGCTTTCACGTGGCTGCGCACCAACTGGATTACCTTCATCAGCCAGCACGGCGGAGCCATCCTCTCGCCCGACCTGAAACGCGCCGCGCTCGCCGAGCCTCCCGCGGTGAAAGCCACCCAGCAGATGTGCGACATCATCTATCGGTACCGCGTCGCGCCAAAACCCGAGGGCTTCGACTCGTGGATGGGCTTTCGGCAGGGGCGTGTCGCAATGGCGATAGAGGGTATCTACATGCTCTCCAGCGTGGAGGAACAAAAGGGGTTGGAGTACGCCGGCGCGCCTGTGCCCTCCTTCGGCCCGAAGCGAGCGGTGTGGGGCGGTTCACATATGCTCTGCATGCCCAAAAACCTCCCGCCAGAGCGGGTACAACTGGTCTGGCGGTTCATGCGTTACCTCTCCGACCACAGTCTGGACTGGGCAGAGGGCGGGCAGGTTCCCGTGCGCCGTTCCCTGCTGAATCAGCCCCGCTTTCGGCAGATGCGCGTACAGTACGCTTTCGCGAAGCAGTTGCCGTATGTGGTGTTCGAACCCGCTTCGCACAAATCCACCGAAATCATGCCGTTCTACGACGCCGCCATCGAAGCCGCTCTGCTGGGCATCAAAACGCCGCAAGATGCGTTGAACGAGGCGGCACGGCGAATCCAGCAGGTGCTTGACAGGCCATGAAACGACTGGCTCTTCCCGCACATAGAAGACACGAGGCGCTAGTAGGCTACCTGTTCATCGCGCCCTATCTGGTGCTCTTTGTGGTGTTCGTGTTGGTGCCGGTGGTATGGGGCTTCTTCATCAGCCTGCACAACTGGCATGTACTGGGCGAGCAGAAACCATTTGTGGGCTTCGCCAACTACCGCGCCCTGCTCCACGACGACCTGTTCGGAATCGCCCTGCTCAACACAGGTTACTTTGCCCTGCTGACGGTGATACCGGGCAATGTGGTATCGCTACTGCTGGCACTGGGGCTGAACGCACGCATCCGCGGCGAGGACGTATATAAAGCCGTGTTCTACCTGCCCGTTATCCTGTCGGTGGCGGTGGTGGCGATTATCTGGCGGTGGATGTACAGCACCGAGTTCGGGTTGCTCAACTACTACCTCAAGGTGCTATGGCAATTGCTGCACCTGCCCGGCGAGTTCCAGCCCGTACCATGGCTCAACAGCCCGCAGACCGCCATGCCTTCGCTTGCCCTCATGAGCATCTGGTGGGGCGCGGGAGGCAGTATGCTCATCTATCTGGCGGGCTTGCGCGGCATCCCCGAAGAGTATTATGAGGCGGCACGCATCGACGGAGCAAGCACCTGGGGGCGATTCAGGCACATCACCCTGCCCTTGCTGAAACCCTCCTTGCTGTTCTGCCTGGTGATGTCGCTGATTGGCTCGTCGCAGGTGTTTGGACAGAGCTACATCCTGACGGGCGGCGGTCCGCACTACAGCACGCTCACGGTGGTGCTGTACATGTACCAGACGGGCTTCAGCCTGTACCGCATGGGCTATGCCTGTGCGGTGGCGTACGTGATGTTCGTCATCGTGCTGGGCTTCACGCTGCTGCAGTTCCGGCTACTTTCGGCAAGGGGGGAGGAATAGGCAATGCGCTTCTCGCTGGCGCGTGTGATGCTCTATTTGCTGATGACGATAGCCGCTGTCATTTTCCTGATGCCGGTGGCATGGATGCTGGTGATGTCCATCCTGCCAGAACATGAGATTTTCCAGCCGGTTCCACACTGGATACCGCAGGAGCCGACCCTGCAGAACTTTCAGGAGCTGTTCAAGCGGGCAGAGGAGGCTCCGGTAATGCGCTGGTTCTGGAACAGCCTGTTCGTGGCGGGCACGGGCACGCTCGCCTACCTGCTGCTCAGCTCCATGGCGGCGTACGCCTTCTCGCGACTGGAGTTTCCGGGCAGGAACGTGCTCTTCTTCATCGTGCTCTCCACGCTCATTATCCCCGGACAGGTGACCATTATCCCCGTTTTCCTCATCCTGCAGAAGCTGCACTGGTTCAACACCTACTACGCGCTGATTGTGCCCGGGCTGGCAGGGGCGTTCGGCGTGTTCCTGCTGAGGCAGTTCTTCCTCACCATCCCGCGCGAGATGGAGGAAGCGGCGTTGATTGACGGCTGTGGCAGAGCAGGCATCTACTGGCGCATTATTTTACCCCTCAGTAAACCCGCTTTGGCGACGCTGGCAATTTTCTCCTTCCTGGGCGGGTGGAACGACTTTATGCTCCCCTTGATTGCTACCAACGAGATAGAGATGCGCACCCTGCCCGTTGGGCTGACTATCTTTTTAGGGCGATACAGTATGCAGTACGGTCTGGTGATGGCAACGGCGGTGCTGGCGACCCTGCCCGTGCTGGTGATGTTTCTGCTCTTCCAGCGGCATATCATTCGCGGCGTCGTGCTGACGGGGCTGAAGGGGTAGAGATTGCTTTTGCTCCCCAGCCGCGTTCTTATCCCACCGCAAACGCCCTCTGCGGGTTCTTTGCGGTCATCTGCTCTATCTCTCCGTCCGAGAAGCCCGCTTTGCGCAGGGCGGGTATCAGGTGCGTGAACAGGGTGGTATACTCGCGAAACACACCTCCGCCCGGCTCGCCTACGTGGTACCAGCCCGCGTCGTGCGATACCAGCACCCGGTTCAGCAAACCCTTCTGGTGCAGGTGCAGAATAAACTCCACGTGCTGCTCTATTGTTTCGGGGGATACACCGTCAAGCTCTACCCACGCGCCGCGCTCCGCTGCCCACACATGCAGTGCCTTATCGCTTTCCACCTGCGCGTGCACCCAGATAAACGCTGAGGGGGACACGCCCATCTGCTCTAATCGCTCTATCTGCTTGCGTGCAGCGGAACCCGGTCCCGTATGCGAGGCGATGGTTAGCCCCGTCTTGCGGTGGGTGAATGCCGCCGCTTCCAGCAGGCGCATGTCTACCTCCGACGGTTCGGGGTCCACACCGATTTTGATGAAACCGGGTCGGATACCTGTGCCCTCAATGCCCTTCTGCGCTTCCGTAATCCATTCGCTGGCGATTTGCTCGGCGGAGAGGGAATGGACTTTTGCGGGCAGGTATTTATCGTTCGCCGCGCCGTACCAGCCCGTGTTGGTCAGGATGTACAGCCCACTCGCCTTGCTGAGGCGTTGCAGCAGTTGCGGGTCGCGCCCCAGATAGGCAGGGGTACACTCCACCAGCGTGCGACAACCCGCCTGCCTCAACGACTTCAGGTAGGGAAGGGCAACGCGATACACCTCTTCGGGGTCGTATCGCGACTTGCTCACCCTGTCCGCACCGATGAAGTCTACCAGCACATGCTCATGCGGCAGGATGACACCCAACCGCTCGGGCGGTACGCTGCCTGTGACGGTGCTCACTTGTGGGCGGATGCTCATCGTCGCATGGTCTCTTTCCTTTGCGGTGATAACAACCTGTTCGTGGCAGGAAGCGAGGTTCCTGCCTGGGATGCCTCCCCACCCCCAGCACAAGGAAAGGGGTTTAGGGGGATAGGTTCCATCCTCACTTCATCGTGGGCACAATGATACCTCTCAGGATAATCTTCTGCGCGAAGATAAACACCAGCAACGTGGGCAGGGCGGCGATGACCAGGCTCGCCATCCACACCCAGGGGTAGCTCTCACGCCCCAATTGCCACAGGAAGACCATCATCGTCCACATCTCGGGCTTTTGCACCACGAGGAACGCCCACATAAACCCGCCGTAGGCGGAGGTGAACGCACTCAGTGCAATCACCGCCAGAATGGGCATGGAGAGCGGTACGGTAATGTTCCAGAACATGCGCAGTTCGCCCGCGCCGTCCAGCATTGCCGCCTCGTATAGCTCCTGCGGCAAGCTGTCGAAGTAGCCCTTCAGCAGGAAGATGCCCATCCCGCTCGCCAGCCCGGGCAACACCAGCGCCCAGTAGGTGTTCAGCAAGCCCAGCTCCTTAATCAGCAGGAAGTTGGGAATCATCGCCACCTCGGCGGGGAACGCCATCGTTGCCAGCAGGGCGAGCAGAATCTTATGCGCGTAGGGCAGGTTAAAGCGCGACAGCCCGTACGCCGCCAGCGGTTGTACCGTCAAATGCCCCAGCACCGTCATCAGCACCAGCACGAAGGTGTTCCACAGCGCACGTCCGTGAAACAGGATGTAGTCCAGCACCAGACGGTAGTTGCGGGTGAGGAACTCGCGCCGAATCTCGTCCCTGTCGCGCCAGAAGGTGAGCACGTCCGTCTCGGCGCGCGGGGGGACTATCTCGTCCCAGCTCCTCCAGGCAGTGCCGTGTGCGGCGTTCACCGCCTGCAGCGTGCGGTACTTCTTGCGCAACCACTCTCGCCAGTGCCCCTCGACGGTGGTCAACCGCTTGGCTTCGGGGGGCACAACGGTATCGACGAACAGCACCCAGTCGGCGAAGCGCAAATCATCCTGTGGTAGCGTAGCAGGAAAGCGGGACAGCTTTGCGTCTATGTCACGGTGTGGGTGTCTCTCTCGCAAGAATCGCTGCCACTGCGCATCCCAGTTGCCCTCCACGCGCACAAAGAGCAAAGGAAACCGCTCACGCACGTAGCGCTCCCACAGTTTTTGCCAGCGAGGTTCTTGTGGACGCTGCGTGGGGAACAGCACATCATTGAGCGATTTGTAGTTTGTGCCCAGCAGAGCGTTCAACTCCTCTACGCCACCGATATGTCGCTCCACCCACGCAAGGAAACCGTCGGTTGCCAGTATCGCCATCAGGTCGTGTGCAGGTAGCGTGCGGCGAAACTCCAGGTAGAGATCGCGCAACGGCGATGCCTCCCGGCGCGATTTGTGCGTGAGGTCGTATTCGAAGGGTGCCACTTCGGTGAAGCTAGAGTATACCGTGCCGTAACGCTGATTGAACGCCTCGATATTGTTTTGGTAACGCCGGATGAGCCAGCGGGCATAGCGCTGGTTGGTCAGGCGCGTGCGTTTGTCGTCGATGAAATGCGCTTTTACCCACTCGTCGGGCAACGTCCTGACGCACGCCAGCCAGTCTCCCACACGTTGCTGCACTTTGGGGTCGTTGACGTGATAATCGGGTATCTTCTCCAAAAAGCGGAAGTTGGTGATGTCCAGCCGATGGATTCGGCGGGCGATGTTGAAGTCGGTGCCGTATCGGTCGTTCATCCACTTCCGAAACAGCGCGGTGTCATCGCGCAGGTAGGCGGGAATAACGCGCCAGTCGTCGAAGTCGGTGTCGGTGGTGATGGACGCGCCCAGCATCAGCAAGAAGGGATATATCATCGTCACCGAACCCACAATCAACACGGTGTAGATAAAGGCGTACACTGCGCGAGCGGTCAGAGTGCGTTGTTCACACGGTCCGAACAGCGCCATCGCTCATCCCTCCACCGCGTGCGCGGCGCGGAACTCCACCCGCTTGAGAATGCGCAGTTGCAGGATGGTGAAGCCAATGAGAACAGAACCCAGTACCCACGCCATTGCGGTTGCATAGCCGAAGCGCAGGTACAGGAAGGCGTTTGTCCAGATATGGATACCCAGCACCATCGTGGAGTTGGCGGGACCGCCGCCCGTCATCACGAACACGTTCTGCATGGCGTGGAAGCTGCCGATGAACGCGCCGATGAAGTTAATCATCATGAGCGGTTTGAGCGAGGGGAACATGATGTACCCTATCTTATGCCAGAAGTTGCCCCCGTCCACCGCAATCGCTTCGTACAGGTCTTCGGGCACGGTTTTCAGCGCGGCGAGGTAAATCAGGCTGCCCGGTCCCGCCCCCGCCCACACGCCGGGTATCACCACACACAGCATCGCCAGCCCGGGCGTGTGTAGCCAGTCGATATACTTGACCTCCGGTGATACCACGCCCAGCGCGTGCAGAATGGGCATCATGATGCGGTTCAGGAAACCGTAGGGCGTGGGGTCGTAGAACATTTTCCACAGGAACATGATGACCAGTCCGGTCGTGACCGCCGGCAGGTAGAAGATAACCCGGAAGAGGATTTTGCCCCGCGGTACCTCGTGCAGTAGCAGTGCCAGAAAGATAGGCGCGACGAAGCCGATGGCGAGGTTCAACCCCACATACAGCACCGTCGCCCGCACCGAGTTCCAGAAGTCGGGGCTGGTCATCACCTCGATAAAGTTCGCCAGTCCGATGAAGGGGCTGTTACCGTAGATTTTGTAGTCATAGAACGCCATCAGCGTGCCGCGGATGAGGGGCACGTACTGCCACAGCAGCACCGTCAGCAGAGCGGGTAACATCATCGACCAGGCCAGCATGGTGGTCACCCTGCGGCGCGCTCCGGAGCCAACCACCTGGCTTGCCTTCTTCTGTAGCGCGCCCACATGCACTTCGGACTGCTCGCGCATCGCCCACACGAAGCCGTATACTACCAGCGGCGCCGCCAGCAGGAAGATGACCGTGCCCAAGAGGTTGCGTCGGCGTTCCACCTCAGGAGGCACCACGCGGTACAGCTTCGCGTTCACCTCGTTCATGCTGGTCTGAATGACCCTTGCCGGGTCTTTGAACTGTCCGCCATCGTAAAGGATGGTATCGATGGGCACCGCCAGCTCGTGTCCCTCCACATGCTGGTAATAGGGGTCATGTGGCTGGATACGCCCATATTTGGGGGCTTCCTCCATCGCCCGACGGAAGGAGGGTTCGTAATCCTCATACTCTTCGGTGAAGCCGAACTTCTTCAGCATCTGCGGGCGAATAAGGTGTGGGTAGCCGCCTTTGACGTACACCTCGGTGATGATTCGCTGTGCCTCTTCGCTACATCGGAACACAAGATATTCCCACGCCGCCTGAAGCACCCTGGGGTCGCGTGCGGCACGTGCGCTGATACACCAGGCACGCCCACCGGTGAGCGCGGCGCGTACCCCACCTTCTCCCGCACTGGGCGGAGGTCCCAGCCCAATCTGGTCGGGGCGCAAACCGCCCTGCGTGAGCACCTGGTCTATCACCTGCGGGTTGATATGGTCCAGCATCATGGCGATTTCGCCGCGCAGGAACATCTCCACCGGGTCGCCACCTACGCGCACCACACCGGTGTGCACAGGTACACCGCGCAAATCACGCTTGCACTTTTTGCACCGAAAGCGGGTTTGCTCCGGCTTTACCGGTATCACCGTACCGCACACGCGGCACGCTACGCGCTCCACCGGGGTGCGTATCGGGTTCTCCTCCTGGCATTTCGGGCAAACCGCCACCGGCAGGTTGTTGGGCTCCTGGCAATCGGGACAGCGTACCCATTCCGTCCAGCGCAGGCGTTTGTAGAAGCGCAACGCCCGTTGCCCCGGCTCACGCCCATAAGCCACCTTCCATCGCCGGGGCTGATCCATCAAGCTACGCCCGCACGTGCGACATAGGCACCGCTTGTCCTCCTGCTTGAACTCGTTCACCGTGCCATCGACAGGACAGGTGCGCTCCTGCAGAGTCATGTCGCCACCCGCCTGATATACAAAGTTGGTGAAGATGTAGCCTGCGGTGTAACCGGTGCGGATAGCAGTGCCGTATTGCCCTGTCTGGAAGCGTGCGCCTTTCACATGCTTCTCGGGATAGGTCAGCCTCTGGGCGAACTCGAAGTACTCCTGCCAGTCCTTCGGTGGTCGTGGAGGCACGATGCCTGCCTCTTCAAACAGGTCACGCCGGTACCACAGTCCCAGTATCCAGTAATCGCTCACGATGGCGTACAGTTTGCCGTCGGGACCGCGTGCGGCGTCGTAGTGGTGCTCGGTCAACCCTAGCGAAGGTGGCTTCCACTCGGGATGCTTCTTGCGATACTCGCGAATCAGGTCGTCTAAAGGCAGAATGAGTCCCTGCCGGATGTAGTTCTGCACCTGCCGGATGCTGAGGTCGAACACGTCGGGGGCGCGGTCGCCTGCGAACGCCATCATCTGCTGCGCCTCCGCCAGTCCCTCAGGGAGCGCGAGACCGGTGACGCGCTCGTAGCGGTAGTTGGGGTGTTTACGAAAGAAGGCGTCGAACACCGCCAGCTCCGCACGGTTCTGCACGCCTGTCGCACTGCGCAGGGGGATGTTCGCTAGGCGGATAGTGACAATGTTCTTGTCTTCGGCACGCGTTACCGATACGAACAGCAGGAGCAACAGCAGAACGCCCCATATCGCAAGACAAAAAACATGGTGCGTTCCCGAAGGGCGAGGTTCCTGCCGAGCCGTAAGGCTTCCCCACTCCCGACCTCCCCCGTGGACGGGGGAGTGCCCCCTCCTTTCCTCCCCCGCAGACAGGGGAGGAAAAAGGCCCCCTCCCCGCTCGCGGGGAGGGTCAGGGTGGGGGCAAAGCGGCGAACCTGAAGAATGACCTGCCTCCCTGTCTCCCTTCCCTGCGAGGGAGAGGTTCAACCGGTTCAGGAGACTGCGCCTGTTCATATCAACCGCTTGTCCGCTATCATTTTGAGGTTCGTCCCGTTAACCGAATAACCAGTTTTGTATTTGGCAAGGGACAGGATATTTCCTTCCGCCCGGATGCGTGCTTGCGGTAACGTGCCGCATCGCCATCGGGGAAGACCTGACCTTTCAACGGCTCGGACGGAGCCTCGCCCTCTACGTAGCCTGTAACCAGACTACCCGCGTTCCAGCTGCAGGGTGAGAGTGGGCGCATCGCATACCTCGCTTGGACCGAAGTACTGGATAGGTCCGGGGAAGCGGTAGTCATCCTCTATCGCCCACTTCTCGCGCTGCTGGGCAAAGGTCTGGAACGGCTTGCCGTTCAGGTCTACCAGTGCCTTGCGGATGACGGGCGTGGGTTTGCCCTTGCGCATCTCGATGTTCAGCATCATCGTCACGGGCACGCCGCCAGCCACCCACTCGTCTGCGCTGCGGGTTAGGTTGCGCACGTACACGGTGTAGCCCGTTAGCCCCGCGCGAATCAGCTGCGCTGCTGCATAACCCAGCGTATAGGCATAGTCGGCGTCGAAGTTAGACGGCGCGGCGCATCGTCCCTCGTAGCCGAAGAAGTGGCTGAGCGGGCTGAATTTCACCTCTTGCGCCTCGCCTTTCGCTTGCAGCTCGCGGATTCGGTCGGACACGAGGTCAATGAGCAACCGCTCGGTCTCCACTTGCGACAGGGGCACGTTGCCATGGCTGTCGCGGCGCAGGAGCACCGCCTGAATATCCTGCGGAAGCGAGCCATATACCCGCGCGCTGTGGTCGCTGAGCTTGGTGCTCAGATACTGCACGCGCTCCGAGTGGTCGGGCAGGCTGTGAATGTACGCCTCTTCCTGGCCGAGTATCGCGCTGAGCTCGTCGATGAGCGTCTTAATCTCGGCGATGAACTCCACCAACCCCTCAGGCACGAGAGCGATGCCGTAGTTCTTGCCCGCCTGCGCCCGCTTCACCACCGAGTGCACAATCTGCTCCACAATCTGCTCGAGGGTGATGCCCTTCGCCTGCACCTCTTCCGAGATGAGCGCGATGTTCGGGTGGGTCTGCAGGGCGCATTCCAGCGTGACATGGCTGGCGGCACGCCCCATCAGGCGGATGAAGTGCCAGTACTTGACCGCAGAGGTGGCGTCGCGGGCGATGTTGCCGATGAGCTCCGAGTACACCTTGCTGGCGGTGTCGAAGCCAAACGAGGCTTCAATCAGCTCGTTTTTCATATCGCCGTCGATGGTCTTGGGCACGCCGATAACGCAGGTGGCTGAGCCGACCGAACGCAGGTACTCGGCGAGCACCGCCGCGTTGGTGTTCGAATCGTCGCCACCGATGATGACCAGCCCGTCCAGCCCCATCTGCTCGAAGTTCTTCCAACAGGCTTCCAGTTCTTCCGGCTTTTCAATCTTATCGCGCCCGGTCATAATCATATTGAAGCCGCCGGTGTTACGATACTGGTCCACAATGTCGGCGGTGAGTTCGATGTACTTCCCCTTGATGACGCCCGCCGGACCCTTCAGGAAGCCGTACACCTTGCTGTCGGGGTTCGCTGCCTTCAGCGCGTCGAACACACCTGCAATCACGTTATGCCCACCGGGTGCAGGACCACCGGAAAGCACCACGCCCACCTTGAGCGGTCTGGTAGCGAGATCACCCTTGCCTTCCACCAGCGTGGCGACGGGCTGACCGTATGTGTGCGGAAACAGATTGCGAATCTCTTCCTTGTCGGTTGCCGGCTCGGTCGGTTCACCCAGCTGCACAGCGACGTTGCCCGTACGAAGCGCGGGAGGCAGCTTCGGCTGATAGGATGCTCGTGCTTGCTGCAACGGAGATTTGCTGTCTGTCATCGTTGTCACCTCTCCTTTTTCACGCTGTTCATCAAGTATATCTTACAACACAGTGCGTGAAAATTGCTATGAGGAGAAGCAAAAAAGCCCCTCTGTGCAGGAGGGGCTTCTGGGGAATCTCGACGGGATGTTACTCTTCGCCTATCAGCAGTCCGTACGTTCCGTCCTTGCGGCGATACAGCACCCGCACACCCTGCGTTTCCATGTCCAGAAAGACATGGAAGTCGTGTTGCAGCATCTCCATTTCCATCGCCGCCTCTTCAAGCGTGGAGGGCTTGAGTGTGAATCGCTTAATGCGCGCCACGCGGAAGGGAGTGGTCTCCTCGTCCGGTTCCGATGCAGGTTCCTCGCCGACCGCTTCCAGCATCAACATAATCTCCTCTGCGTGCAGCATATCCTCCCGCTCGCGCTTCGCTAGCGAACGGAAACGCCTTCCCTTGAAACGGGAAATCTGCGCCTCCAGCTTGTCCACCACACGGTCTACCGTCGCACGCAGATCGTTGGTGCTCTCTTCCGCTCGCAGCATAATGCCATCGCCGTTCAAGGTGATCTCAATCGTGTGTCTACCACGAATCTCTTCATGAACGACCGAGGCACTGCGGAAATTTTTGAAGTGTCGCTGCAGCTTGCCTATCTTCTTCTCCACATACTCGCGCACCGCCGGGGGAAGCGAACCTTCCATGTTGCGATACTGCACTTGCATAGCTATGCCCCTCGTCTATCCATAGTGTTAAGGCGATTACTGCCTTGCCTGCCGTACTTTATTATAAAGACTATTCGTCATCGGGTGTAGGTAAACCTCTGTCGAGTTGAATATTTACGAAACGATTCCTCTTTTCTTCCCGTCTGCACACTGGCGAGACAAGGAGACACAGAAAGAAAGGTGGGAAAAATTCTGAACGTACTCTATGTAGCAAGGTAAATTTGTAATATAATACAAGTGGATGGATATTTCACCAAAGTGGAGGAGGAGCCGTTTCATGAAAGTCAGGCTGTTCGTCAGCACCGTGTTGGCGTTGGGATTAATGGTAGGTGCGCTTGCTACTCCCAAGCACCTCGCGACCTTCCTGAAAACCTACCCATCCGTGAAGAACACCGCAGTCGGCAAGGCAAAATGCGTAGTTTGCCATGTGAAGGGGAAGGAGCTAAACGTCTACGGCAAGGACCTGCAGAAGGTGTTGCACGAGAAGAAGACGAAGGATTTGACCGCCGAGATTCTCAAATCTATCGAGAACCTCGACTCGGATAAGGACGGCGTCTCCAACGGCGAGGAGCTCAAGGCGGGAACCCTGCCGGGTGACCCCAAGAGCAAACCGGCGGAGGGTAAACCTGCTGAATCCCCAACTGAGTAGAGCGAGATTGCAACAAGAAAGCTTCTAGGCCTGCAGATTGCGGCGCCGGATACGGCGCCGCTTTTTTTGTTATCCGGTGCTCTGCATCGCAGCGGCGATACCGGCAATGCTCAGCAAGATAGCGTCATGCCAAACACTCTGTGCCTCGTGGTCTGCTTGCTTATCCCAGATGTCCAGCAACGCCAGCTGCACCTTGCTCAAAGGCATTACTGCCGGGTTGCGCAACTGCACCGTGCGTTGAACAACCCGTGCATTTTGCATCAGCTCGGTCTGCCCGGTGATGCGCAACACCCACTCGACCGTACGCCGATACTCCTGCTCGATAAGGGTATGGAATCGCTGCCCCAGATGCTGAGGCTGCACACGCGACGCATAAAGCCTTGCTGTGGGCAGATGCGCCCGCACCAGCTCCAGCTGAGCGTTGTCGATCACCATACGGAAGAAGGACCACTGCCGGTACATCTCCTGAAGCATCGCCAGGTTTTGAGGGGACTGCGAGCCAAACCACTCCAGCGCACTGCCCACCCCATACCAGCCGGGGATCACGTAACGGCACTGCACCCAGGCGAAGACCCATGGGATGGCGCGAAGGTTTTCCAGCCCAACGGTGTCTCCACGTGGGCGGTAGACCGGGCGTGAGGCGATGGGCAAACGGCTGATGTGCGAAATGGGCGTCGCCTGCGTATAGAACGTCCAGAAATCGGGCTCCTCGTACACCAGCGCGCGGTATACCTGCAGGGAGCGTTGCGCCAGCTGCTCCATCGCCTCTTGCCAGCGGCGGGGTATACGTCGACGAGCGTGTCCCGCGGTCGCCAGCAACACCGCGTTGGCAATCTGCTCCAGATGCCGGTGCGCGATGGGAGAGAGACCATAACGGAATGAAACCACCTCTCCCTGCTCGGTGAATCGGATGTGCCCGTTCATGCTACCCGGCGGTTGTGACAAAATCGCCTGGTTCGCGCGCCCTCCGCCTCGTCCGACGGTACCACCACGCCCGTGGAACAGGTGAAACTCCACCCCGGCGTTGCGACAGGTTTGCGCCAGGCGTGCCTGCGTTTTGTGAAGCGACCAGTTCGCCGCCAGGTAACCGCCGTCTTTACTGCTGTCCGAGTAGCCCAGCATGATTTCTTGGAAGTTATCGCGCGCACACAAATGGTGCCGATAGGCGCGATTGGCGAACAGGTCCCGCATCAGCGTATGGCAGGTTTGCAGGTCGTGGATGGTCTCAAACAGCGGCACCACATCGATATCGCTCTCCAGTTGCCCGTCGTGCCAGCGCAGCAACCCTGCTTCCTTTGCCAGAAGCAAAACCTCCAGCACGTCGCTGATACCATGTGTCATCGAGATGACGTACGCCCTTACCGATTCCGACGAGATGTAGCGCAGGGCATGTTTGACCACCTCGAACACCTGCAGCGCCGATTGAGTATGCGGTGAACCTTCCCAATCGCGCGGCAGGAGCGGACGAGTGCTACACAGTTCGCGGGTGAGAAGACGAACTTTTTGCTCCTCCGGCAGGTCACTATAGCGTGTGCCGGCAGGTAACGCCTGCGCGGCATCCAGTATCTCATCTAACGCTTTCGCATGTTCATCACTGTGCTGGCGGATGTCCAGCGTTGCCAGATGGAAACCGAACGCCTGGCACTGGGTGACCAGATTCGCCAGACCGCCCTCGTCTGCCAGGGCGCCCGCACGGTTTTCGCGCAGGCTCCTCTGCAGCAGGAACAGGTCTGCCAGCAGCTCGCGGCTGTTCTGGTAGGCGGGGAATCGGGCGACAAAAGAGGGACCCTCGGCGTGAAAGTCGGTTAAGGCGTCTAGGTGCCGCAGGGTGGCTCTGAGGCGCACCTCCACAAAGCAGAGCTTCAACGCGTACGGCTCACGGATGTGGCGGCGCAGGATATGCGCGGGCAGGGCGATGTGCTCTTTATCTTCCTCCAGAGAGAGCAGTAGTTCCTCGCTGGCTGGTACCAAGCGTGTGCTCTGCGTCAGGTCGCGCCGCAGGTCGTGCACACGACGCAGGTAGTGCTGCAGGATGAGCTTCTTGTGCATGAGCAGAGTCCACCACGTGACCTCCGGCGTGACGTTGGGGTTGCCGTCTCGGTCACCACCCACCCAGGAACGGAAGCGGATGAAAGGCGGTATTTCGAATACGACGTCCGGGTACGCCTGTTTCAGGGCGGTGCGCAGGTCGTCCATCAGCCACACCACTACATCGAGGATAGTGTGCTGGAAGAAATAAAGCGCGTGACGCACCTCGTCCTGCGGTGTAACGGCGGCGGAGCTGAACTCATCTGTCTGCCACAGAGCGGTAAGCGTACGGCGCAGTTCGCCCTCGGCGATGCCTATTGTGTTCAGAGGCAGGTCCAGACGGGGCACATTGGGCGGTAGAGCGCGCTCCGCCAGATACTGGGCGATGCGGTACAGTTTATCCAGCACAGAGCGGCGGCGTGCCTCGGTGGGGTGCGCGGTAATGGTCGGGCAGATATCCAGCCGATACAGCAGTTGTTGCATCTGTTCAGCGGTCACACCGCTTTGCTTCAAGCGCAGCACCGCCTCGCGAATCGACTCCGGGCGCGGTATCCCTGTCGCCTGTATCTGCCGCTCGCGGTTCACCCGCACGATCTCCTTCTGCTCCACCGTGTTCAGCAGCTGAAACAGCACGGTATACGCCCTCAGCAGCCGGTGCACAAAGCAGGGTTCCTTCAGTTCGGGGATACGCTCCATCAGCGCGCGAGGGTCTTCTGTTTCAGGTTCCTGATAGAGCTGTCGGGCGACGCGAAGCAGGTCTTCGCCCTCTTGCTCCACCAGCACCTCTCCCAGCAGCCTGTCTACCAGATCGATATCCTCGCACATTGGGGGCGACAGCCCGAGACGCTCTGCCGATAGCCCCAAGAAAGGTTCCATACTTCCCTCCGCTAATGGTCTGCGCTATGTTATTGTACCGCAATCGGAGGCGGGCATGTTACACCAGCACAAACAGCTTTCCTTCGCCGGGCAGCAGCGTGGTCTGCAAACGACCGCTACCGACGTCGTATGCAGCAGGCTGTATGAGCCCATCTATCGGGTTCACCTCCCCCGCTTCGCGTACAGAACTGCGCAAGCGAAGTACTATGCGACCGCTCTGTCGGAACGAGCGGTTTACCACCCACAGGTGGTCTCTGCGCTGCCCGTCGCGCAGCCAGCCGATTAACACCTCCTCTGTATCGCATTCCGCTACCGGTGACCTGCCATCCAGCGCACTGACGCCCTTTGGCAGGGGCGGTGTATGGTAGACACCCATACTGCGCAGACGTATCTGCGTGCGGGCAAGGGTTCGGATGCGCCCGTGCAGGTCTTTCAGGATGGTGTACTTGGAGGAGGGCACGCCCCTTTCATTGATAATCGCGTTGCGGAATCGCCACTGCGGGTCAGAGGGCGGTGTCCAGTAGGTGAACCAGAGGATGCCCTTCGCGCCGTACGCCAGCGTTGTGTACGCCTGCCAGCGCAGGTCGGCTTCATTGGGGTCGCGATACGGACCGTGTGGAACCGTCAGCACGATTTGCACAAAAGGCAGATTCGCCTGCAGGCAGTGCTTGCGCACAATCTCCAGATTTTCGAAGTAGATGTCGCGCTCGCCGCTTTCAAACAGCGCGTAGTGGTCCCAGCTCACCAGCGCAGGCTGTACTTCCTTGATGTAGCGGGCAACATGTTCATCGTAGCTCTTCGCGCCGAGCTGCTGCTCGTTCGCGTAGTTCGGAAAGAGGTTGATGTAGGGCAGGCGCTTGGGGTCCTTCTGCAGCAGGTAGCGGTTTACCGCGCCCAGCAGGGGAAAGGCAGAGGCATTGGGTTCGTCCATCAGAAAATAACCGGCGAGCGCGGGATGCTGCGCGTAGTCGGCGATGACTGCATCGAGGTTGCGGGCGAAATCGGGGTCATCTGGCTGCTTGGCAAGCACCCTGCCGTCGCCCACAATCGCTTTCAGCCCCGTCTTCTGACACAGTTCCAGAATCTGACGATTCAGATCAACACTCCATGCGCCACACGGCGGCAACACCACGTTGAAGCCGCACTCGGCGACTTCGCGGTAACGCTGCAGGTTTGTCTCCTCTCCCGGCGGCGCGCACCAGAACGAGAGCATGAACTGTTTACAGATGTCCGGTTGAGGCATGGCTTCTCTCCTGTCGACAAAGGGTGGATGAGCACTATATACGCCGGGTAGAGAGTGGCCTCCTATGCCATCCGGAAGTTGCTCCAGCTATTGCCTGAATCCGGTGTTTAGTGATAAACTCCGTGTACTCCGGTGTGCCGGAGAATGCGTTTCGTCACATCCGCGTTCGATCACAAGGGGGGAAACAACAGTATGTCTTTATCGCGCACTTTTGAAGCGGGCAACATCTGGCTGACGGTGGAATACCGGCATTTCGGGGGAGATGAGGGCTACGATATCCGGGTCTACTCGAACATTAACGGCAACCCGCGCCAGATTCTGCGCTTCGACTGCTTTCGATACCAACCACACTATCACTACGACCCTCTCGGGCGCGATGAGCGGGTGGAGCTGGCAGGCTATGGCATGTCGGACGCCATCCTCTGGACGCTCAAGCAACTGACCTATCACCTGCCCGAGATGCTGACGCAGGCGGGCTATCCGGATGTGGCAGCGGGAGTTCAACCTGAGGCGGTGCGGGAGGCGGTTGCCCAGCTGGAAGAACATCTAACAGCAGTGTTACCGCGGAGCTGATGGTCTGCCGGGCGTTCATCTGGGTATCACCAGTCTGGGAGCGAACCTCCCGGTGAGCTGATTTAACCCCAGATCTCCACGCGAGCAGGGGAGGTCAGGTGGGGGTATTTCGTACGGCTCGGACGGAACCTCGCCCTCCAACCGGGTAAGACACCGGGGACATGCTTGACAAACTACTACAGAGGGATGTTTTGTGGTAATCTATAATCTATCTAGGTGCACTCACAGGTGGTGAACAGTAAGATGAGCGACTTGTTGCAACAGATAACGGAACAGGCGCAAACCGCGCGCCAAGCAGCAATGACCCTGGCGCAAGCGAGCACCGCAGACAAGAATCGGGCGTTGCTGGCGATGGCGGATGCTCTTCTCGCCGACTCGGCACAGATTCTGGAAGCGAACGGTGAGGATATTCGCCGTGCCCGCGAGCGGGGGCTCTCCGAAGCGATGGTCGAGCGGCTGACGCTCAACGAGAAGCGCATCTTGGCAATGGCGGAAGGTATCCGACAGGTGGCTTCCCTGCCCGATCCCGTGGGCGAGGTGATGGAGGGCTGGAAGCGACCAAACGGACTGGAAATCCTGAAGGTGCGAGTGCCGCTGGGCGTCATCGCTATTATCTACGAGTCGCGCCCCAACGTCACTGCCGACGCGGCCGCGCTGTGCCTGAAGTCGGGCAACGCCGTCATCCTGCGCGGTGGTTCGGAGGCGTTTCAGTCCAATCAGGCGATTACTACCAGTCTGGTGCGGGCGATAGAGAATGCGGGACTGCCCGCGGAGTGCGTGCAGATGGTGCAGACCACCGACCGCGAAGCCGCCACCCACCTCATGCGCCTGAACGGGCTGGTAGACTGCATTATCCCGCGAGGCGGTGCGGGCTTGATTCAAACGGTGATGCAGACCGCCACCGTGCCCGTGATCGAAACCGGTGTGGGCAACTGCCACACCTACGTGCATGAGGACGCCGACCTGCAGATGGCATCGGATGTGGCGTTCAACGCGAAGGTGCAGAGGTGTTCCGTGTGCAACGCGATGGAGACTCTGCTGGTGCACTCGGCGGTAGCAGGGCGGTTTTTACCCGCGTTTGCCGAGCGGCTGAAGGCGGCCGGTGTGGAGATTCGCGGTTGCGAGCGCACGCGACAGCTCGTCCCCTGGGCGGTCCCTGCTACCGAAGACGACTGGTATACGGAGTACCTCGCGCTAATCCTGGCGGTGAAGGTGGTGGACAGCCTCGATGAGGCGATTGCCCACATTAACCACTACGGTAGTCGTCACTCTGAAGCCATCATCACGCGCAGTCTGGACGCCGCGCGACGGTTCACCCGCGAAGTGGATGCCGCCTGCGTGTACGTCAATGCCTCTACCCGCTTCACCGACGGCTTCGAGTTCGGCTTCGGGGCGGAAATCGGCATCAGCACCCAGAAGCTGCACGCACGCGGTCCGATGGGCTTGCGCGAACTGACCACCACCAAATATGTGGTGTACGGCGACGGGCAGGTGCGAACGTAGCGATGCGCACAGGAATACTGGGCGGCACGTTTGACCCCATCCACTACGCCCATCTGTTTGTTGCCGAAGAGGCTCGCCAGCGTTTCGAACTGGAGCAGGTGGTGTTTATCCCCTGCGGGATACCGCCCCACAAAAAGAGCTATGCGGTCTCGCCGGCGGAGCATCGCTTCGCCATGACCCTGCTGGCGACCGCAAGCAACCCCTACTTTCGCACCTCCCGCATCGAGATCGAGCGCGGAGGGGTGTCGTACACCGTAGATACGCTGGAACAGTGGCGCAGCCTCTACCCGCACCACGAACTGTTCCTCATCATGGGCGCGGACTCGCTGGCGTATATGACCTCGTGGAAACAGCCGGAGCGTATCTGCCATCTGGCGCATATCATCGCGGCGTCGCGCCCCGGCTTCGACCTGACGAGCTTGCACCTGCCCGACACACTGTGTCGTCGTGTCTACGTGATGGAGATGCCGTTGCTGGACATCTCCGCCACCGACATCCGTAACCGTGTGCGCCGCGGCGTCTCTATCCGATACCTTACACCGGATAGTGTGGTACAGTACATCCTGAAACATCAGCTTTACCGCAACGAACCGCTGGAGGAGCCGAATGAGTTTTGAAACCACCGCCAGCGCACGCGTGTGGCTGCATCGTATACTGTGGACACTGCTGTCGCTTGCGGTTATCGCAGGGTCTGCCATTCTGGGCGCACTGCTGGGCTATAATCGAGAGGCGCCCAAGCCGGTGACGGTACAGGAGCTGGTTACCCCCGCTTTCGAGGGGATGCCGCGAATGCGCATCCTCGCGCTGGGCGTGGACCAAGAGTCGGGCAACACCGACACCATCATCGTGGCAACGGTGGATTTTGAAAAAAAGGCGGTGTACGCCCTCTCCATCCCGCGCGACACACGGGTGGACATCCCGGGGCACCGCACCTTCAAGGTGAACGCCGCCTACGCCTGGGGTGGACTGGAAACCGCGAAGCAAACGGTACAAAACCTGCTGGGTGTCACCATCGACCGCGTGGTGCTGGTACGACTGGAAGGCTTCAAGCGAATCGTGGACCTGCTGGGCGGGGTGGAGGTGGACGTCGAAAAAGACATGCACTATGTAGACCGCAAGCAGGGGCTGTATATCCACCTGAAAAAAGGCTATCGCTTGCTGGACGGCGAAAAAGCGATGGAGTATGTGCGCTTCCGACACGACCCGCTGGGCGATCTGGGGCGCATCCAGCGTCAACAGAAGTTCCTGAAGGCGCTGGCGGCGAAGATGTTCCAGTGGCAGGAGATGGACAAGCTACCCGAGCTCACCCGGCAGATTATGGAGCAGATAGAGACCGATATGACCACACGCGAGGTACTCCATTTGGCGCGTTTTGGCAAGGACCTGCCCCCGGAACGCATCTTCACGGGGGTGCTACCCGGACAACCGCGGAATATTGATGGTTTAAGTTACTACATTCCCGACGAAACGCGCGTCACCCACGCGCTGGACGAACTGGAGCAGAACGCGCTGTCTCAAACCACTACCAAAGGGGGGAATCAGACGCCTTGACAGCCGAAGAGAAGGTAGATATCATCGTGCGAGCTGCGGAGGAGGTGAAGGCAGAGGGCATCTCGCAGATCGACCTGCGCGGCAAGACCATTCTGGCAGACTATTTCCTGCTGATGAACGGACGCTCGAATATTCAGGTGCGTGCCATCGTGGACAAGATTATCGAGCTCATGGAGCAAGCAGGAGAGCGCGAGGTGCGCCTGGAAGGTTATGTACGCGGAGAGTGGGTGCTGCTGGACTATGGCGATGTGGTGGTGCACGTGATGCAACCCGAGGTGCGCGAGTTTTACGGGTTGGAGGAGTTCTGGCGCAGCGCACCGGTTCTGGACAAACGGGGGTAGCACCATGCCTGCCGGAGAGGAAGACGAGCTGCGACGCGAGCAGATAGAGAAGCTGCTGCGTGAGGCGTACGTCCACCAGATGCGCAACGACCTGGTGCGCGCGGAAGAACGATGCCGCCAGCTGCTGGAACTGGACGCCAACAACGCCGAGGCGCTGGAACTGCTGGGCGATATCCAGGAACGTACCGGGCGCATCGAGGAGGCGGTGCAATCTTTTCGTAAAGCGCGTGACCTCTCACCGGTGGACTCGTCGCGCTACGCCTCCGCCGAGCGCAAGTACGCCGCCGCACTGCTCAAACAGCAGGGCATCTCCGCCGCCGACCTGCCCGAAGAGCCTGCCAGCCCCCTGCTGGCTATCGCCGCCTCCATCGTCTTCCCCGGTCTCGCCCAGTGGCTGATGAACGACCGCACCAAGGGCGGCGTGCTGATCGCGATATGGCTGGTGCTCTGGTTGCTGATGGCGTTCTCGCCCTGGGGCGTGCAGAACATCGAGCGGGGCGGGGGAGCATTCCTGTTCCTCGCCTCGGTCATGGCATCGGTGTACGTGGTCAGCCTGATTGACGCCTACCAGACCGCCAAACGCGGTGGAGCACGCCGCAAACCGAAGTCGGGCTGGGAAGTCTAGGCGATCCGCAAGGGCGTAAACGCCAGCGGTGTGTGGTTGGGCTTGGGCAAGTAGAGTACCCTGGGCCGCCGTTCTGTAAGCATCGCTTCCTCCCAAAACGCAGAGTAACATGGCTGATCACCGTTTGGACACCCCCTCATGAATCCCTTCCCCGTTTGCATGTATCTAACCCGATGGGAACACAATCAAGAATAGATTGAGTAACCAGAGACGCTCAAGTATTTAGCATGGTGAAGGAGATGAAGCGAGCGATACCTATTCTCGTCACGATAGGGTTGGTGGCGGCGGTAGCGGTGGTCTCCGCGCTGACACCGAAGGAGCTGCCTCCCACCCCGCTGGCTCAACTGAAAGAGCAGTACGCAAAGAAATGGACGCCGTCCGTAGACCATAGCAAGTTTCCGCAACTGCAACGCGCCTTCGCCCGACCACAGGACGTCACCTCAGCCTGCATCCAGTGCCACAACGGACGCCACACGGAGGTGATGCGCTCGAACCACTGGAGTTGGGAACGCGAAGAGTATGTGAAAGGGCGTGGCGTGGTGTACCTGGGTAAAAAGAACGCAGTGAACAACTTTTGCCTCGCCGCCGAGGGCAACGAGCTCGCCTGCGCCAAATGTCATGTGGGCTACGGTATGGAGTCGGTTAAGACCTTCCGCTTCGACGACCCGCGCAATGTGGACTGCCTCGTTTGTCATGACGGAACCGGCACCTACGCCAAAGCGCAGAACAAGGGTGGTCAGCCCGCACCGACGGTCAACCTGACAAAGGTCGCACAGAGCGTGGGGCGGCCGGGGCGCAGTAATTGCGGGGTGTGTCACTTCTACGGGGGCGGTGGCAACAACGTCAAACACGGCGACCTCGAAGAGGCGATGTTCGAACCCACACGCGACGTGGATGTTCACATGGCGGTGGACGGAGCGAACATGCAATGTGTGGACTGCCACACCACCGAAAAGCATCATATCCGCGGGCAGCTCTACTCGCTCTCGTCCATGAACCGCAACCGCGTTACCTGCGAACAGTGCCACACCAGTACTCCCCACGAGGACGACCTGTTAAACGAACACACCCTGAAGGTGGCGTGCCAAACGTGCCACATCCCGGTTTACGCCAAGGTGAACGCCACCAAGATATACTGGGATTGGTCCACCGCAGGTAAGCTCCGAAACGGCAAGCCTTATGAAGAGAAAGACGCCGAGGGCAACATCCTCTACATGTCCAAAAAGGGCACCTTCCGCTGGGGCAAGAACCTGAAACCGGAGTACGTATGGTTCAACGGCACGGCTCATCACTACCTGCCCGGCGACCGCATCGAAGATCCTGCCCAGCCCGTCATCCTGAATCGCTTCGAAGGCTCCTACGCCGACCCCGACGCCAAAATCTTCCCTGTCAAGGTGATGCGCACCCGGCAGTTCTACGACCCGGTCACCCGGATGCTGTTGCTGCCCAAGCTGTTTGCCCCCAGACAGGGCGAGGGGGCACTGTGGGAAGACTTCGACCTGCTTCGCGCGATGGAGGTGGGCATGAAGGAGCATGGACTGCCCTTCAGCGGAAAGATGGATTTCATCGAAACCACCATGTACTGGCCCGTCAACCACATGGTCTCGCCGAAGGAGAAGGCGTTGCAATGCAGCGAGTGCCATACGCGCCACAACAGCCGTATCGCCAACCTAAAGGATTTTTATATTCCGGGGCGTGACCGCTCGCCGAAGGTGGAGGCTTTTGGCAAAGGGCTTCTGCTGCTGGCGATTTTTGGCGTGCTGGCGCACGGCAGCGTGCGTATTGCTACCTCATGGAGGCGCAGTAAGGAGGGCAAACGATGAGCAAAAAGCGTGTTCGGATATATACCGGCTTCGAACGGTTCTGGCACTGGACACAGGCGGTGCTGATCCTGTTCCTTGCTTTCACCGGCTTCGAGATACATGGAGCATACACCTTCTTCGGCTTTCGGGAGGCGGTGCGCTACCACAGCATCGCCGCCTACCTGCTGTTGACGCTAATAGCCTTCGCCATCTTCTGGCACTTCACCACCGGTGAATGGCGGCAGTACGTGCCGACGCTGGAGAACGTGCGGGCGCAGCTGGAGTACTATCTACTGGGCATCTTCCGCAATGCGCCCCATCCCAGCAAAAAGACAGGGCTAAGCAAGTTGAACCCATTACAAAAGCTTACCTACTTCGGCTTGAAGGTGGTGCTGATCCCGCTGGTAGTGGCGTCGGGGTTGCTGTACATGTTCTACCGCTACCCCACCCGCTACGGTATCGAAGCCATCAGCGTCGGCTCACTGAAGTTCATCGCGCTGGCGCACACGCTGGGCGCATTCCTGCTGATGGCTTTCCTGGTGGTGCATCTGTACATGACCACCACCGGCGAAACAGTGTTCTCTAACCTCCGTACCATGATTACCGGCTACGAGGAGGTAGAGGAACCGACAAGCGCGGGCATTCTGGAGGGACAGCAGGCATGAGCGAAACGAGATACATGAACCCTTATCTGGCGGGCGTGTTATTGGGATTACTGTTGCTGGTCACCATCTATATCACCGGTCGCGGACTGGGCGCGAGCGGGGCAATCAAGAGCTTTACCGTCGCGGGAGTGGAAGCGGTGGCTCCCCGACAGGCTCAGTCGGCAAAGTTCTATCAGGAGTACGCTGCAGAGCATCCTGCCGGCGGGCCGCTGAAGAACTGGCTGGTGTTTGAAATCGTGGGCGTGTTCATCGGTGCGTTCCTGTCGGGGCTGGTAGCCGGACGCCTTAGGCCGGTTATCGAGAAGGGACCACGAATCGCCTCACGCACCCGCCTGATAGCGGCGTTTATCGGAGGCATCCTGTGGGGCATCGGCTCGCAGCTGGGCAGAGGATGCACTAGCGGTGCGGCTCTGAGCGGAATGGCGGTGATGGCGACCGGTGGCATCCTGACGATGATGGCCATCTTCGCGGGAGCATACGCCTTTGCCTACTTCTTTAGAAAGCTGTGGATGTAGGAGGGACACGATGGGACCGTTGGTACCAGACCTTATCAGTCAGAACCTGAACTATATCCTCGCGCTGTTCATCGGCATCGCGTTTGGCGCGATACTAGAGCAGGCGGGGTTCTCCTCATCGCGTCGGCTGGTGGGGCTGTTCTACGGCTACGACTTCACGGTGCTGCGCGTCTTCTTCACCGCCGGCATCGTGGCGATGGTAGGGGTGATGGCACTGGAACACTTCGGTTTGCTGGATATGAATCTGGTATACATCAACCCCACCTTCCTCTGGTCGGCGATACTCGGCGGTGTGGTGATGGGCCTGGGCTTCGTGATTGGCGGCTACTGCCCGGGTACCAGCTTCTGCGCCGCTGCTATCGGCAAGCTGGACGCGCTCGCGCTCATCGGCGGTGCGCTGGTAGGCGTGCTGATATTTGCGGAGGGCTACCCACTGTTTGAAGGACTGTATAAAGCAGCGTATCTGGGTAGTCCGCGCATCTCGCAGACGCTGGGCGTGTCGCCCAATCTGTTCGCCTTCGCGATGGTGCTGTTCGCGCTGGTAGCGTTCGGCGTTGCCTCCCTCGTGGAACAAAAGGTGAACGGCAAGTCGGTGCAACCTCTACGCTGGGCGCCCTCGCGTGTTGGGGTGGTGGCGGCAGGCATCGTGCTGGCACTATCCGCCTTTTCGTTTACCGACCGCAAAGCGGAATTGCTACAGCTGGCGCAGGACGAGCGACTGGTGCGCTCCTATCCGGTGGAAGCGATGAGCGTGGACGAGTTCGCCTTCCGCTTGATGGACGAAGAAGACGATCGGATTCAGGTGATAGACTTCCGCCCTGAAGCCGAGATTGCACGGGAGCGATTGCCGAAATCTTACGCCTTTACGGTGGATAACCTGTTCGAGCAGGAGCCGTCGCGCCTGCTCCGGCTGAAGGGCAAAATCAACGTTTTTGTTGCCAACGACGAGCTGACCGAGCGTAGAATGGCGGTCATTGCGCACGAGCTGGGTTTCCAGCGCATTCAGATTCTGGAAGGAGGACTGAACGCCTTTCGTGAACAGATTTTGCAGTTCCAGCCTTCACGACCGCCACAGAGCATGATGGAGGAGTTCACCTACCGCTTCCGCAGCAAGGCGAAGCGCGTGATACCGGAGTTGATTCGGCAGAACAAGTCCTCTGTGCCGGTCAAAAAAGAAAAGAAGCGTGTGCTGGGCGGATGTTAACTGAGGATGTTCAAAAAGTTGGTGGATATCGGGTATATCAATGGCTATGAAGCACCAATACCCTAAACACACCACCTTGACCACCCTCCCCGTGAGGGTCATCACTGACTACGTCCAACGCTTCTGCCAACAACACCCCCTGCCCAAACGACGCGGAAGACCCTACCCAATAGTAGCAGTTGTTTGGGAGTGTGAAGGGTGCGTATGGGAGTGTGTGTAGGGCGCGTTCGTGGGCAGGTGCAGCGGTATGGGTATGGGGGATGTTTGTGTCGTGGAACTTGGTGGGGGTGGTGCAGCTGGCTGGGGATGGCCGTTTTTTGTGGTGGTTATGGATGCGGGGTGCCTACATGGTTTATCGAACGTCCTCTAAACAACTTGACTTTTTGTGAGGCGCACTGTATAATACAGGTGTTAGCGCGCCCGTAGCTCAGTGGATAGAGCGTGAGGTTGCGGACCTCAAGGTCGGGGGTTCAAGTCCCTCCGGGCGCGCCATTTTTTCGTCTCTACAGAGATGTCGCATGCCCCTTCCCGGCGAAGAGCGATTGCCAGCAGACAGAACTCCCCCGAAAGAGGTAAAATGTACTGTAGCAAAGTACCCCTGAAGCCAATGGGTATTGCCGAGATTTCCTTCGCGGGGAGGACGCGATGATGAACGCCGAGGCAAAGTACTGGGTAGAGAAACTCAATCTACAACCCCATCCCGAAGGTGGTTACTATCGCGAGACCTATCGCTCCGAGCAGAGACTGCTTGGCTGTTGCCTGCACGAGCACGAGGGGCCGCGTGCGGCAGCGACCGCTATCTACTTCCTGTTGCCGGGGGAGCAGTTCTCCGCTCTGCACCGCTTGCGCTCGGACGAGATATGGCATTTCTACATAGGAAGCCCACTCACCCTGCACATCATCGACCCCGATGGCAACCTGTCACAAGTCAAAATGGGAATAAACGCCGACAACGGCGAAACATTTCAGGTGGTGGTGAAGGCAGGATGCTGGTTTGGCGCAACGGTAGACGACCCCAACGGCTACACGCTGGTGGGATGCACCGTCGCGCCCGGCTTCGAGTTCGAAGACTTCGAACTGGGCGACCGACAGAAGTTGCTGGAATGCTACCCACAGCACCGTGAGCTGATTGAGCGATTGACGAGGTAAAAGCCGAATGCCCAACACTCGACTGGTTATCTTCGGCGCCACGGGCGACCTGACACGGCGGTTTCTGGTGCCTGCGCTGTACCGCCTGCATCGGGTTGGCTTGCTGAGCCCCGACCTGCAAATCGTCATCTACGCCCGCCGCCCCCTGACGTTGGAATCTTTTTTGAACGGCATGGAGCAAGCACTGCGTGAGGCGGGCAAGGACATGAGCGCATGGGGCGAGTTTGCGCGCCGGTTCGTAGCATACGTGCAGGGTGGACTGGATGCGGAAGGGGTGCGCCAGCTGCGAGACTGGATAGATGCCGATGCTGTGTTCTACCTTGCTCTGCCACCCGGCTTGTTCGCCGAGGCGGCGGAATACCTGGCGGCGGCAGGCTTGCACCATGAACATCACGGTACCCGCCGCCTGGTGATTGAGAAGCCCTTTGGACAAGACCTACAGAGCGCACGCCAGCTGCAACAGCGTGTGAGCCGACACTGGCGCGAGGAACAGGTGTTCCGCATCGACCATTATCTGGGCAAGGAGACGGTACAGAACATCCTCGTCTTTCGCTTCGCCAATCTGTTGCTGGAGTCGCTGTGGAACCGCAACTATGTAGATTACGTGCAGATTACCGCCGCTGAGACCGCCGGTGTAGAAGACCGCTCTGGCTACTATGACCAGTCGGGCGCGCTACGCGATATGGTGCAGAACCACTTGATGCAGCTGTTCACCCTCACCGCCATGGAACCGCCGCCCTGCCTGGATGCCGATGCCCTGCGCAGCGAGAAGGTGAAGGTGCTGCAGTGTGTGCGCCCTGTCCCCCAGAACGCCGTCGGCGCGTTTGCAGTGCGCGGCCAGTACACACGGGGGAAGGTTGGGGGTGTGGAAGTGCCGGGCTATCTGGAGGAGCCGGGCGTGTCACCGAACTCCACAACCGAAACCTACGCCGCCTTGAAGCTGTACGTGGATAACTGGCGGTGGCAGGGCGTGCCTTTCTATTTGCGCACGGGCAAGCGGCTGTCGGCGGAACGCAGTGAGATAGCCATCCAGTTCAAGTCGGCTCCTGTGCACCTCTTCCGTCAGACGCCTCTGGACCGCCTCGAACCGAACTGCTTCGTCTTCGAGATGAAACCTGCTGAGGCAATGGAGCTGATCGCTCAGGCGAAAACGGTGGGACTGGAGATGCGAGCGCGTCGCATCGCGCTGAGGGCTTGTTATCGGGAGGCTGGCGAAGAGGGCTTTGAAGCATACGAGACGCTGTTGCTGAGCATCCTGCAGGGTGACCGCACTTACTTCCTGCGTTTTGACGAAGTGGAAATGGCTTGGGCAGTGCTGGACCCTGTGCTGAGAGCATGGCAAACCCAAAACGTGCCGATGGCGTTCTACCCCGCAGGCAGCGAGGGGCCCCGCGAGGCGGAACGTATCCTCGATTCCCCAACACACCGATGGCGAGCACTGACAAGCGAACATACGGACGCATAGTGCGCATAGCCGAAACCGCCGACGAACTCGCTCGTGGCGTCGCAGATGCGCTGGCCGACGAGGTATCGCAGAGGCTGCGACAACAGTCCCTGTTCAGTCTCGTTCTGGCAGGCGGGAACACACCGCGTGCCCTGTACCGTCTGCTGGCAACGGAGTATCGGCAACAGATAGACTGGAGCCGAGTGCATCTCTTCTGGGGCGACGAACGCTATGTGCCGCACGACCACCCTGCCAGCAACTTTCGCATGGCTCGCGAAACGCTGATAGCTCCTCTGAATATCCCACCCGAAAATATACACCCGATGCCTACCGATGCCGCCAGCCCGGATGACGCGGCACGCCTTTACGAACAGGAACTCCGCACCTTCTTCGGGAGGATACCCCGGTTTGACCTCGTTCTGCTGGGTATAGGAGCGGATGGACATACCGCATCGCTATTTGCGGGCACCGCCGCACTGAAGGAACGAAAACGATGGGTAGCGGTCGGAGAGGCACCGGTGGAGCCGCGTGTGCGCTTAACGCTCACCCTCCCCGTGCTGAACGCGGCGCAGACGGTGTACTTTCTGGTTACCGGTGCGGACAAGGCGGAAGCGGCGCGGCGTGTTCTTATAGAGAACGCTCCCCTTCCCGCCGCACTAGTGCTGCCCGAGGATGGAGAGCTGATATGGTGGCTGGACAAGCAGGCGGCTGAGGGTATAGTGGAATATCAGCCGATGTAAAGCTATTGACGACCGATCACGTACCGATGCCTCAGCACAAAGCTTTCGCCTGGAGCCAGCGTCTTCGCATGAGAGAACAACTCCAGATTGGTAAACTCGCGTGAGGTATACAGATAGCACTGGCGCACCTGCGAGGGGTCAAACTCGTTGAGAAGCGTAATCCCTCGCGTCCGGTCGGCAATACCCCATACGCCTGCGGGGAGGTCCGCACCGTTCAGGAAGGTTTCCGAGCGTACGGGCATTGGCTTCCAGCTGCCGTCCGCAGTCTTCACCAGCAGTTGCAAGCCCTCGCTGTCGCCGGATAGCCGAAACTGCGGGTGTGTGCGCAACACCACGCCGGAAACCGCCTGCGTCGAGCGGTTCGTGAGACGTGTTTCAATCTCTACCGCTGCTTCGTCAGGGGAAAGGGTGACCACGCGCGTTACCTGCAAACCGCCCGACAGATTGGTAGACAGGGTGGCGCTGCGTTTGTCCGGCGAAACGGTGCACTCGTACTGTTCCGACCAGCCGGGGGAGGCAAACTTCTCACCGACGTACTCCTCGTATCCGCCGAAGTTCAGGTAGTAGTCCGCCCGATGTCCACTCTGCAGTAACCGCCACTCCAGTGTGCCTCGCCAGAAAAGGTCCTCCTTCATCTCTTTAGAGTACAGCCGCCAGATTCGCCCTCCAAGTGCTGGCACAAGGTCCGCTATCAGGTAGGGGCTTTCCAGCCGAACGATGCGTCGCGCCACCTCCTGCTCGCTGAAGGCTATCATCTCCTGTTCATAGGCACGCTGTGGGTCTTCCATTAGCTGTTGCACCTGCGGGCACTCCCACCAGGGGGTCCGCGTCGGCTCGAAGCCGATAACCGCAGAGAGTGTATAGCGAAGGCGAGGCTCCACCGCCCAGTTGCGCCCGAGTGCGCGGGTGAGGCGTAGCAGTTCGGAAATGCGATAGTATGCTTCTCGCGACGGTGTCTGCCGGATGTAACCGCGTTCGCTGCCATCGGGCACAATGTCCCTGCCGCGCTGCACATTCAGGAACAGGTCGGTGAACAGCACACCCCATTTCTCGCGCCAGATGCGCCGTTTAATCAGCTCGCTTTCTGCCAACCGTTCGGCTCGCTCGAAGAGGGGATAGATTTGCTTGTCCAGCCACTCGCGTGTGAACAGCTCGCGGAAGAACCGTTGTCCTGGGCCCGCATGACAGTCCATCACGCCCTCGCTCGCCGATTCTATCGCGCTGCGATGCAAGCGGTCGATGTAGTCCCGCATCGGCTGCCACGCTTTGCCATACCACGCCTTACAGAACTCGTCCATCAGCCGGCGCAGGTCGGCGTCGGGGTTCCACATGAGGCGGGGCATCACGTACGAGTAGAGATGCACCAGATGCCCGTCGGTTAACCCGCAGATGTATACTCCCCGTATGCCCAGTCGCTTGTAGTACTTCAGGTTCTCTGCGAAAGCGTAGAGGGCAGGGTAAGGATAGCCGACGTAATAGTAGGTGGTGGGATACTCAAAGGTGATAATGCCCCGTGCGCCCAGCGGATGAATGGCAATCCACTGTTCCAGGTCCGAAACAACGTTCCGCTTCAGATTCACCGGATGCGACCACGGACGCGCCTGGCACTCCGCAATGGCGCAGAAGATGATAAGGTGGTTGGGCAAAGGACGCTCTTTTACCGGTGGTTTGCGGGTTGACCAGTAGGCCAGCGTGGTGATAAACTTGCCCGGAAACCGCTTCGCCACCTCCTGTGCTATCTGGTTGTTGAACCATATCACCGCGTCGGTCAGGCTGCCGTGCTCTTCGTACCACGCCTTGCACCGCTCACACTGGCAGAACTGCGCGGTGTCGCCGTAGTGTACCGGATAGTACAGAGGGGAGGGGTCGCTTTCTATCCATCGAAGCACCGCTTCGGTCATTGCCTTCTGCAGGTCGGGATTGGACAGGCAGTACTGTTGCACCGCCGGTTCGGTCACGCGCCGCTCGCCACCGATTTCGGCGAGATACTCTTTGGGCACGCTGTCGGCAGGCAACAGGAAGCCCATGGTATGGTGCCAGAAACCGCGCGGGGGGATGCCCATCATCTTGGGCAGGTCTATACCGCCTACCTTCGCCTCCCACTCCCCCGGCGACAGCCCGGCGGTCATGGGCAGGATTCTTCCCCACATTGCCCGCCACTCGAAGGCAGGTTTATCCACGACGTTCAGCGGCGATTTGATCTGCAGTGCAGCTCTGCGGGGAATTATCTCCAGCTCGGTAGAATAGAACCGGCAGCCCAACCGCTCCAGCAGACGGTACACCGCATAAACCGTACCGCGATAGCCGCCTCCCGCCACCAGCAGATTGCCTCCCTTCAGGCGCAGGATGAAGCCATCCTCGCCGAGAGGGGCGAACTCCTCATCGGTGTAGAGGGCGCGTGCTCTGGCAGGTTCGCTCCTGCCTACATACACCACGCCCTGCGCAGGGAGACCACTGCCGTCGCTTTCGGTGACGGATATCTCTTTACCGACCATCTCGCGCAGGATACGCTGCAGTTCACGGGCAGCTGCCCTCTCGATGGCGTGTGCCTGCTGGGACACGAAAATCTGCCGAACCTCCACCCGTCTGCCTCCTTCCACGAAAGACACCTTGCCTGCGCCTGCGCGCGGCGCGGCTGATTGCGCCACCGGACGCGCCTGCAACCGCACGCCGCAGGTGGTCTCGCCTCCGGTCGCCGCCCACTGGTATAACAACCAGTACACCCGTTCGGGCTGTGGGAAATCGCGCGAGCGCATGTCGAAGAAATTGGGGGCTACCTCGCCGAGATTCTCCAGCGTGATTTCTACCCTACGCCCTGTCAGCGTCAGCCCCCGTACGCCACCGGCAATCAACTGCGTGCCCGGTGCAGAGGTCTGCGGCTTCTCTAACGGTAGAGGTTGTGGACGCGCTTGACCAAAGAGGCTGTCCAGGCGGTAGCTGCCGCCGGCGAACTCGTCTGGCGGAAACATCAGCAGGGCAAGCTCCACAGGGCTCGGCTCCGCCTGCCCGCGCACGCGCAGGGTAAACCATATCTGTACGCCCTCTCTGTCCACAAGGGTGCGGCAGGAGAACTCGGCGTCGATGTCCGGGATGCGTCCAGTAATGGTGATGCGATTACCGTCCACCTGCGTGGGCAATCCGGTGAAATCCGCCTGCGAGAAATACGCCCCGGTGTAGTTCGGTTTGAACAGGGTGAACCGACTACCGACGACGACGGGCACACCCTTATAACGCACCTCTAGCCCGTTCGCGCCAAGCCGTGCTTCGTAATCGCCTCCGCGTGCCGTTACATCGCCAGCAGCCATATTCAGCGGCAAAACCAGTATCCACAGTGCAAACAGCCACCTCATCGTTCCGCAATATCTCCTCCGCTGAAGATACAGTGCTTCCGTTTTTATTCAGCGTAACGCGCGGCATAACCTGCCGAGCATCTGCCAACCGCTCGAACCGTTCAGCAGGAGCGTTGCCCTGCGCGAGAGGCATACCCTACCGCACCACCAGATTGTACACATTCCACCCTGTCGCTGTTTTCAGCGTGATAGAGGCTCACAGTACGTATTAAGGGCAGCGCACGTGACCGGAGAATGTTTACCTTCGCACGCGTGGCGGTAACAGGAGCGACCCTGTGCAGCTTCTTGTGACCGATGGTGGTTCCTCGCTTTATCTCCTGCCAGCCTGCAAACGAGCCTGTCCTTCCGTGATTGGGGAAAAATCTCTATGCTTCAGGCAAAGGTTCCCTGGGTTCCACCAGCACCCCTCGCCCGGACATCACGCCGATGCCGACCTCCCGCGCCGCGTCCAGAGCGGCAGGGTCTACACGGATAGCGTAGGTGTACACCAGGTAGGGACCCGGTACCCCAGCCTCTCTGAGACGATGCCGGAAGTCGGGGGAGTTCATGCGGTTTGCCCAATCGATCACCGCCCGGCGGCTAAGACGTGCCTTGCTTTCCGCCACCACAGTAAACTTCTCGCCTTCGGGTGACTCCACCGGCAGAACCACGTCGATTTCGCCTGCGCCATCCAGCCGCACGGGGTAGCCTTCTACGGGAGCTTTGTAGCCTTTGTGTCGCATCAACGTCGCCACCGATGCCTGTGCCTCTTCCTCCAGCGATGCACCGATAACGTTGGTGAGCCGACCCACCTCTGAGTACAGATTGTCTACCCTGCTTTCCAAACGCACAAAACGCTGTTCCGCCCACTCCCGCAGTGAAGACCACTTCTCGTCCGTATGCTGCTGCACCTCAGCAAAACGCTGTTCTGCCCACTCCTGCAGGGCGGATATGCGTTCGTCTGTATACTGCTGCGTCTCGGCAAAACGCTGTTCTGCCCACTCCTGCAGGGCGGATATGCGTTCGTCTGTATACTGCTGCGTCTCGGCAAAACGCTG
>JBMFOT010000010.1:0-64582 GCA_049969495.1 Armatimonadota bacterium
CGTTCCGCTCTCCAGCCACGTTGGTGTTACTCTTTGCCACCGTCCTTGCAGGCTTAACAGCTTGTGCTGCTGGCGATTTGTCATCTGCGAATACGTCCTCTGCATGAGTGTCCAACACCCCGGAAGGCTCCTGCTGGGTGCATCAACGGCTCGGCAGGAGCCTCGCCCTCCTATGAGGGAGAAACCGTCGGTATCCCGTACTTCGCGCTCAACCTTTGCCAAACCGCTGCGGCTAAAACTGCACCTTCGGCACCTCCCTCTCCTGCGGCGCTGCCTCAAAGAGGGGCATCTCCTCCGCCCACACGCTCTGCGCTACCAGCACGGCGGGAAAGGTCTTCTGGTATACGTTGTAGTTGGTCGCCGCCTCGTTGTACAGCTCGCGTCGGTCGGCGATTTGTTCCTCCAAATCTGCCAGCGTGCGCTGGAGGTGCAGGAAGTTCTCGTTCGCCTTGAGCTCCGGGTACTGCTCGCCCCACACGATGATGTTGCCCAACAGGCGCGTTGCCTCTTGCTCTACCTGAATACGCTCTTTGCGGTCCTGTGCGCCCAGCGCGACCGCACGCAGCTCGGCAATGCGCTCCAGCACCTGCTTTTCGTGCTGGGCGTAGCCTTTCACCGTCTCCACCAGGTTTGGGATGAGGTCCCAACGCTGTTTGAGCACCACATCCACGTTCGCCCACGCGCGCTGCGCCTGCCCGCGCAGGTTCACCAGGTTGTTGTAGGCGGCGATGACCCAGATCACCAGCACGCCTCCCACGATGAACAGCACAATCGCTAATGTCGAAACGGTTGCCATTGGTGTAACCTCCTAGTATCCGTGAATGTACTCTGCCACCACGCCCGGGTGGAACAGGATAAACGCCACGCCCAGCATCATCGTGATGCCGATAATCGCCAGTGCAAGCCCCGTGCCCGTGCGGGCGGTGTACACTTTGCTCTCTCGCCCCTCCAGCACCACCATACATTTGTGGAATCGGTCGTACTGCAGGCGCATCTCGTCGCGCGTCGTGCCGGGCAGGTCGTGTTCGTAGTATCTTGCCCACACGGTCACCGTCGCATTGGGGGGAATAAAATGTACCCGTGTGCGCACGTCTCCCACGCTGGCAAACCAGGGGAACGAGTGAACAGGCCGGTAGTTGTAGAACAGAGCCACATGGTCGGGGTAGAACTCTGCGCCGTTCACCTCCACCACCGCCTTGCCCGTGCCGTCATCCAGCACGAAGTTCACGCCCTGCGAGGAGCTGTAGATGGTCTCCCAACGATAGACGGTACGCGTTTTCCAGCGTTTGCTTTGCGAGTCGTAGTACTGTTCCGTGCGACGCACGTAGCGCTCGGAAAGTTCGCTGATGTAGATGCCGGAGATGTTTCCCACCTGGCTAGTGGTAACGCCAAAAGCTGGCTCGGCGATACCGCGCGCCTTCAGGAAGCCATGCGACGCGCTACGCAGACGGGTAAGAGGGGTGTTGCGCAATAGCTGCCCTTGCTGCCAGGTGCGCGCGGCGAAGACCATGCAAGCGATACTGCCGATGGTGAGCACGCCTGCTATCCAGCTTTCGGGTTGGGGAGAGAACTGCTGTGACGCCAGCAGCACCCCCAGCGGGGTCATCATGCTTACTCCTGCCGCGAGCAGAACGCTCAGGAGCGCCTGAGCGAAGAAAGCCTGTGTGTTCCATCCGCTTGTCCACTGCAAAAGCACCAGCAGCCCGATCACCAGAACCAAAAACAGCACAGCCAGCGACGTCTGCCAGTTCACTCCGCTTTCGGGCATTGGTTGCGGCAATGGGGTAAAGGGCGGCGTGGTAGACGGATAGGGATAGGCAGGGGTGGGCGCTGCTGGCGGCAGCTTTGCCATTCCCTCGCGCGCCCGGCGGATCAGGTCGGAACCCGACGGCGCGAGATAGAGGCATCTTTCATACCACTCTCTGGCGGTGGAGTATCTGCCCAGCTGGTGCGACCAGTCCGCATAGCGGAAGGCAATCTGGGCGCGAGCAAGGGGATTGGGGGCGAGGACGAACGCCTTCCGCAGCACTGCCAGAGCACGGTCGCTCTCTCCTCTACTCCACGCTTGCCGGGCACGCTCCAACTGCTGTTTCCACGCCGGCGAAGTACGCACGGGTTGCTGCGCCCAGGTGTCCGCTGCGCACAGCGTGATGACGAGCAGCATTATGAGCAGTATCGCTCTCATCCTCCCTTCGGAAAGACCCCCGGAGGCACGTCAAGGTTGCATCACGATGAAGTTTTACTGCAAACAGAGGATTCTTTGCTTGTTCCCGCCCCTTCCTGCCATGTATAATAAGGTGGTGACACACCCGCGTCATCTGTTCCACGCTGGAAAAGGAACCTTTACCGATGCACTTCTTGAAATCGCCGATTTACGAGCTCAAACAAACTACCCGGGAGTTTCGGTGGAGCGATGCCTTTGTCTTGCTGACGATTACGGCGTTGCTCTACACGGGGGTGCATTTTGGTTTTCACGCGCCGGAGGTGGTGAAGGGTCCAGGCATTGTGTTGGGGCCTTCCGCGCTGCCGTATTACGCGCTGCGTTCGGTGCTGCGGATGGGAGCGGCGTACCTGCTTTCGCTGGCGTTCACGCTGGTATATGGCTACGCGGCGGCGCGCAGTCGTCGGGCAGAGCAGATCCTACTACCTACTCTAGATGTGTTGCAGAGCGTGCCGATACTCTCCTTCCTGCCCGTGGTATTGCTGGGACTGAGCGCGGTCATGCATGAGCGGCTCGCTGCGGAACTGGCTTCTATCGTGCTTATCTTCACCAGCCAGGTGTGGAATCTGACCTTTTCCTGGTATCAGTCTTTGACCACGTTGCCCGCGCACCTGCGCGAGGCAGCGGAGGTGTTTCGGTTGAACTGGTGGCTGCGGATGCGCAAGCTGGAGCTGCCCTTCGGCGCGATAGGGCTTATCTGGAACAGCATGATGAGCTGGGCGGGTGGCTGGTTTTTCCTGATGGCGGCGGAGATATTCACCGTCGGCGAGCGCGATTACCGACTACCCGGTCTGGGTGCTTATCTGCGCGAGGCTTCTCATCAGGGCAACGTCCCCGCCATCCTCTGGGGGCTGGGCACGCTGGTGCTGGTGATTGTGCTGCTGGACCAGCTGGTGTGGCGGCCGCTGGTGGCATGGAGCGAGAAGTTCAAACTGGAGATGATAGAACAGGAGACACATGCCAGTTCGTGGTTCTACGATGTGCTGCGCTCCTCCAGATTCTCGGAGAGAGTATCCGCGCTCTGGGAGCGCATTGGGGAACGGATCGACGAGTGGACGCTACGGGTCTGGCCGTTTCGCTCGGAGCACGTCTCCGCACATCTCCAGCGCGAGGATGTCGCCTGGCGGCTGTTTTTCCTGACCGTGCTGTTGCTGGTTGGTTACGGGACGTTGCGCGCTCTGCATCTACTGGCGCAAGTGCAGCTGTCGCAGTGGTTCGCCATCCTGCATGGCGTGTTCATGACCGCTCTGCGGGTGTTCGTTGCGCTGGCTATTGCGTTTGGCTGGACGGTTCCGCTGGGGGTGTATATCGGCATGAACGCTCGCCTTGCAGCGTGGTTACAGCCTCTGGTGCAGATTGCCGCCTCCATTCCCGCCACCGCTCTGTTTCCGGTGTTCGTGCTGATGCTGGTGAACCTGCCGGGCGGATTAAATATGGCAGCCGTCCTGTTGATGTTAACCGGCACGCAGTGGTATCTTCTATTTAATGTGATTGCGGGTACCATGTCGATCCCGCAGGAGCTGCGGTTTACCGTTACCTTATTGGGGCTGAACCGCTGGCAGCGGTGGAGGGTGCTCATACTGCCCGCGCTGTTCCCGTACCTGATCACCGGCGCGATTACCGCCAGCGGTGGTGCCTGGAACGCCAGCATCGTGGCAGAGTACGTGGAGTTTGGGGGGAAGACTCTGCGGGTCAACGGTCTGGGAGACCTGATAGCCTTCAGTACAGCGCAGGGCGACTTCCCGCTACTGCTGGCGTCTACGCTGACGATGATTCTGACGGTGGTGCTCGTGAACCGCTTGCTCTGGAGACGACTATACCGAATCGCCGCATCACGCTACAGGATGGAGTGAGAGATGAACAACGGGCAGGTGCTTGTAGAACTGGAGCATGTGAGCCAGGTGTACGCCACCGGCAGGAAGCGATTTTATGCGGTGCAAGACATCAACCTGAGCATTGGGGAAGGGGAGTTTGTGTGCTTGCTGGGACCGTCGGGCTGCGGCAAGAGCACACTGCTGCGCCTTATCACCGGTCTGCAACGCCCCACGGAAGGGGTCATTCGCTATCGTGGGCAAGAGCTGCGAGGAGTGAACCCGCACGCCAGCATCGTGTTTCAGACCTTTGCGCTCTTCCCGTGGCTGTCCGTGCAGGAGAACGTGGAGGTTGCGCTGAAGGCGAGGGGGATTCCGCCCAAAATCCGCACCGCACGTGCTCTGGACCTGCTGGACCGCGTGGGTCTGGACGGCTTTGAGAACGCCTACCCGCGCGAGCTGTCCGGTGGGATGCGCCAGAAGGTGGGTTTCGCCCGCGCGATGGCGGTAGAGCCGGAGCTGCTGTGCCTCGACGAGCCGTTCTCTGCGCTGGATGTGCTCAGCTCGGAAGCACTGCGGGGCGAACTGCTGGAGCTGTGGCTGGACGGCAAAATCCCTACCAAGACCATCTTGATGGTCACGCACAACATCGAGGAAGCAGCGGAAATGGCGGACCGCCTTATCATTATGGGCACGTCGCCCGGGCGGGTCATCGCCGAGGTCAACGTGGAGTTGCCTCAGCCGCGACATCGGAAGTCGCCGCAGTTTCTGAGGCTGATTGACCAGATTTACGCCATTCTCGCCGGGCAGACGCAGCCAGAGCCGGTGGAGATGGGAACCGCCCCGGGCAAGCCGGGTGTTACCCGCTGGTTGCCTCAAATCCAGATTAGCGACCTGGTGGGCTTGCTGGAGCACCTCGCCGAGTCCTCGCAACCCACTTACGACATCTATCAGCTCACCGAAGACTTCGGCGCGGACTCCGACCTGGTGTTGCGTCTCATCGACACCGCCGAGCTGCTGGGCTTCGTGCGCGTGGGGCAGGGTGACGTGATGCTGACCCCACTCGGTGAGACCTTCAGCGAAGCGAGCATCCTGACGCGCAAAGAGATTTTCTCCACGCGCATCCGCCGACTGCCTATCTTCCAGTGGTTGATGAACATGTTGCATCTGGCGGAGAATCAGAGCCTGAAGCGCGACTTCGTCCGTGCCGCCATCGAGCTGGAGCTGCCACCCGCCGAAGCGGAGAAGCAGATTAACACTATCATCGAGTGGGGGCGTTATGGCGAGCTCATCGCCTACGACGACGAGACCGAGACGCTGATGCTGGAGCCGCTGGCTGGAGCGGCGGCATAGATTGGCGACCTATTCTGAGATGCTTCACTGTGTTCAGCATGACAAGAAAAAGGTGAGATGCTTCGCTGACGCTCAGCATGACAAATACACCGTTACCCGCGCCGGCGCCCGCAGGTGCTGTTCTTGCATGAAGCGGATGGTAACCAGGTCACCCTCCAGCTGCGCCGAGGTTTGCACCCTTCGCCCGCCTATCTGCACACTGGCAGAGCGCAGGGTTGCGCCTTCCGGTAACCGGAACACCAGCTCGCGTAAGCGCAGGGAACCGTAACGCAGGTCTATCTGCTCACGCTGTTCGTTGCGCCCACGCTTCTGGGTGAACAGTCCCCACCCGGTGCCCGTGATGAAGAAGCTGCGATGGTCCTCCGGTTGCCAGCGGGGGGCGAAGCCCAGCACGCCTGCGGGAGTGTCCAGAATCAGCCCTTGCGCCGCCAGCAACAGCCCAAACGAACTCATCGCACGGGCGTAGAACTTGCCGCACTCCAGCTCGTTAAACGGGTTACCGCCCGGACCGGAGTCCAATCCATCGCGCCGTTGTCCGTCGTAACGAGCGCGGGCGGTGTTCACTATCTCCACCGCTTCCCTGACCATGCCTTCCCACAGCATCAGTCCGGCGGTGGCGTACTCGATGCCCGTCCACACCTCGTCGGCGTAGATGATGAAGGGGTTGGGGCGACCGCCGTGAGGCCATGTGCACATCAGCAGACCACCTTCATCGTCCAGCACATATCGGCGGGGTATCTGGTTGTGTCCGCGCATGTTGCGGCGGAAGTTGTAGCGATAAATCGCCTGCAATGCTTGACGCACCCTTTCGCGCGGATACAGGTAACCCAGCCCTAATTGGTGTGCCCACCATTGCCCTAGCAGCTGGTCGCTATGGCAGCCGGTGTTGTAGTCGTGAGCGGGTGGGGTGCCGGGCTTCTGGATGTAGTACTCGCCGTTCCACAGCAGGGCGTCTTGATTGCGAGTTCCCGCCAGGCGGATGCGTCGGTATCGCCGGGCGGAGGCGTTGTCGCCCATGCGCAGAGCCATCTGCTCCGCCGCCGCCAGCGCGCACAGGTACTGTGAGCCGATAAAAGTGCTCGCCCCTGACACCGCGCAGTCGTAGGTGTTCCACTGGTGTCCGGAGGGTACGCCGTCCTCATCGGAGTCTATGGCGGAAATCAGCCAGTCGGCTGCCAGCTTCACCCGGCTCCACACCTTGCGCAGGAAATTATCATCCGGCGAGGTAAGGTGCTCGCGATAGGCAGCGCATACTGTGGCGCACTGCCCGTCGATGAAGGCATTATGCGGGGCGTGCTGGCGGTGCGAGGTCTCACCGTTGGGATGCAGGTACACCAGCAGGTCGCTCTCGCGCATGTTGCGCCCGATTTCGGGGAAGAGGCGTGCGTGCGTCTGCGCGTAGTTCCATACGTGCGTGCAGTTGAGCGGGCAGCAACCATAGCTCCCCTCGAATCCGCCGAAGTAACCATCTCCTGACCAGAAGCAGGTGGGGCCGCGCAGGATGACCGCCTGCGAGGTAATGGCATCCAGCATCAGCGGGGGCAGGCTGGATTCGTACATGGTCTGATGGTACAGGTGTGTCCAGCCCCAGAGCCGGTGCAGATTCTGCAGCGCGTAGTCTGCTACCTGTTGGGCGGTCTGGAACCAGCGATAGTACAGATTGCCTCTGTGCCCGAATCGCTCCACGTTCGGGTAGCTCCAGCCCAGCACGAAGTGCACGGTGCGCGTCTGCCCCGGTTTCAGTTTCAGCGGTATCTCTATCGCGCCGTGCTGACCGAGGCGGTTTCCGCTCTTGCGCAGGTCGGACAGCGCGTTCCAGAGGGAGTAGACAGGCTGGGCGTCCGTTTTGACTGCGATGCTACCTGCGCGTGGATGTGCCGGCTGGAGCATCAGGTTCTGTGTATCCTGAAGACCAAGCGCGGCGGCAAACATCCGCTCGCTCCACGAGGTGGGCAGCTCCGGTAGGGGAGAGGTAAGCACCAGGATGACCTTGCCCCGTCCATGCTGACGCATCAGTATCAGCGGGTCGCCGTTGGACATCTGTGCCAACACCTGCCAGTCGCCTGGCTCGAAGCTCTCAATCTGGAGGTAATACCGAACACGCCAATCCTTCATATCCAGGTCGGCGAACATCTGCTTGCCTTGTGGCGTCCATTGGGGGGTAAGGTCACCTGCCATCAGGTTCACTTCGCGCATTGCCTTCGCTTTCAACGGTAGCGCGTCACGCAGTTTCGGCATCGCCTCTACCGCCAAGAACAACGCCACCGGCGACACGTCGGAGAGGACGATGTGGTCGATATTGATGTGCCCCCAACCGCCCGAATGTCTGTCCACAATCTGTATCCGCGCCTGCTTGCCGAGCAATGGGGAAACATCCCACTCGTAGGGTTCCAGCCGCTCGTTATTGCGTCCGGTCGCGGTGCGCACTACCTTGCCGTCCACCAGCAGGTTGATGCACGTCTCGCCGGGATGATTGCCTCCGCCTATCAGGAAGCCGATGTAGCGCTTGCGGATGATGAAAGGTGGCGAAGTGAGCGTCCCCTGCGGCTCGTCGTTGGGCAGGAAGGTATTCACCAGCCCTTTCCCCCAGAAGCCGCGGACCGGCTGTTGTCCGGGCGTGGTTCCGGTATGTGGTCTATCTCCGAATGCGCTACCCTCCACCGTCCAGTTGCCATAGCTGTTGCCTTCGAAGTCCTCAAGTACCTCCCAATTGGGCTTCCACTCCTGCCAGAATCTGGGAGTGGGATAAGTTATCAGCACGACGCCTCCGCGCTCCAGCGTACTTGCGGCTTCCGCTGCCATCCGCAGTACACGAGACTCCGGCTGCTGGAGAAGCAGGTGGTACAGAGGCACGGGCGAGATGTCCTGCTTCGTGTGGCGGTCACGCAGAGTGTAAGCGCCCGGCGCCAGCATGGCTACAGAGCTGATGTAACGCTCGAAGCCCGGTGTTGCCTCCAGCGCGTTGCCCCACGGCCCAGACCATGGCAGGGTAAACAGCAGGCTCAGCTCTACCGCCTTCTTCGAGCGGTTGCGCACCGTCCACCGGAAGATGGCGCAGGGAAGCGACGAGTGGAACGTATCCAGCGGGATGAGCGGGTTGAACGCCTCGAGGGTCAGATCAACAGGCAGATTGGCGGTATCGTAATGCAGTCGCGCAATCGGATAGCCTCCCTCGAAGGAGACCACAGGCAAAGAGGGCACTTCTGCGCCGTCGGTGCTCTCCAGCAAGTAGAGCTCGCCTGCTGTGCGCAGAGCAAAATGCACATGGGGCAGAGACTCTTCGGTGAGGTTGTTGAAGACCTGCCAGACCGCCAGTCGCCCCTGTCCATCCAGCCATACCGTGCCCGTGCCGATCCCGCCGATAGGCATCAGCACATATTCCAGATTCTGCCCGCGATAGGTGCGCGGCGTCTGCACTGTGCCGATACGCGGAGGGCGTACGGGAGGCAGCTCGCTTCTGGAAACCTGCCATACCGCTATCTTCTGGTTTTCGTCGGCAGCGGGCAGGGCATGAGCGAGCAGGGTTCCCGCTGTACCGATCAGCATGACCTGCAGAAACTCCCGTCGGTTCAGGTCGCCTCCACAATGCCCAGAGCAACCGCATTCGCGCTTCATCTTTCGCCACCTCGAAAACGCTCTAAAGCGTAAACAGCCCGCCGATTGACACGGATGCAACGGATGCACGCGGCGGAATAAACCGTGCGGATTGGTCTCATCCGTGCACATCCGTGACCCCTTTTCGCGGGAACGGGCTTATGCTCCTTCTGGTGGTGCGAAAGGCGTTTCGGGAACACGTGTAGAACCCCTCCAGCGTAAGAATCCAGCGGATGATGTTGCTTAATGGGAGGTGACTATGCGCCGGATAATGGCTTATGTTATCGGGACCGCTGTAGTGGCTCTCATCCTCTACGCCTTCTTGCCCGGTGAACCGATTGGTGTGGGGCAGACCGCTCCCGATGTGGTGCTCAGGTTTACCGAAGACGGACTGCAGAGGTCTCTTTCCTCCTATCACGGCGATGTGATTGTGCTGGATTTCTGGGCAACGTGGTGTGCTCCCTGTCGTTACACTATGCCCAGGATGGAGGAGTTCCACAGGCGATATAAGCAACAGGGTGTGACCGTGATCGGCGTAGCGGTGGATATCGACGACTACGACAAAGTGGTGCAGTTTGCGAAGGAGATGGGCGTTACCTATCCCATCGCTGCCGACACCAGCGGGGAAGCCAAACAGTCCTACCAGATTCGCAACCTGCCGACGCTTTTTGTGATTGACAAGGACGGGATAATCGTTTTGCGGTTGGAAGGCTACGACCCGCAGAACACCGAGAAGACCATCGAGGAAACGGTAAAGCGTGCGCTGGAGAAACCTGCTAAGCCGATTATACCTGCAAGCAGGTAGATATATGCTACACGACTGTGCAGTGGCCTGTCGCAGGAATCTTCTCAGCCATATCGAATCAACGCATCAGTCTGTTTGCGTGAGAGGAATGGCTGATGATAAAGCACACCGCTTTACAGTACGGCTATAACTCGCTGGTGGAAGCGGGTGAGATGGAGTATATCGAGTTCGGGGTGTTCAAGGGAAAGGCGGGCGATACCTTTGCCTGGAACACGGAGGATTACGAAGAGGTGCTGGTGTTCCTGTCGGGCAGATGTCGTCTGTGGGTAAACGGTGAGGACTATTCCGTCGTCGGGGGGCGGCGAAGTGTGTTCGACAGCAACGCCTGGAGCCTCTACGCCCCGAATGAAACGCAGGTCAAGATAGAGGTGCTGGACGAGGCGGAGGTAGCCATCAGCAAAACACGTGTGGCGACGGACGCTTTTCCCAAACTGATACAGCCCGATCAGGTACACGTGCGTGATGTGGGCGTGTGGAACTGGCGGCGCGATGTGAAGGACATCGTGGACAAACGCACGCCTGCCTCGCGTCTGGTGGTGGGTGAGACCATCAACCCGCCGGGCAACTGGTCCAGCTGGCCCCCGCACAAACACGACGTGCATAACCCTCCCTACGAGAGCAAGCAGGAGGAGGTGTACTTCTTCAAGGTGCAACCCGCGAACAGCTTTGGAGTGGCACGCCTCTACACTGCCGAGGGAGATGTGGACGAAATACTACCCATCCGCGAGAACTCGGTATTGTTGATTCGGCGGGGATACCACCCCATCGCCGCCGCGCCCGGCACGCGCGTGTACTACCTATGGACGCTGGCGGGTGAAAGCCGCGACCTTATCCCGAACGATGCGCCCGACTACCGCTGGATGAAGGATACGGAAGCGGTGATGCGCGAGTGGCAACGCAACCTGTAGGAGAAGAGGATGATAGAGCGCTGGCAACGAGTGCTGGTATTTGCGGCACACCCCGATGACGAGATTATCGGCTGTGGTGGCACGATTGCCCGCCTCTCGGCGATGGGCAGGCAAGTATTTGTGGTCACTTTTTGCGCGGGGGAGACGGGTTACAGTACCCCCGAAATGAAGGGGAAAATCGCCGAGGTGCGTCGGGCGGAGGCGGAAGCCTGTGACCGGGTGCTGGGCATCACCGAGCGCGTGATTCTGGGCAAGCCCACGCAAGGCGTGGTGAACGACCGCGAGACGTATCAAGAATGCGTGCGTCTCATCCGTCATTACCGCCCCGATGTCATCCTCACCCACTGGGATGAGGACAAGCACCGCGACCACCGCGCCATCTCTGCGGTCACCGACGAAGCCCGCTGGAAAGCCTCCGAGCATGTGCTGGCGGACTTCGGCGAGCCGTGGTACACGCCCGAGCTTTACTATTACGAGGTGCTGGAGCTGTTCACACACCCCTCACTGCTGGTAGACATCACCGACACCTTCCCCAAAAAGCTGGAGGCGATGCAGACCCAGCAAAGCCAGTTCGCGGTGTTACCCGGCATCATGGATTACATCGAAGGGCTGGCGAAGGTAAGGGGATACGCGCGAGGAACCCGTTATGCGGAGGCGTTTCTGCGATCGAACCTGTTGCCGACGTTCATGTAGGGGCAATCCTGTGTGATTGCCCCCTTCCGCGCGACATAAAACGTAGGAGGAACACCATGAAAATCAGCTGTTGCTGGCTATACGCCATTTCCAAATACGGTTATCCGCCCAGCCTAGAGGACACCTTCAAGGTGCTGGGCGAGATGCGCGAGATGGGCTTCACCAGCGTGGAGCTGGAAGGCGTGCGCGAGGAGAACCTGATGGAGGTGTACAAACACCGCGCCGACCTCAAAGCGCACTGCGAGAACCTCGGGCTGAAGGTGATTAATTTCTGCCCCGTGCTGCCCGACATCGTATCGATGGACGAAGCCAAACGCCGAAAAGCAAAGGAGCTGTACCTGGTCGGCATCGAACTAGCGAATTACTTCGGCTGTGATACCATCCAGACCGATAGCTTCACCCCGCCGCTGGAGTTCGTGGGCGAAGCTCCCTACAAGGAAGCCATCAAGTTCGGCAAGCAGTTCAAGGTCAAGATAGACCCGAACTTCCGCTGGGAAGAGCTGTGGTCGGCAATGGTGGACAGCTTTCGCTTCTGCGCGGAAAGGGCGAGGGACGCAGGGCTGAAGTTCTGCCTGGAGCCGCGTGTGGGCGAGCTGGTCAGCAACACCGACGCCTTCCTGCGCCTGTGGGAGCATGTGGGCAGTGACAACTTCGGCATGGTGCTGGATACCGGGCACCAGAACGCGCAGAAAGAGATATTGCCCCTGTCGGTGGAGAAGCTGGGCAAGCGCATCTTCTACGTGCACGTCTCGGACAACGACGGGCGCACCAACGAACACCTCGCGCTGGGCAAGGGCACGATAGACTGGGAAGGGGTGTTCACCGCCCTCCAGAAGCATGGCTACGATGGCTACATCGCCATCGACATCGGCAACGTGCCCGATATCGAGAAGGCGTACATCGAATCGCGCCAGTTCTTAGAGCAGATGTCGGCGCAGATGGGGTGGTAGTAGGAAGTAGTCTGAGCCATCGCCTCGTGATCGATGGTATTATAAGGATGGTGACGCTGACATGTCTACAGTGACATTAGTGCAACTTCAAGAGATAGTTCCCACCATCCGGCGGAAGTTCACGCTGGAGGAATACCACTGGCTCATCCGGCAGGGGTTCTTTGCCGACGAACGGGTAGAGCTCATCGACGGAGAGATTGTGCGTATGCCACCCACAGGACCAGAACATAGCACCAGCAACGACCGGATCAGTTCCCTGCTGATTTTGCTGCTGGCAAACAAGCCGTACTATGTGCGCGTGCAGAACCCCCTTGCCTTAGGAGAGCATGAGCCTGTTCCCGATGTGGCGGTGGTGCCCGGCAGTCCCGACGACTACCGGCACTCTCACCCGACCACTGCCCTGCTGGTGGTAGAGATAGCGGACACCTCCCTGCAGTATGACCGCACGACCAAGATGAGCCTGTATGCCAGCGCAGGCATCCCCGAATACTGGATAGTGAACCTGGTGGAGAGGCGGTTAGAGGTATATCGCGAGCCATCCTCGCTGGAGCCAGAGACCCCTTTCAATGCCCTGTATAAGAGCCTGCGCCTGTACTCTGCCCAGGAGAGTGTCTCTCCCCTCTTCGCGCCAGAAGTGAGTATCCAGGTGGGGCAACTGATAGGCTAGCGAAACCGAATCCCCCTGCTGATACAGGAAAACCCACCGCGTACCGCGAAGAACATCTGCAGCGGACACTGAAGGAGGTCGGGTGCGGTGGGAATGGTGTCTCGGTGTGTGAGTGCCGGGCTTTTGTTGCTGATGATCCTCTCACAGGCAGGAGCGAGGCCGATGAATCTTTATGTCTCTCCACAGGGCGACGATTCATGGTCGGGCAAGCTGCCCAACCCCAACCGGAGTCGCACAGACGGTCCCTTCGCCACGTTAGAACGGGCGCGCGAAGCCATCCGCCAGCTCAAGCGACAGGGCAAACTGCCTCAGGGTGGTGTCACCGTGTGGCTGTGCGGGGGAACCTACTTCCGTCAGACCCCCTTCTCGTTGACCGCCGAAGACAGTGGCAGCGCATCGTCTCCTGTCACCTACAGCGCGTACCGCAACGAAAAGGTACGCATCGTGGGCGGTAAAAGCGTGGGCGGATGGAAGCCGGTCACCGATGAAGCGGTGCTGCGCCGTCTGCCTCCAGAAGCGCGCGGCAAGGTAGTGTACACCGACCTGCGCTCGCAGGGTATTGCCGACTACGGACAGATGCGCCGTCGCGGGTTCGGACTGTCTGCTACCATCCCTGCCGGATTGGAGCTGTTCTATGACGGCAAACCGATGCCCCTTGCCTGCTATCCCAACAGCGGCTGGCTGAAAATTGCTACTACTCCTGCAGGACAGCAAGGCGGGCGATTCACCTGCGATGACCCACGCCTAAAGCGCTGGGCTGGGGCGAAAGACGTTTGGGTGCATGGTTACTGGACATGGGACTGGGCGGACAGCTACGAGAAGGTTGGCTCTATAGACCCCGATAAGGGCGAGATTGTCACCGTCGAGCCGCACGGCGTATACGGCTATACGCCCGGCAAACGCTTCCGCGTGCTGAACCTGCTGGAGGAGCTGGACGCGCCCGGCGAGTGGTATCTGGATCGCAGCACAGGCATCCTGTACTTTTACCCACCTGATGAGGGCAACGGCGAGGCGATGGTATCGCTCACCGAGACACCGCTGGTTACTCTGCAAGGCGTGTCGCACGTGAAGATTCAGGGCATCACCTTTGAGGTGTGCCGCGGCACGGGGGTGGAAGTGCGTGGAGGCAGTCGCGTGGTGATTGCGGGGTGTACCTTCCGCAACATCGGCACGGTAGGTGTCATTATCGAGGGCGGAAGCGAACACAAAGTGGTCTCCTGCGATTTCACGGACCTGGGCGATGGCGGCGTGCAGGTCTCCGGTGGCGACCGCAACACGCTGACCCCTTGCAAACACGAGGTGTTAAACTGCCTGTTCACGCGCTTCAACCGCTGGAGCCGCACCTACCGTCCGGCGGTGCTGGTAGGGGGAGTGGGCGTGCGCGTGGCACATAACCTGATGTACGATGCGCCTCATACTGCGATTTTGCTGGGCGGGAACGACCACCTGATCGAGTTCAACGAAATCCACCATGTCTGCACCGAGACAGGTGACGCAGGCGCGTTCTACATGGGGCGCGACCTTACCCAGCGTGGCACTGTCATCCGCTACAACTATTTCCACGACCTGGGTAAATCCCTGCAGGCGGAGACTTTTGTGGATGTGATGGCGGTATATCTGGATGACTGCACCTGCGGTATCACCATCTTCGGCAACCTGTTCGTGCGCGCGGGGCGTGCGGCGATGATTGGCGGTGGGCGCGACAACACAGTGGAGAACAACATCTTCGTGGACTGCGAGCCGTCGGTTCACGTCGACGCACGGGGAATGGGCTGGGCGAGCTTCTGGTTTGACGGGCGCGATAGCACGCTGATGGACCGGCTGAAAGCAGTTCCCTATCAAAAACCCCCGTGGAGCGAACGCTACCCGGAGCTGGTCAACATCCTGAACGACGAACCCGCCGTACCAAAAGGCAACAAGATAGTGCGCAACATCAGCGTGGGCGGGCGGTGGATAGACCTGTACGACAACCTGACAGATAAAATCGTGACCATCCGCGACAACATCACGGAGGGCGATGCCGGTGTAGAGGTCACCCCGAAGGGCGTGCGCCTGCGCAAAAATTCGCCGGCATTCAAGATAGGTTTCCAGCCGATACCGGTGGAGAAGATAGGGCTATATCAGGATGCGTACCGCCGAAGGCTGCCGTAGCGGCGGGATACATTGACTTTTCGCCCTCTTCTCGGATACAATACGCATCGGTGCAGGAGGCATCGATGCAACACGCGCCGCAAGACCATATCCGAAACTTCTGTATCATCGCGCATATCGACCACGGAAAGTCCACCCTTGCCGACCGCATTCTGGAGTTCACGGGCGCGATTGACCCCCGCCAGATGCAGGAGCAGGTGCTGGACCAGATGGACCTGGAGCGCGAGCGGGGCATCACTATCAAGATGACCGCCGTGCGCCTCACCTATCGGGCGCGTAACGGGCAGGAGTACGAGCTCAACTTAATTGACACGCCGGGGCACGTGGACTTCACCTACGAGGTCTCGCGGAGCCTCGCCGCGTGCGAGGGCGCACTGCTAGTGGTGGACGCTTCGCAGGGGGTGGAAGCGCAAACCATCGCAAACGTCAACCTGGCGATGAACAACAATCTGGAGATTATCCCCGTCATCAACAAGATAGACCTGCCCGCCGCCGACCCCGAGCGTGTGAAAGGGGAGATAGAGAATATCCTTATGCTGGACCCCTCCGAAGCCATCCTCGCCAGCGCAAAAGAGGGCATCGGCACCGAAGAGATTTTAGAGGCAGTGGTGCACAAAATCCCGCCTCCTCGGGGGAATCCCAATGCTCCTCTGCGCGCGCTTATTTTCGACTCGCACTTCGACCCTTACCTGGGCGTGGTGGTGTATGTCCGCGTGGTGGATGGCGTGGTGCGCCCGGGGATGCGCATCCGTTTCATGTCCACAGGGCGCGAGTTCGAAGTGACCAGTGTGGGCTTCTTCACGCCGCGCCCGCAGGAAGGTGACGAATTGCGCACAGGGGAGGTCGGCTACCTCACCGCAGGTATTAAGACCGTCGGCGATACGCGCGTGGGCGATACCATCACCGATGCCGAACGCCCTGCTGCAGAACCTCTGCCCGGCTACAAACCAGTCAAACCGATGGTGTACTGCGGACTGTATCCGGTGGAGGGTGAGGAGTTCTCCGACCTGCGCGACGCCCTGATGAAGCTGCAGCTCAACGACGCGGCGCTGGTGTTCGAGCCGGAGACCTCCGCCGCGTTGGGGTTTGGCTTTCGCTGTGGCTTTCTGGGCTTGCTACACATGGACATCGTGCAGGAGCGACTCGAGCGCGAGTTTGGACTGTCGCTGATTGCCACCGCTCCCAGTGTCGTGTATCGCATCACCACCACCAAAGGTGAGGTCATCTTGCTGGATAACCCAGCGCACTGGCCCCCACCCACTACCATCGCCACGGTCGAAGAGCCCTATATCCGCGCCACCATCTTCGTGCCCAGTGAGTACGTGGGAGCGATGATGGAACTGGCGATAGAGCGACGTGGCGAGTTCGTGAAGATGGAATACCCCTCGCCGAATCGCGTGTTGCTCACCTACGACCTGCCTCTGGCGGAAATCCTGCTGGATTTCTACGACCAGCTCAAAAGCCGCTCCAAAGGCTACGCCTCTTTCGACTACGAGCCGATCGGCTACCGACAGTCTGACCTGGTGAAGCTGGATATCCTGATCAATGGCGACCCGGTGGATGCACTCAGCTTCATCACCCACCGCGACCGCGCCTACAGCCGGGGGCGTGCCTTGGTGGAGCGGCTGCGTGAGGTGGTGCCTCGCCAGCAGTTTGAAGTGCGCATTCAGGCGGCAATCGGCAGCAAGGTGATTGCCGCAGAGCGTATCCCCCCGTTCCGCAAGAACGTGCTGGCGAAGTGCTACGGCGGCGACGTCACCCGCAAGCGCAAGCTGCTGGAGAAGCAGAAAGAGGGCAAAAAGCGCATGAAGCAGCTGGGTAATGTGGAGATTCCGCAAGAAGCTTTTCTCAGCGTGCTCAAGGTGGCAGAGTAGCACTTGCATTGTCCTCCACGCTTTGGGTACTATACCAAACAGTAAACGGCTGTTAAGCAAAAGGCAGAACATGGCGAAGTCTTTCCCCTCGCGCAATCAGCAGGCGCAAATGCGTCGGCAGCAGCTGATAGACGCTGCGCTCCAGCAGTTCGCCGAAAAGGGCTATGACGGGGCGTCTATCCGCGACATCGCCCGCGCCGCGGGCGTCACGGAGGCGCTGGTATACCACTACTTCCGCAATAAGGAGCACCTTTTTGAGGAGGTGCTCAAGGCACGCAGCTTTGCACCTATCCTTCGGAGGGTGCTTGATGAGGCAGGCGAAGCCCATCCCGCAGAGGTGCTGCACCGTGTTCTGGAGGAGTTCCTGGATATGATGCGGCACAACGCCTCTATGGCGCGCATGTTCATCATCGAATTCATGCGCAACCCCGTGTGCGCCCGCTATTTTCGCGCGATGGTGGAAGACAATACGGCGAACCTCACCCGCTACTTGCAGGAACAACAACAACGCAGCGTGTTTCGTGCTGATGTGGATGCGGAGGCAGTGGCGGGGATGCTATTGGGCATGGCGTTTGCACTGTTCTTCACGTGGGGCCAGGCTCCCGAGCGCGAGTGGCAGCAGCGACGGCAAAAGTTTCTAAAGTATAGTGTGCCGTTGGTGCTGAGGGGGTTGTGGGCGGAGCAAGCGTCTGGCACCGAAATTGAACGTTTGTTCAATGAAACGCATCAAAAATGTTGACAAGTCAGATACATCTGTGGTACACTCCTGCCAAATGCATGGTTTACATGATTTACATGAAATACATGAGGCAGGGGGATAGTATGCACGAACGAACGGAGTGCAGGTTAGAGGAAGCTACCTACGGTATGGTGACGGTTGGCGAGCGCGGGCAGATAGTGATACCGGCAGAGGCACGTCGGGAGCTAGGCATTGAACCCGGCGACAAGTTGATTATCATGCGCCATCCGATACATGCTGGCTTCATCGCTTTTAAGATTCAGTCGGTGCGTGAGTTTCTGGAGATGTTCCAGCGAGAGCTGGAGCGATTGGAAAGCCAGTTGGAGCAATCAGGAGGTGACGCCGAGTGAAAGGGTTTGGATACTATGCAGTTTGTTTGTTACTGGCACTGTCAGCAGGCGCTTGGGCGCAACAGCAGCCGTCCGCGTTCACCCTTCAGGATAGTATCCGCATTGCGCTGCAGAACAGCCGTAGCTTGCGAAGCGTGCTGCAGGACGAACGTAAAGCCAACGCCCGCGTGCGTGAAGCAAGGGGGGCGGGGTTGCCCCAGCTGGACGTATCAGCAAACTATCGGCGATTGGACCGCGTGCCCAAAGCGAAGTTCCCCTCTTTTGACCCCATTACCGGCACGTTCACTTTCAACGAAATAGAGATTCAGCCCATCGATTCGGGCACAGCGACGGTGAGCCTGAGCCAGGTGATCGATGTGAGCGGGGTTATACGCACGGCAACCGACGCCGCTTCGCTCTATTCGCGCATCGCCAACCTGGATGTGCAACGCACGCGCAACGAAGTGGTTTTGCAGGTGAAGCAGGCGTTCTACGATGTGCTGCGTGCGCAAGAGCTGGTTAAAGTGGCGGAAGAGGCTTTGCAGAACGCGGAGGTCCGACGCAAGCTGGCTCAGGCGGCGGTAGATGCTGGTGTCAGCCCGAAGCTGGATGTGATGCGCGCTGATGCTGCCGTGGCTGCCGCACAACAGGCGGTGATTACCGCACGCAACGCTCTGCAGCTGGCTAAGGCAGCGTTTAACAATGTGCTGGGCAGGCGTGTAGACGAGCCTGTGGAGTTGATTCCCGCCGACGAGCCAGAGCCGGAGATGACGGACTTCAACCGGTATCTGCAGGAGGCGCTTTCCAAACGCCCAGAGTTGATTCAAGCCAATCTAGGGGTATCGCTCTCCGAAAAGCAGATTACCGCCGCCAAGCGCGACCAGCTGCCCAGCCTTGTCGTGCGGGGGCAGTGGGACTTCAACCTCAAAACCTCTACCTTCCAGCCTCGCGAGTCCAGCTTCACAACCATCGCCGCGTTGCAGTTCAAGATTTGGGACAGCGGTCAAACGCAGGGTAGGGTGGAGCAGGCACGCGCCGATGTGGACAAGGCGAAGGTGGCTGTGGAGAACGTGCGCGAGGGTATCGCGCTGGAGGTGCGCAGTGCCTACCTGAGCCTGCAAGAGGCGCGCGAGAAGGTAGCGGCAGCGGAAAAGGGCTTACAGGCGGCGACCGAGAGCCTGCGTGTGGCTCGCCTGCGTTACGAAGCGGGTGTCTCCACGCAGCTGGAGCTGAGCGATGCCGAGCTGGCTTATACGCAGGCGGAGCAGAACCTTGTGAATGCGCGCTATGACTTACGCGTGGCGTGGGCGCGCCTGGAGAAAGCAATGGGCAGATATGCACAAGCACCATGAGAAAAAAAGGAGGAGCATAGCAGTGTACCGGAAGGCAATTCTTGCAGGTTTCACCTTACTGGGGCTGGTAGGTCTGCTGAACGGATGTGCCCGGCGCACACCGGTGTCCCCTGCACAGCAGGCAGCTGCACCGGCGACGGCTGTCGCGGTGGTGAGCGCACGTTTGGGGGATATTCCGTTCACTATTTCCGTGACCGGCTCGCTGCAGACGTTGGATGACGCGATGCTCTCGGCGAAGGTGCCGGGCAAGGTCGCCAGGGTCTTCGTGCGCGAAGGGGACGCCGTGCGGGCAGGGCAAGTGGTGGTACAGCTGGAGACCAACGACCTCGAAGCGCAGGTGCGCCAGGCGGAAGCAGCGTTGAAGTCGGCGCGGGCACGGCTGAAGCAGGCGGAAACCGCCCTGGAGCTGCAGCCCACCCAGAACGAGACCAGCCTGCGTCAGGCAGAAGCCGCGCTAGAGGCGGCGAAGGCGCGTCTGCGGGCGTTAGAGGCAGGAGCACGTCGGCAGGAGCGCCAGCAGGTGGAACAGCAAGTGGCCTCGGCGAAAGCAAATCTGGACAACGCCCAGGCGAACCTGGAGCGAGTGCGCCGTCTCTATCAGCAAGACGCGGTGTCCAAGCAGCAGCTGGATGCCGCTCAGATGGCGTACGATATCGCGCTGGCGCAATATCGCACTGCGCAGGAGCAGCTGAGTCTGGTGCAGGAGGGGCCGCGCCAGGAAGATATCGACGCCCAGCGTGCGCTGGTCAGGCAGGCGGAGGAGGCAGTGCGTTTGGCACGAACGGGCAACTTGCAGCTGCGTGTGCGCCAGGATGAGGTCAATGCAGCCAAAGCGCTGGTGGCACAGGCAGAGGCGGGGTTGTTCTACGCTCGCCAGCAGTACGACAGCGCGTTCATCCGCTCACCGATTAACGGCACGGTGGCGATGCGTGCGGCGCAACCCGGGCAGATGGCGGGAGCAGGTACGCCTCTGTTGCGCATTGTGAACCTCAACGCTATCTTCTTCGAGGCGCGTGTCTCCGAGACGGAGGTGCGCTACGTTCGAGTAGGGCAGTCGGTCACCGTTACGGTAGATGCCTACCCAGGCAAGCAGTTCCGTGGTACGGTAAGCCGAATCTATCCCGTTGGCTCGGAGGGTTCGCGCGATTTCATCGTGCGCGTGGACATGCAGAATGAAGGCGGGATGCTTAAGCCGGAGATGTTCGCCCGCGGTGAGATACTGGTCGATGTGCATCGCAACGTCGTGCTCATCCCGAAAGACGCCGTCCTCGTACAAGACGGTAAGCAGGTGGTGTTTGTCGTAAAAGAGGGCGTTGCGCGACGAGTCGCGGTGCAGACGGGCTACGTCAACGGCGTGAACGCCGAGGTGCAGGGTATCCCGGTGGGTGCGCAGGTAGTGGTGCAGGGACAGGAGAACCTGCGCGACGGCGACAAGGTGCGTGTGGAGCAGCTGCAAACCGCGGAAGTGACAGCTGCAGGCGGCTCCTAGTTCAGGTGTGGAGGAGAGACGAATATGTGGCTTACCAGTATAGCAATACGACGCCCGGTTTTCATCTTGATGGTGTTTTCCGCCCTGGCGGTTTTGGGATGGACGGCCGCCAGCAAGATGCGTGTGGAGCTGAACCCGAGCGTGGATTTCCCTTACATCACTGTGGTCACCATCTACCCGGGTGCAGGTCCGCGTGAGGTAGAGACGCTTATCTCAAAACGGATTGAAGACGCGGTGAACGGCATCAACGGTGTCAAGAACGTCACCTCCGTTTCGCAAGAGGGCATCTCGCTGGTTTCCATCGAGTTCAACCTAGGTATTGATTCCAGTCAGGCAGCCGCCGATGTGCGCGAAAAGGTGGATGCCATCCGTGCCTCTTTACCGCGTGAGGCGCTGTCGCCGTCCATCTCCAAGATAGACATCAACGCCTTCCCGGTACTCTACTACGGCATGTCCAGCGACCGCCCCAGCAAGCAGTTGCGCTATATCGCCGAGGAAATCGTGAGCAACCGGCTGGCGCGCGTGCCGGGCGTGGCTTCGGTATCGATCGTAGGTGGCGATGTCCGTGAAATCCGCGTGGAGGTAGATCAGGCTCGCCTCAATGCCTACGGGCTGAACATTATGCAGGTGGTACAGGCGCTGCAGGCGGCGAACCTGAATGTGCCCAGCGGGCGAATCGAGGAGCAGCGTCACGAGTACGCCGTGCGCGTGGTGGGCGAGTTCCAGAACCTAGATGAGATACGCAATGTGCGCATCCCGGTCACTAACCGGATGAACCCGATGGGTGCGCCCAACGTGATACGCCTTGCGGATGTGGCCACCGTCAAGGATGATATCGCAGAGCGCACCGAAGGGGCACGTGTCAACACCCGCAACACGGTGGCTATCATCATTACCAAAGCCGCCGATGCGAATACGGTAGAAGTGTGCAATGGCGTCAAGCGCGAGATAGAACAACTCAAAAAGGAGCTGCCTCCAGATATCGAGTTTGTGCTCACCCAGGACCAGTCCAAGTTTGTTCTGGAGAGCCTGACCGACCTGCGCGTTGCACTCTTTCTGGCGGTATTCCTTGCTGTCGCCATCGTATACCTTTTCCTGCACAACATCCGCGGCACGTTCATTGTCTCTTTGGCAATACCTACCTCCATCATCAGCACCTTCCTGGTGATGTACAGCTTCGGCTTCACGCTCAACACGATGACCATGTTGGCGCTGTCGCTGGCGGTGGGTATTCTGGTGGACGACTCCATCGTGGTGCTGGAAAACATCTTCCGCCACTTGACCGGTGGGGAGGAGCCTGCGGAGGCTGCGCTGAACGGGCGTTCGGAAATCGGTCTGGCGGCGATTACCATCACGCTGGTAGACGTGGTGGTGTTCGTGCCCATCGCCTTCATGGGCGGGATCGTGGGGCAGTTTTTCCGCTCGTTTGGCATCACGGTCGCAACCGCCACCCTCTTTTCGCTGCTCGTTTCGTTTACGCTCACGCCGATGCTGGCGTCGCGCTGGTTCCGCACCGGCGAGCAGGTGGAGGCGAAGCGTGGTCTGTTCGCAGCATTCGACCGCTTCTATCACGCGCTGGACGGGATATATCGGCGCATTCTGGAGCGAGCGTTACGCCGTCGCTGGCTGGTTATCGGTATTGGAAACGGTCTATTGCTGAGCATTCTGCTCATCATCGCTGGCTCGCTGGTGGGCAGGCGCTTCGTGTTGCCAGCGACATTCGTGGCGGTTGCCACTGCTGCTGTGGGTTTCCTGTTTTGGCTACTGGCGCTGATATGGCGCAGCAATCGCAAGCCACTGTTCGTTGCGGGATGGGGCACGTTCATCATGGCGGGAGCGTTCTTCCTGTCGGGTTTGTTGGGTAGTGTAGTGGGAAGACCACTATTACCTTTCCGCTTCGCGCCCGACCAGGACCAGGGATTGATTCAAATCACTGTAGAGATGCCTGCCGGCACCTCGCTGGCGGCGACCGACCGCGTGCTTTCACGAATCGAAGAGGTAATCTACAACACCCCTTCCATCCGCCGTGATGTAGATAATCTGTTCACCAGCATCGGCAACACTACCGCAGGCATATTCGGCACAGGTGGACGGGGGGCACAGTACGGTGAGATACAGATTACTTGTGCAGAGAAACAGGCTCTGGGAGACAGGTTGACAGGGTGGCTTCCCTGGGTGAAGCACCCCTACCTGCGTACCCGTTCGAGCTCTGAAATCGCTGAGGAGATACGCCAAAGGGTAGGTACTATTCCGGGCGCGAAAGTCAAAATCAACGCCGTTTCCGGGTTCCGAGGTGGTGCGGGTGCACCCATTCAGATAGAACTGACAGGGCAAGATACCGAGTTGCTGGTACGCACCGCCGAGCGTGTGATGGCAGTAGTATCGTCCATTGAAGGCATTGTAGACCCCGATATCTCGTGGAAGCTGGGCAAACCCGAACTGCAAGTGCGCGTCGACCCCGACAAAGCGGCTTCCGTTGGCATGACGGTCGCGCAGGTGGCGTCGGCACTGCGCACTTACATCGAGGGCAATACCGATACCAAGTTCCGCGAGGGTGGTAAGGAGTACGATATCCGTGTACAGCTGGTCAAGGCACAGCGAGAGAATGTGAACACCGTCGGCGAATTGGTCATTGGTTACTTCAATGGACGCCCCGTGCGCCTGTCGGACGTTGCCAGCGTGGAGATGAGCAGCGGTCCGACCAAAATCGACCGCAAGAACCGCCAGCGGCTGGTCACCTTCACCGCCTACCTCAAGCCCGGCTATTCGCCAGGTAATATGCAACTCGTGATTGACGAGGCTCTGGCGAAGGCGCATCTACCTCCACCCGGCGTGCAACTGCGGTGGGCAGGCGAGATACAGCGCCAGCAAGAGGAGGGAGGCTATTTGGGGCAGGCGCTCCTGCTGGCGATTGTGCTGGTGTACATGCTGATGGCGGCGTTGTTCGAATCGCTACTGATGCCTTTGACCATCATGCTGAGCCTGCCGCAGGCGATGATCGGCGCGCTACTGGGGTTGATTGTCACCGGCAACTCGCTGAACATCGTCTCGATGATCGGTATCATCATGCTGATGGGGCTGGTCACTAAGAACGCCATCTTGCTGGTGGACTATACCAACACCCTGCGCAGTCGCGGGTTGCCGCGTTTGCAGGCGTTGTTGGAAGCCGGTCCCACCCGCTTGCGCCCCATTCTGATGACTACCTTCGCGATGGTATTCGGCATGTTGCCGGTAGCGTTGGCGATTGGGCGCGGCTCCGAATTCCGTGCGCCGCTGGGCATTGCGGTCATCGGTGGGTTAATCCTGTCCACTTTGCTGACGCTGGTGGTCATTCCCTGCGTGTACACGGTGTTCGATGACATGGGCAATTGGTTCGCGCGCACGATATTCCGGCGGGGTGTATACCCGCGAGAGCAAGTGCCTGTGCGCGAGCCGGAGGTCGTCGACTGAACCCAGCTTACGCAGAAGCGATGAGCACAGGTTCCCCTTGCTCCTGCAAACGAGTATAATATGATGCAGGGGGGCTAGGTAGATGGGGGTTGTTCGTTATCGCACCGATGGACATGTAGTAAGGAGCAGCACACATGATCGAACGCTACACTCGCCCCGAAATGGCGAAAATCTGGGATATCGAACACCGCACGCAGAAGTGGCTGGAGGTCGAACTGGCGGTTTGCGACGGACTAGCGGAGTACGGTTACATCCCTCGTGAAGCCGCACAGACCATCCGCGAGCGCGCCCGCTTTGACCTGCAGCGCATGGCGGAGCTGGAGAAGGAAACACGCCATGATGTGATGGCGTTCGTACGCAATGTGGAGGAAAACGTTGGTCCCGAGGGGCGTTATGTGCATTACGGCATCACTTCCTACGATGTGGTGGATACCGCGCTGGCGTTGCTTTTGCGCGACTCGTGCGACCAGCTTATCGTTCGCAGTCAACGCCTTGCGCAGGTGATTGCCCGCCTCGCCCGCGAGCACAAGTACACGCCGATGATTGGGCGAACGCACGGCATCCACGCCGAGCCTATCACCTTCGGCTTCAAGCTGGCGGGCTGGTACGACGAGATGGGGCGCAACCTGCAGAGGCTGGAGTTCGCGCGAGAGATGGTCAGTGTGGGCAAGGTGTCGGGCGCGGTAGGCATCCACGCCAACGTAGACCCGCGCGTGGAAGAGTACGTGTGTGCGAGGCTGGGTTTGAAGCCTGCGCCTGCTTCCACGCAGATTATCTCGCGCGATGTGCACGCCACCTACCTGAGCACGCTGAGCATCCTCGCCGCCTCCTTAGAGCGATTCGCCACCGAGCTGCGCAACCTGCAGCGCACGGAGATTCTGGAGGTGCAGGAGTACTTCGCACCCGGGCAGACGGGGTCTTCCGCCATGCCCCATAAGCGCAACCCATGGAACTGCGAGACGGTATCGGGCCTGGCGCGGGTGGTGCGTGGCTATCTTATCCCCGCGCTGGAGAACATCGCCACCTGGCACGAGCGTGACCTCTCTAACTCCAGCGTGGAGCGCATTATCCTGCCCGACGCCAGCATCCTAGTGGACTGGATGCTGTGGAAGCTGACCGATATTCTGGAACACCTCGCCGTCTTCCCGGAGAACATGAAGCGCAACCTGCAGAAGTTCGGCGGTCTGGTGTTCAGTGAACATGTGATGCTGGCGCTGGTAAGCAAGGGCCTGTCGCGCGAGCAGGCATATAGACTGGTACAGCGCAACGCCGCGAGGGCATGGGAAGGGGCGGACTTCCAGCAGAGCCTGAAAGAGGACGAGGAGGTGCGCCGTGTGCTGAGCGAGGAGGAGATTGACCGCTGCTTTGACCTGCAGCATCACCTGCGCCACCTGGACGTGACCTTCCAGAGGTTGGGACTGGAATAGGGGGAAGGGACGTTCGTTTCGCTACCCGGTAAGCAACGGGTCTTCTATACCCACTGCTTGACAGTTCTCGTTTTTCATATTACCATGCTGGTGATTACATTGCACAGCACAAGGGGGTGCAAGCCATGCCCGCGCGTAAATTGGAAGGGTTCCCCGACAGCCACGGCGTGAAGTACGTGACCATTACCCAACATGTTTCCCGAATGCGAGACGGGCGCGATGCCTCCCTTCGGCAACCTGTACGGGATGGAGGTGTATGCCGACGCCAGCCTCTCGGAAGACGAGGAGATCGCCTTCAGTGCCGGTTTGCATATTGAGGTCATTCGAATGGTTTACAAGGACTTCGAACGGCTGGTGCAACCGAAGATAGCGAACATCGCCGGGGTGTAACGATGAAAAGACATCCGTCGCTTGCACTTGTTGACTGAGACCGCGAGCCTTCTGGAGAGACACATTCGCTTTGAGGAGCGCGAGATGTTTCCTCGGCTGGAGAGCCTGCTCTCTAAGGAGGCGTTACAAGAGCTGGGAGAGATGCTGCGCGGCAAGTGAGCGTACGCATCACCCCCTGACAGTACGACGGAGCGTGAGCCTACACGCTCCGTCGCGGGGGTACTCTAGCGGTTGTATCCTGATTACTGGCGAAGCAAACTCTCCTCCAGCGCGATGGCGCGCGGGTGAAGGATGTTGTTTTCCTTGTGAATGTGCAGGTGCAGGTCCTTCTCCAGCGTCTCCAGAGCTTCCAGCATCGCGCGGGTGGTAGGACAGGCGTCCTCGGCGGGCGTGTAGTTGTTGGTGAGGCGACGCAGCTCATCCAGTGCCTGCGCAGCACTGTCATGCTCATGCTCCATCATGCGGATGGGGTTCGCTACTGTGCCGAAGTGGAACTGTAGCGGAGCGTTCGCCTGCTCCATCTGCATGATGGCGGGGAAAAGGACGTGCTCTTCCTTCTGCATATGCAGTTGCAGTTCGAAGCGCAGGTTCTCGTAGACCTCGCGCACCTTATCCCATTCGGGGTGGTGATCGCGGTGGGCATCCGCCACTTTCCGCGTCAGCTCGCTGAGGCGAGGTAGTTCGCGCCGCAGGTACTCATGGTGTGTCGCCACGATATGCTCACACAGCTCGGTCAGCGTGGCTTGCGACCAGTCGCGTTCCTCGGGGTCAGGGGCTTGCTCGGCGTCCAGCAACGCGCTTACCACCTCATCTACCTGCAGTTGCTTTTCTTCACATGCCTGCTGCAGGCTCTTTTTGCCGCCGCAGCAGTAATCGATACCGATTTGCTCGAACACACGTGCGCGACTGGGGCGCTCGATAACCAGTTGTGCTACGGTTGCAGCGGTATGCTCGGAAAGGTCCTGCCCTTTGTCGAAGCCGAAGAGCACGACCTTGACGTGGTCATCCTGGTATAGCATGCGGCTCAGGATGCCGTCACGCGGGATTTCCACCTGTTGCGCCAGGTCGGTGAGAAACAGGTATGGACTGTTCACCGGTATGCCTCCTTGCGTATCGCATCGCTGTTTACCTCCACCTTATATTAGGATAAGAATATATTCTTATCCTGTTTGACTTTATTATACCGCTGTGATAAAATAGATGTCAAGGTCTGTAATGCGAGGAGAGGAAAAAATGATTTCGCAAACGGCAGAGTATGCCCTGAGAGCAATGGTTTATCTGGCGCAGTACCCTGAGCAGTCGCACACCAACCAGCAGATTGCGCGGGTGACTCGGGTACCGACGGGCTATTTGGCGAAAGTGCTGCAGAACCTGAGCCGGGCTGGCTTGATCACCTCGCGCCGAGGGTTGGGCGGGGGATTTGTGCTGGCAAGACCCGCAAACGAGATAACCGTCTACGAGGTGGTTCAGGCGGTAGACCCTATTCCGCGTATCACTTCATGTCCACTGAAGTTGAAAGCGCACAAGGACAAGCTGTGCCCCTTACACCAGCGGCTAGACAATGCATGGGAGCTGGTGGAACGGTCTTTCCGCAGCACTACCCTCGGCGATATTATCGACGAGGCGGGCGAAGAGGGGGTGCTGTGCGAGGAATAGGGTAGGCTCCGCGTCGTCCGGTGGAGGGCGAGGCTCCGTCCGAGCCGTCCGTTTTTGGTCGCGACGGAGCACGCCCCTCCAAAACAAGCGCGTGGGGGCGAATCGGCTCACCGTTGGGTTCGCCCCGCAGGTCAACTGGCTAGTTGATGTTGCTCACCAGCGTAAAGATGGGCGTCATCACGGAGATGGCGATGAAACCGACCACCACGCCCAGAAAGATGATGAGCATCGGCTCAATCATCGAGGTCAACCCCTTGACGGTGGCGTCCACCTCTTTTTCGTAGAAGTCAGAGACCTTCACCAGCATATCGCTGAGGCGGCCGGTCTCCTCGCCCACGTCGATCATGTGCGTAACCATCGTCGGGAACAGCCCGCTGGCGCCCAGCGGTGTGCTGAGCTTTTGTCCTTCGCGCACGCTGTTGCGTGCAAGGTCTATCGCGTTCGCCAGCACGCTGTTGCCCGCTGTTTCCGCTACAATTTCCAGCGAGCGCATCATCGACACACCGCTGGCGATTAGCACTCCGAAGGTACGGGCAAAGCGCGAGATGCTCATCTTCAGCACGAGGTCGCCGATGATGGGCAGGCGAAGCTTCACCAGGTCAATCTGGTATCGCCCCTTTGGGTTCTTGCCGTATTGCTTGATGAACACCAGCGCACCAACCACCAGCGCGGGCGGTACGTACCAGTAAGCCACCGCGTAATCGCTAAGGCTGAACAGGAACTGGGTGGCGGCGGGCATCTTCACGTTCATGCTGGCGAAAATCTCCTTGAAGCGAGGCAGCACGAACGTGAACAGGGCGAACAGCATCACCATCGAGAAGATTAACACCAGCACCGGGTACATCATCGCCGATTTAATTTTCTGGCGGATTTCCATCTCCTTCTCCAGAAACTGCGCCAGACGGTCCAGTATCTGATCCAGGATACCGCCCACCTCGGCGGCGCGTACCATATTGACGTACAGCTTGGAGAACACCTGTGGATGTTTGCTCAGCGCGTCGGCGAGAGACATGCCCCCCTTGACATCCTGTCTCACCGCTCCGATCACCTCACGGAGCAAAGGGTTCTTGGTCTGCGTCTCCAGCGCGTCCAGACTCTTCAGGATAGGGATGCCTGCGTCAATCATTGTGGCGAACTGCCGGCTGAACATCACTATTTCCAGCAGTTTCACCTTTTTGGAGCGATTCAGCTCCTTCAGTGAGGCGAGGCTGAACCCTTTGCGTCCGGGCTGAACGCTAAGCACATGGTAGTGCTGTTCGTGCAGCCATGCCAGCACCAGCCGCTCGTCGTCGGCTTCCATAACCCCGCGCAGGGTGCGCCCGGATGGGTCTACGGCGTTATATACAAACTGTGGCATAACACTCACTCCCCTCGTTTATCGCGTTTGCACGAACCGCATGAAGTTTTCGCGGTCAATACAGCGCAGTACCGCTTCCTCGAACGAAACCAGCCCGTTCAGATGCAGGTCCGCCAGTGCGCGGTCCATCGTCTGCATCCCCTGCTGCGCGCTGGTTTCCATGATGGAGTAAATCTGGTGTACCTTGCCTTCCCGAATCAGGTTGCGGATAGCAGGGGTAGCAATCATAATCTCCACCGCCGCCACTCGTCCACCTCCCAGCATGGGCAGTAGTTGCTGGGCAATTACCGACTCCAGCGTGTTCGCCAGCTGGATGCGGATTTGCTCTTGCTGCTCCGGCGGGAATACGTCCACCACACGGTCAATCGTTTGCGGGGCGTTGCGCGTGTGCAAGGTGGCGAAGACCAGGTGTCCGGTTTCCGCCAGGGTGAGCGCGGCACGAATGGTTTCCAGGTCGCGCATTTCGCCCACCAGAATCACGTCGGGGTCTTCGCGCAGTACCGCGCGCAGCGCGTTGTGGAACGAGTCGGTATCTGTACCCAGTTCGCGCTGGTTGACCATACAGTTTTTATGAGAGTGCAAATACTCAATAGGGTCTTCGATGGTCATGATATGGCAGTTGCGCTCGGTATTGATGACATCGATCATCGAGGCGATAGTGGTAGACTTACCGGAACCGGTAGGGCCTGTGACCAGAATCAACCCGCTGTGGCGTCGGGTCAACTCGCGCAGGATAGCCGGCAGGCGCAGCTGCTCCAGAGAGGGGATCGCCGATGGAATAGCGCGCATCGCGCATCCCACCGAGCCACGCTGTCGGTACACGTTGAAGCGAAACCTGCCGACATCCTTCACGCCGTACGAGAAGTCCAGCTCCTTTGTTTTCTCGAACTTTTGTATCTGCTCGCCGGTGAGAATATCGTAAACCAGCCGCTGGATGTCGCGCGGGTTCAGAGGGTCAAAGGGTAGAGGATAAAGCCGTCCATCCACGCGCACCATCGGCGGTAGCCCTGCTGAAAGATGCAGGTCAGACGCGCCTTTCTCCACCGTCATGCGCAGCAAGTCGTCGATGTGCATATCATCGATGGAGAGCGCCTCTCCGTCGGAGGTACGGCGTTCCGCTGTAGCGGTGGCGACCGCTACATTGTCTTCATCCAGTGGCATCAGTTCTTCTATGTCATCGCGGTGGTCTATCTCTTGCCGCAGATAGCTCTGCTCCATGCAAATCTCCTCCTTGTTAAGCTGCCATATTGTGCAGCCCTGCACTTCGCTCCACTTCCACACGGCATCCCTCTATCAGCGTTTCGATCTGCTCGGGTGTGACATCCAAAACCTTCATGGCGTCTTCGTTGATGATGTTGTGCCAATGTTCTTCAGCCACAGCTGCTTCGAGCGCATTGGAGATGTCGCTGGCGATGGCGACCACGGCGACCAGCTTTGGCGCCGCGGAGGCAGCAGGGACGTAGTGGTGATAACCTATCGCTTCTCCCAGCGCGGTGGGCAGATTCCAGTGGATGGCGAGCGCCAGTCCCACGTCGGCATGGTTGAAACCGAGAATCTGCTCTTCCGCCTCATGGTGGCGAATGCCTAGTCGTTCCGCGGTCTGTACTACCTGTATCATCGCTTGAGGGTAGTACTGCTCAAGCACTGTTTTGCCGATGTCATGCAGCAAGCCCGCAGCGAAAGCCTCGTCGGGAACCACATCGGGTGCGTAGGCGCATACCAGGCGCGTGAGCAACGAGGTGTCTACCGAGTGTTTCCAGATGCGTCTCTTCAGCAGGCTCTGGCTATCGGACTTGCCGATGAACACGTTGTAGCAGGATGCGGTCATCGCGATGTTACGCACCGTGCGGAAGCCCAGGAACATCACCGCCTCACGCAGTGAGCTCACCCGTCTGGGCAACCCGTAGTAGGAAGAGTTTGCCAGCGTCAACACCTTGCTAGTTAACCCCTGGTCCTGCCCGATTACGTCTTCCAGTTCCTGCGTGGTCGCGCGAGTGTTGCTGGTCATATCCAGCACTTTCATGACCACTTGCGGTAGCATAGCGATTTCGCCGATGTTTTGTATCACTTCCTGGGGCGACTTTGGAAACACCCCGATGTGTGAACCCATCTGTCTACCTCCGATGCGTCTCGTTTGTTTTAACCTGAGTAGATAACGCGCAACGATTCCTCCAGCGTGGTGATGCCCAGCAGGATTTTCTGCATGGCATCCTCGCGCAGGGTGCGCATTCCCGCCTCGATAGCCGCTTCGCGGATGGCGTATGAGGAAGCCCGAGCCAGAATGAGCTCGCGCACCTTGTCGGTCACCGGCATCAGCTCGTAGATGCCGGTACGTCCTTTGTAGCCTGTGCCTTTACACACTTCGCAGCCGCGCCCGCGATAGAAGGTCACGTTGGAATGCCCCTCAAGGTTCATCCCCAACCGTTGCATGGCGTCGCGCGGCGGCGTGTATGGCTCCTTGCATTTGGAGCATATCGTGCGTAGCAGACGCTGAGCCAGCACGCCGACCAGCGAGGAGGCAATCAGGAACGGCTCCACGCCCATGTCCAGCAACCGCGCTACAGCGCCCGGCGCGTCGTTCGTGTGCAGGGTAGACAGCACCAGGTGCCCCGTCAGTGCGGCTTCAATGGCGATGATGGCGGTCTCCGCATCGCGAATCTCGCCCACCATGATGATGTCCGGGTCCTGGCGCAGCATCGCACGCAGCCCGGCGGCAAAGGTCATGCCCGCCCTGGGGTTGACGTTTACCTGTGTCAAGCCCTGCAGTTCGTATTCCACCGGGTCTTCAATTGTCAAGATGTTCTTCTCGCCCGAATTGAGCTTGGAAAGGACCGAATATAGCGTTGTGGACTTACCCGAACCTGTCGGCCCTGTCACCAGAATTATTCCATAAGTGCGGGCTATCATCGCCTCAAACATTTCGAGCGTGTAGGGCAACATGCCGAGTTTGTGGAAGTCCACGGTGATGCTGCTGCGGTCTAACACACGCATGACCACCTTCTCGCCGTGTACGGAAGGCAGGGTGGAGACACGGAAGTCGTAGGTTTTGCCGTCAATCACCGCCGAGATACGGTTGTCCTGAGGCACACGCTTCTCCGCGATGTCCATATCCGCCATAATTTTGAAGCGGCTGATGAGCGAAGCCTGCACTCGCTTGGGCAGCACCATCGCGTCCTGCATAATGCCGTCGATGCGGTAACGTACCTTCACAAACTCTTTGGAGGGCTCGATGTGGATGTCGCTTGCCTTGTCCTGAATCGCTTTGGTGATGATCAGGTTCGCCAATCGCACAACAGGTGCGTCTTCGCTGAGCTCGCGCAGCTGCTCTACGCTGAGGTTCTCCTCGTCCTCTACGCGCGAGGGGCTCTGCACGTCGATGTGTGCGGCGTCTATTTCGCGCACCACCTGGCTCAACACGTCGGTCACTGCCGTCTCATGACGGTAGGCGGTGTTCAGCGCGTTGAGCACGTCTTCCTCGGTGGCGATAACCGGCTCCACATCCTTGCCGGTGATCAGGCGTATCTCGTCGATGGCGAAGATGTCCAGAGGATTGACCATCGCCACCGTCAATCGTCCGTTGTTGAGGCTAACGGGGATGGCTTTGAACCGGCGGGCGATGTCCTGTGCCAGCAGTTTTACCGCCTCGGGTTCCGGCGGCTGCTGTGCCAGGTCTACGTAGGAAACACCCCAGTGCTCTCCCATGCACCGAACGCGATCGCGCTCGGTAATCAACCCCATATTCACCAGCAACTCGCCGATGTTTTCGTGCGATTGCAGCTGTTTCTGCTTTTCAATCGCCATCGCGAGTTGCTCGCGGGTGATAAGTCCTGCCTGTACAAATATCTCTCCCGTTGTAGACGCCATGGCTGGTGCGTGCTCCTCAGCGAGCAGTGCTGCCCGTTCCTTTCATACAGAACGCGCGAAGGGCGAGTACGATGGAGGCATCGCAGCTCGCCCTGCTCATCGCACGTGTGCCTCCACTCTATTCTTTCCACAGAGTGGCGGTCAGGAAAACCATAATCTCCGAGTTGCTGCGCTTGGTGTTGGTCTGCTTGAACAGATAGCCCAGTATCGGCAGGTCTCCCAGCAGAGGCACTTTCTGCACCAGCTTCAGGTCACGCTGGGAGATGAGACCGCCGATAACCAGCGTTTCCCCACTGCGCAGGCGCACCGCACTGTCGGCGAAACGGCGAGAGACCTGCGGAATCTCGCCCCCAACAGGCGTCTTCAGGAAACCGGTGATGAGACTCACTTCGGGGTGAATCTGCAGGGTGATGTCGCCTTCGGGATTGGTTTTGGCAACCACATTGAGCTGGATGCCCACGTTCACTTTGCCGGTGGTAACGCTGACGCCGTTTTGCGTGGACTGCACGCTCTCGATGTAGCGCACCTCGTCGCCGATGAATATCTGCGCCTGTTTGGCGTTGAGCACCAGCAGTTTCGGGTTTGCCAGCAGGCGCGCCTTGTTGTCTTTGAACAGGGCGTCCAGCTTCGCGCCGATGCCGATGGCGTCCCGGGTCAACCGCCCGAACACGATGGTGCCGAAGTTGCCCCTGTCCGGCGGGTTCGGGGTGTCGAGGGTGAAGTTGGCTTTGGTGCTGCTGAAGTCCCACAGCACGCCCAGCGTGTTGTCCACGTCGGTACTGACCTCCACCACCTTCGCCTCGATCAACACCTGAGGCGGAGCGGTATCGATGCGAGCCAGGGCCTCTTTCGCACGCTCTACCGCGGCGCGCGGTCCGGTCAGAATAAGGGTGTTCACCCGTTCATCTACCGATGGATCGCCGTTGCCGCCGCCCTGCTGCTGGTTCCCTGCTTGCTGACCGCTGCCGGAGCCTCCGCCACTTTGTAATGCCAGGTCCACTCCCTTCTCGCCGACCGTCCTGCCTGCCGAGTCGCCCAGCGGAGCGGGAGCCAGTAAGTTAAAGCCCGGACGCGGTCCCAAAATGATGGTAACCTCCGGCACCAGCTCCGACACGATGGTGCGCAGGTCGGTGGGGGAGGCGTGTTTCACCGTATAGGTGTCCACCACCACGTCCTGGTGGGATTGGCCAAGGGTGCTGTCCACCGTCTCGATGAGTTCGGTAGCGGTGCGCACTTCGGCTTCGGTTCCCGATACCAGCGCAACTTTAGTGCCGGCTCCCTTGGCAGGTTGTGCGCTGGTCAGGTTCCATGAAATCTGCACTCCGGGCGCCTGCTCCTGAATCACCTTGCCGAGGCTGTTGGGGTCGGCGTAGCGGTAGGCGACAATCTGCGTGACACGCGCCTGCGGTGCGGAGGTTTGTGTGCCGCTGAGCAAGCTTTGCAATCCCTGCGGGGTAGCCACCACGTAGGTGTTGCCCAGCTTCGCGTAACGGTAGCCGCTGAGGCGGGTTATCAGGTCCAGAGCCTCTTCCACCCCCACTCCTGCCAGGCTTACGGTGACCGTGCCCTTTACCTCCGGGCTGGTGACGATGTTGGTCTGTGTTTGCAGGGAAAGCGCCTTGAGCACATCGGCGATTTCCGCTCCCACGAAGTCCACCGTCACACGCGGAGCGGCACGTGGCGGGGCAGCTGCGATGCGTGTCTCCGCGGCGGGCTTCTGCGGCAGTACCGGCTTGGTTTCCGGCAGCTGTGCCACCTGCACGCCCTCTGCAGGCGGTTGCGCCTGTTTCACCTCCGGTTTCTCTGCCTGGGCGGGAGCAGTCGGTTCTTCTGTCGCCGGTGGTTGTGGTTTGGGTTTTGTTGTGATGGGAGCGGCTTGCTCTACAGGCTTTTCCTCCTCAACAGGTGTCACCCGACTCGTGCTGGGCTTAGGTGACGCCTGCGCCGAAACGGTCTGCGCAGCCGACGTCGCGGGTTGTGTGGACGTGTCGCTCTGTGCAGGGGAAGTTTCTGGCGAGTATCCCAGCTTCCAGACGGTCAGGATAAGCGTCTGCCCATCATCTTGTCTGCTCAGCTGCGCCGGTCGCTTTTCGCTGGTGGCTACCCAGATACGTGTGATGGGTGGACGAGCCTTATACCATCCGTACCGCGCCCAGAGAATGCCGCCGCTACGCACGCGCTGGATTTTCGCCTTGCCTATTAGACCGGCAGGCACGTCCACGTATACCCAGCCTCGCTTGCCGTAGAAATGCAGATTTGGCGGGGCGACGGGTGCGCTGAGGCGCATGACCACATGGAAAGTGGCGTCGGTCTCATTGAACTGTATCTGCACGCTTTTACTGCTAGGCGCGCCCTGTGCGATAACAGATGCTCCCAGCACGAGCAGCAGTGCTGCAGACAGAAGGGAATATCTACTTCGCATTCGGATTACCTCCCGGACGCAAGGTCACTGTTTTGCCATCTTTTTCGAGAACGATTCCTTCGCGCGATACCATGCGCAACACATAGCCTCCTTCCAGCTGATTACCCGGCTGCGCGATGCGCTGACTGCCATTTTCCGACCGCAGTATTGCCACCGGGTACTCGCCCACCACCACGCCGGTTACCGCGATACTCGGTTCCGACTCCGGCTGAGGCTCAGGCGCGGGCTGAACGTTTGCAGATGGGCTCGTGCTGCCTGCCCCTCCCGATACGGGAACGACCGGCATCGGAGGCAGTGCGCCGATGCTTGGTGGTGCCGCCACCCGTGGAGACGCCGGACGTGTGTTTTGTACCTGTGATTGCTTCAGGTTGTCGAACTGCGGCGGTATCACGAAGGGGTCGCGCGCCGGTTCGGACGAGCTGAGCCATGGCGGCGCGGTTGTCTGTTGCTCCGCCTCTTTTGCCGATTGAGCGGAAGCAGTTGTTACCGAACTCTTCGTGCTGGCGCCGGTGGAACCGGCGAAGAGCATCTGATAGGCTGCGTAGCCAATAGCAGCCAGAAACAGAACGCCCAGCACGGTAACCTGCTGTAACTGCTTGCGGTCGAGTTTTTTCATGGCTGCGCACCTCCTTCCTCCGCGCGGAAGATGAAGGCGCTCAGTGTAAACTGAGCCTCCACCTCAAAGGGGTCGGTCGGGTCTTTGCGCTGGCGCGGTCGAAGCTGCACGCGCTCCACCGCCAGAATCTTGGGGAAGTGGGTCAGGTCCTCCATAAAGCGCATCACATCCCAGAACTGCCCACGTACGGAGACATCGATAACCTGCTTCTCATAGGGTTCAGGAGGCTTTTTCTTCTGCTCCTTTTTCTGCTCATCGCCTTCCTGCTGTGCCTTCGGTTGCGGTTGTGCGCTGGACGGGCGCACCGACAGCACCGTCAACCGGCAGGACTTTGCGCTGGCTTCCATCTGCTTCAACAGGGTGGGGATATAGGCACGCTCACTGACCGACATTTCCAGATGTTGCAGCTTTTGCGACACATTTTGATACTGCTGCTGGGTCCGCTCGAGCCGTTGGGCGATGGTTCTGCCCTCCTCTACCTGCTTTTCAGCAGCCTGTACCCGACCTTGCAGGGCAGAGTAGCCGGTGTATTGCCAGTAGATGCCTCCTGCCCCCAGCATGAATACCACAACGCAGAGGGTTATCAGACCACGCAATACCGCGGCACCGTCTGACGAGTTACGAACTACCAGTTTCATCTTTGCCCTCCTGTTCCGCGGGCGTTTGCATGCGTGCCGCCACCTCGAAATCCACCGTCTCGAAGCTGTTGTAGCTGCGCTGCTGGGTGAAATGCAGTTCCACTTTCTCGAAGGTGGGAACGGTGTTCAGGCGGAGCATCATCTCCCCGACCTGCTGTTGGGTGAGGGTAGAGCCGGTCAGGGTTATCAGCGTGGCTTGCCCTTTCTTCTCGCTCTCCTGCACCTGCGAGCTGCTGATGCCGGTCAGCCACACATCGGCAGGCAGGCAGCGGGCTATACCGTTGATGGTGGCATACCAGCGCTGGGTGTGTTGCTGCGCCTCGGTGAGAGTGCGCAATTTGGGCATTAACGCCTGGGTTTCGCGCTCGGTTCTGGCTATCAGGTCCAGGGTGGGCTGTAGTCGCTTAATCTCCCGTTGCGCACGCTCCAGGCGTGTCTGCAGAGATATTGTTCCCATCCCCAGAAACGAAAAGATGCCTGCCAGCACCGATACCTCTACAAGCAGAACGGTCAACAGTCGCTTGCGATTACGGATCAGGCGTGCCTGTTGCTCTCTGCGCTCCGATATCATGTTGATAAGTGGCATAGCGATACCTCCTCTCCCTACGCGGTTACGCAGCCTGACGTTGTCGCTCCGCGAAAGCCTCTCGCACCGCCAGTCCTACCGCAATACCCAGCACAGGGGTGAACATCTGCAGCGCCTCAGCGGAGATGTGCGCGGTGTCGAAATCGGGGTTGTTGAACGGGTCGCCTGGCTCGACCTCCAGGCCCAACCGCGCCGAAGCGTACTCCGCAAAACCGCCCAGCTGAGAACTGCCCCCTGTGATAACCAGACTGGTGACCTGACCCTGGGAGCTGCCCTCCGGGAATTGGGATTGGTAGTAATGTAGTGACCGGCGGACCTCGCGCAGCAGCTCGTCCACCTGCCCTTGCAATGCCCGCAACACCGCCTCTTCCTGCTCGTTGCTTGCGCTCTCCCGGGCGCCTTCTTCATCGCCGGCAGAGGCGCGCGAGCGAGTGCCCCGTCGTTTCAGCAGCTGCCGGAAATCTACCGTTCTCTTGAAACGCTCCGCCTCCGCCCAGCTGCAGTGCAGCACATTTTGCGCGGTCTGGGTAAAGGTATCACCCGCGATGGGGATGTTGCGCGTCAGGAAGAAACCATCTCCAGATACGATGTACAGATTGGTATACGACGCGCCGACGTCCATGATGGCTGCGGAACGTTCTTCCATCTTTGCCATCGCCACGCGGTTGATTTCGAACAGGGCGCGATACAGCGCAAAAGCCTCCACCTCGATAGCCAGCACTTCCAGCCCCGCCAGCTCCAGAGTGCGAACCTGCGCATCTACCATCTCACGCGGTGCGACTACCAGCAGTACCTGCATCTGCCTCTGCGCGTTCTCCTCCTGTTCACCCTCTGCAGGAACATGCTCCATGTCGCCGAGGATTTCGAAACCCACGTAGCTGTCCTCGATAGAAGTGGAAACGTATTTGCTTGCTTCGTACCGAATCGTCTTGCGCAGCATCGCCTCGCTCATCTTGGGCAGGGCAACCTGTCGGACAATGACCGATGCCCCAGCGATAGCGCTGATGGCGGTAGAGGCACGAAAAGCGTTTTCACGCAGGAGCCGCTTAATAGCCTCTGCTACCTCCTGCGGCTGCACGATCACGCCGTCACGGATGGTATCGGCTGGGGTAGGACACTGTGCGATCTGCAACAGCCTCCATCCGGTGCGGGTAGGTTCCACCTGCACCGCCTTGATTGCATAGCTGCCCAGGTCCAACCCAACGATACCCTGTTTGTTGAAGACCCCCTTCCAACGAGCCATTGGCTGCCACCTCTTCTACCCCGGGCAACGCCCCGGGTGCGTGTGAGGAATCCTTCCACATTGGTATGGGTGGACAAGATGACCCTCATGCTGAATTATCGTGAAACCGGTAAAAAAACTGGAGAGCGAAGGGAAGAATTGCATAATATTGCTGGATCGTGGGGTGTCAAGTGCTTATCTTGGCATCGCCAATCTGAAGGGCGCACCTCCAGGTAAGCTGGTTTAGCCCCCCTCTCCCCGCGAGGGGGGATATTGCGTGCGGCTCGGCAGGAGCCTCGCCCGCCAGCGGATGGGCTTCGCTAGCTCATCACGCGCATATCGATCACCGCCGTTAAGCCCACGCCGTTCACCCGACGCAGCTTCAGCGGGTTGAGGTCGTCGGTGGGGATGAGAATCTTCACGCGGAACATGCCATTGGAGAAGAGGTCTTCATACTGCCACACGCCGGCCACCTTGTCCACATCGGCAGAGGCCCCCGAAATTTGTGCCCCGCCGATGTAGGCGTTCTCGCCCAGCGTCGCCATCGGGATAACCTTCGTGAACTCCTCGGCGTTCTTGCGCAGGCTCAGCTGGTTAATCAGCTCGTTCAGCTGGTTGCCCGCGTTCTTGACCGCCACCGCCACCGCCGCGGCGGCAATCACCTCTTTGCCTCCCAATCCCTTCGGATGGGTGACCTTGAAGCCGCCCTCTAACGCCACGTCAATCAGCGCGGAGATACCCACCTTCTCCACACGGCGCAAGCCCGTCAGGCTGTCGCTGGGGACCAGTACCTTGATGCGGAACCGGTCCAGCGACTCCTCTATTTGAAACACCGCCTGCACTTTGTTCACCGCCGCTTTCGGACCCATTACCTGTGCCGCGCCGACGTAGCCCTTGTCGCCAATGCTGAGTATCGGCACCACTTTCGTCGCCTGATTCACCGGCACGTTGTTGCGGATGGTGATTTCGTTGATGAACTTATCCAGCGCTTTGGCGTTCTGCTTGACCAGGTAGCCGATACCCACCAGCTTCACGCCGCCTCGCAGGATTTTGCCCAAGTCCTGTGCATTGCTCTGCTCGGACAGACTGGTAGACAGCACAAAGAGCATCGCTGTCGCCAGCATCAGTACGCGTTTCATCGGGACACCTCCTGTCAGGTGCGGTTCGCCAGTGCCTGTTTGACCAGCTCCGGTATCTCATACAGCGCATCCGCCACCGGCACGCCTGCCGAACGTAAGGCGTCCACTTTCGCCTGTGGAGTGCCGGTGCGCCCGGAGATAATCGCTCCCGCGTGCCCCATTCGCTTGCCCGGCGGTGCGGTGCGCCCGGAGATGAAGCCGACGACCGGCTTGCGCATCGTGCGGATGTACTCCGCCGCGATCTCCTCATCCGAGCCCCCGATTTCACCTACCAGTACCACCGCCTGCGTTTCCGGGTCCTCTTCAAACAGCGGGAGCAGGTCGACAAAGGTGCTGCCCAGCACCGGGTCACCGCCTATTCCTATACAGGTAGACTGTCCCAGTCCCGCTTTAGTTAGCAGGTCGACGATTTCGTAGGTGAGCGTGCCACTGCGCGAGATGAGCCCGACCGGTCCGGGCGTGAAGATGTTGCCCGGCATGATGCCGATTTTGCACTGCCCGGCGGTCATCATGCCCGGACAGTTGGGACCGATGAGGCGCACCCCCTTCTGGCGAACAAGAGCCACTGTCTTAACCATATCCTGCACGGGGATGCCTTCCGTAATGCACACGATAAGGCGAATACCGGCGTCTGCCGCCTCCAGCACTGCGTCCGACGCGAAGGGAGCAGGTACAAAAATCACGGAGGCGTCCGCGCCTGTTGCTGCCACTGCCTGTTTCACCGTGTCGAACACGGGCACGCCCAGCACCTCCTGCCCCCCCTTGCCCGGGGTGACTCCTGCCACAATCTGCGTACCGTAGTCCAGCATCTGCCGGGTGTGGAACTCACCTTCGCGCCCGGTGATACCCTGCACCAGCACGCGCGTGTTTTTGTCAATCAACACCGCCATTAGCGCGTCACCTCCACGATTTTGCGTGCCGCCTCCTGCATCGTCACCGCCGGTATCAGCCCTGTACCCTGCAACAGCGCCAGCCCCTCTTCAGCACGTGTGCCTGCCAGTCGGATAACGATTGGCACTTTCACCTGCAGGCTGCGGATGCCCTCCAGAATGCCCTTCGCCACTTCGTCGCCGCGCGTGATCCCGCCGAACACGTTGAACAGCACGCCCTTCACGTTGGGGTCCATCAACACAATCTCCAGCGCGTTGCGCACAAGGTCCGCCTTCGCGCCGCCGCCGATGTCCAAAAAGTTGGCGGGCTTGCCTCCGGCACGGCTCACCTCATCTAAGGTGCTCATCACCAGTCCCGCGCCGTTGCCGATAATGCCGATGTCTCCGCCCAGCCGCACGTACTGGATGCCTCGTCGGTGCGCTTCGGCTTCAATGGGGTCTTCCTCGCTTTCCTCTTTGTACTCGCCAAACTCGGGATGCCGGAAGAGGGCGTTGTCGTCGATGTTCAGTTTCGCGTCGGCGGCGAGGCACTGTCCGTCAGTGGTCAGCACAAAGGGGTTAATCTCCGCCAGCGAGGCATCACTGCCCACGTACGCTTTATACAGAGCAAGCAGGAACCTCGTGGCGGTGGAGACAGCCTCTCGCGCGATGCACGCATCGTACAGCGCCTGTCGCGCCTGATAGGGCATCAGCCCCTGCCAGGGTTCCACCCACACCTTCACAATAGCGTCGGGGTGCTCTTCCGCGACCTGCTCGATGTCGATCCCGCCCATCGCGCTCACCATCACCACATCCCGTTGCCTGGCGCGGTCTAAGGTGATGCCCAGATAGTACTCCTGCGCGATAGAGATGGCTTCCTCCACCAGCACTTTGTGCACCGGCACGCCCTGAGGCGCCTGGGGAGTAACCAGGCGTGAGCCAATGAGGGCGCGGGCATGTTGCTCCGCCTGCTCCGGCGTGTCTGCCAAACGGATGCCGCCCGCTTTGCCTCGTCCCCCCGCGTGCACTTGCGCCTTGACGACCACGCGCCCGCCCAGCTCTTGCGCGATCGCCCGCGCTTCCTCGGGAGTAGAAGCCACACGCCCGCGCGGCACCGCCACACCGTAGCGCGCCAGCACCTCTTTCGCCTGATATTCGTGGATTTTCACCCGATTTATCCTCCTCGTGCTCAGTATGCGTGTGGGTTTCCACAGTGGCACAGGCGTTCTGTGTGTGATGTCTGCGCACCTGCCACACCCTGCAGTAGTAATTTACTCCCATCAGGAGGTTCTCCTGCCGGGAACAACCGAGAGGAAGAGATTAGCCCCTCTTGCGCGCCACCCAGAGGGTATACAGATCCCTTCTGGATATGCCACTGCGCTTTGCCGCTTCCTTCAGTGCCTCCTTCTCGGTCATGCCTTGCGCTATCAGCTCTGCTACCATCTGCAAAGGGTCTTCTGTGGAGGACGCAGGTTCCTTTTGTTGGGGAAGTAGAATCAGCGTGAACTCGCCACGAGGTGGGTTTTGCTCGAAGTGTGTCAGCCATTCGATGACCGTTGCTGAGCGCGCCTCCTCAAACTGCTTGGTCAGCTCGCGGGCGATGAACAGCTCACGGTTGCCCAGCACTTCCAGCGCATCCTTCAGCAGGTCGCACAGCCGATGGGGTGCCTCGAACCATACCACTGCCCTGTGCTCATCCGCCAGGGAGCGTAGATAAGCGCGCCGTTCCTTCGCCTTACGTGGGGGGAAACCGTCGAACACGAACCGTCCTTCGGGCAGACCTGCGAGGCTCACTGCCGCCGTTACCGCCGATGCACCGGGCACACATGCCACCGGTACCCCTTCCTCACGTGCGCGACGAATCAATACACTGCCCGGGTCGCTGAGCGTGGGCGTGCCTGCATCGGTGACCAGCGCGATACTTTCACCGGCGCGCAGGCGTTGCAGCAGTTGCTCGATTTTGGCAGGAGGCGAGTGCTCGTGCAGGCTGGTGAGTGGGGTGTGGATATCGTAGTGGCTCATTAGTTTGCGCGTGACGCGGGTATCCTCGGCGGCGACCAGGTTTACCTCGCGCAGGATACGCAGGGCACGCAGGGTAATATCCTCTAGGTTGCCGATAGGCGTGGCGACCACATACAGAGTGCCGGAGGCACCTACCACGGCGTCATCACCTTCACCGCAAAGCGGGTTTGCGTGCTGGAGGCGTTGGGGTCACCGAAAATGAGGAAGATGTCGGTACCGCGGCGCACTTGCTGGCGGTAGGTGAGGTAGAACGTGTTCATCTGCTCGAAGCCACCGAACCGACCGCCTCTGCCGATGTAGCGTCCGCCGATGCTGCGTTCGGCGTCGATATCATAGTTCAAAGTGGCGATGAACTGGTGCAAGTTACGATCAGGGGTAGCAGGATCATGATAGAGAATCTGGCTCTGCTCGTACTCCACCTTCAGGCGCAGTCGGCTGGTGAAGGGGATGCTCTGCGAAAACCGCCAGAAGAGGCTGTCCCCGCCCGCTTCCTTGCCGAAGGACACCATCACCTCACCGGAGTTGTACAGCTTGCGGTAGTTCCATGACATGCTGGCTTGCAGAATGCGGTCGCGGTAGGGCGGGCGGTGATACAGCTGCCCAAATACCGAGAGAGCGACGTCGCTGCGTAGCACGGCGTAACCCCATACGCCAACGGCTTCGTCAAATACGCCTCCGTCCAGTTTCCATCGTTGAAGAACAGATATGCTGGCGCTCAGCTCCTGGAGTGGGCGATTCTGCCAGTGGTTTTCGTAGAGAGCAGACGCATCGTAACCTCGAATGCCTACTTCCGGTGCATAGCCCAGCGTGGGGTTAAAGGCACGTGAAATCTGGTGTATCCACCCACCGAAGCTGATACGCCCATCTCCCCGATAGCGCCAGAAGCTAAGAGCCATCTTCTCGCCGACGGGCATGTTGTGCCCCGAGGTGCGGAAGTAGAGTGCGCTGATGGCTGCATAGCCATCTCGAAAGGCGGGAATCGCCACCGTGCCCGCGCCGATAGCGGTAGAGTGCACACCTGGGCGGTCATCCCGCACGAACTGCACCTCCGTGCGCGAGCGGTCGGTAATCTGGTAGCCTATCCGTCCGACAACCGCTCGCTGTTCGCCGCCTGTGGTGGCGAGCGCACCATAGCTCCACTTGCCCAGCGCACCGAAGGATTTCAGCGCGGCGTCCACCATCTGCAGGTTTCCGCTGTAGAAGAGGGTAGTGTCGGGGAAGAAGGCGTCTCCCTCCACGAAGAAGGGTCGTGTCTCGCGCACAATACGCGGCACGTAGCTAAAAGAAACGCTGTCCACCTCGCGCGCGATGTTCTTAAAATCAGGGTTGAGCGTCCACAGGGTGGTCAGCCCTCCTGGCGAGGTCAACTTTACATCCAGCCCACTGCGCCACTTGGTGCTTCCCGAGGTACTGTCCAGCTGCATGTAAGGCAAGATCACGAGCGGAGGCAGCACTTCGGGCGCCTGTATTCCCCGCCACCGAGCCCGCCTGAGCACATCGTACGTCACGCCCATGTTGGGATAGTAATAGGTGATGCTCAGGCGTGGTACATAACGGGAAAGGATGATGCCAAACTCTTGCTGACCACGTGGGATGCGCAACATCCGGAAGGGGATAAACACCTCCGCGCTCCAGCCCCGCTCGTGGCGAACGGCTGCTGCCTTCCAGTCGCCACGCCAGCGCACGTTGCTCACACTGCCTCCAGGGATGTGGTCGAACTGCGTGCCCAGCGCATTGACGCGGAACAGGTAAGGGTCAATATCCTGCCCCGTCGGTTCCACCAGCAGCTCCACATAGTCGTCCTTCGACAGGTCGGCGTTGCGATGCACCTCCTGTGCCTGAATCTTCTCCGGCTGCGGGTCCTGGCAGTCAAAGGCAGCGTAAATCCCTTCGGAGGTGTAGGCAAGGAAGGCGGTGGTGGGGAGGTCCGCTTCGCGCTGTTCCTTCAGATACCAGAAGGGGGTGATGCAAGTTGCTTCCTCCCATTCCCCGGCTGACAGGACGCCGTCGATGACGGGTAGGCGCGACAGCTTCTGCGCGGAAATAACGACCAGGCCGGGCTCCGCCCACGCAGCACCTGTTGTTGCCCATCCGCTGAGAAACAGCATCCCTCCGAGAATGAGCCAGCGACTCCAGAATGATACTTTCTTGCGAACCGGGTTCACCTGCGCTGCGAACCTCTGTGCGGAATGATAGCTCTGAGGGGTATCATACAATACGGTGACACCGGCTGTCAATCTCTCTTTTGCGGTATCCGGCGCGCGCTCCATGCACCTAGAGCCACCATGACAGCGGTGGTCACAAACGCTGCCGGATAACCAGCCCAGCTCACTATCAGCCCGCCGATGAAGGGTGCTGTGGCGGCGGGCAGGTTCATGAAGTTCTGCAGGGCGATGTACGTGGGGCGCTCGGCAGGCGGCGCGATAGAGAGAATGGCGTTGGTGAATGCGTTCCACAGGCTCCACCCCAGTGCGCCCAGACAGCCGAAGACCAAAACAAACCCCCACGCTACCGGCATCACTAGCGCTGCCAGAGGAGGCACCAGCGCAAGCGACACCACAACTTGCAGAGCCCGTATCGCGCCGAATCGATCCGCCATCCATCCCCAAAGCGGCCCAGTGACCACCGCGCCCGCCGTTTGCGCGGTGAGGTAAACCGCCACGTACGATTCGGGCAAGCCAAACCGCTCTCGGGCATACAGCACGTAGAAACTAGATGCGACACCTCCACCCGCCAGCAGAAACTGCGTCGTGAGCACCCAGCGCAAAGCGGGGTCGTCGCGCCAGAGGGCAGGAATGCGGCGAAGGTGCTCCCAGAAGGTGCGATCCGGGTCCTCCTGCGGAGGGGTGTCCGGTTCGTGTATCAACAACAGCATGAGCAGCGAGAGAAGCAACCCTGTCGCCATCAGCAAGAGGAGCAGGGCGTAGTTGCGGGGAAACTCTAGCGAGCGCAGGCTCAACACCCTGCTGACCAGCACCGGCGCAACCAGTGCAGCCAGCGAGGAAACGGTCTGCATCGCCCCGAAGAACCGTCCACGTATCGTCTCCGGCACCGACTTGCCGATAATCTCCGTCCACGGCACGATGCTGAACCCGTCGGTGAAGATGAACAGCAGGCTGAAGAAGACGAACGCCCACAAAGCCAGCGCATAGTTTTTCCCGTAGAACCATACCAGCAGAAATAGCAGGAACATAGGCAGCCTGCCGATAAGGCAGGCGGTGACCAGGAACGGCTTCACTCGCCTTTTGCCGTGCACGCGGTGGGCGACGTACGGCTGTGGCATGAACAGCACCAGCAGTCGCAATCCGCTAATCAGCCCTATCAGTTTGGGCGAAGCTCCCAGCTCGCGCAGGAACTGCGGCATGACGGTAGTGGGGTCAAAACAGGAAAACCCCACCATGAAGAACGCCACATCGCCGATGATAGCGATGATATTCCGCCGTACAGCCGATGGAGCAGCAGCAAAGTGGTTCATTCAGCGGCTTTTTGCAGCTCCTCCAGCAGCGGCAATGTGCGGGGAGCGAGCAACACCTCCTGTGTGAAAAATTGCCCCAGTTCCTGTTTGCTCACTTTGTCTACGTCCGGGCGGCATGCAGCGCGCATCTGCTCTCGCGACCAGTTATACATGCTTTGCTTCTGCGTGTCTGACAGGATGCCATCCAGCTTTGCCCAGAGGCTGCGCACCACCTGGTCCACCGTCTTGATGCGCAGTTGCACGGCGGCGTTGTCTGCTTCCCGCAGCTTCTTGCGCAGTTCGTCAGAAGGGGACTTGCCCTTTAGCGCCTCGTTGCGTGCTGCCAGTATCTCCTCGCGCATCAGCAGCAGAGCCTGCGCATTGCGCTCCTCCATACGCATCAGGTCGGCTTGCGCCTGTTCCAGCAGTGGCTTAATTTTGCCTATTTGCTCCTTGCTTAGCTTGAGCGGGGTCAACACCAGCAACATGTCGATATCCGCCAGCGCGGTGAGCACCTCGTTCGCCTTCTGCACCACTTCGGGAACCTTTGGCGCTTGCGCCTGTGCAGCCAGCACCAGACATGCCGTCAGCAGGAGAGTCGTTGTGACCCTGTTGTGCCTCATCGTGACGCCTCCAGAGAACGGATCGCCTCCAGCACTTCTTCGACGTGACCATCCACTTTGACTTTCGGGAAAATCCGGCGCACGACGCCTTCTTCATCGATCAGGAACGTAGTGCGCTCGATGCCCATGTACGTCCTGCCGTATTGCTTCTTCTCCTTCCACACGCCGTACAGCGTGGCGACCTGCGCCCCTTCATCCGCCAGCAGGGGGAAGGTCAGCCCGTACTTTTGCGCGAACCGCTGATGCGAAGCGACGCTATCGGGGCTGACGCCCAGCACCACCACGCCCATGTCCTGCAATACTCCCAGATTGTCACGGAACGAACAGGCTTCCTTCGTGCAACCGGGCGTGTCATCCTTCGGATAGAAGTAAAGAACCACCTTTTTGCCGCGCAGTTCCGACAGGCGCACCGTGCTGCCGTCGGTTGCCGGAAGCGCGAACTCAGGGGCAGGTTGTCCTTCCACGACACTCACCGCGTTCACCTCCAACAGCAAAATACCAGCGTTATTGTACCAGAGAATGTTTCAGCACTGTGGAGGTTAAAACCTTTACCGGAGTTGTGCGTCATTAAGAACAGGAGGTGAATGAACATGAAAAAACTGATGGTCCTGTTCGCTGTGTTGGCGCTGGTAAACACCGCGCTGGCACAACCGGGTCCGGGCGGCCCTGGTGGGCGGCGCGGCATGGGTCCCGGTATGTTCCCCGGTTTCGGCATGGGCGCTGGCTTCGGGCTGCTGATGATGCCGGAGGTGCAGAAGGAGTTGGGCATTACCGAGCAACAAATGCAGCAGATTCAGCAAATGATGATGCAGCAACGCGAGCAGATGCAGGCACTCATGCAGCAGATGCGCGATGCCACTCCCGAACAGCGACAGCAGATGATGCAGCAGGTGATGCAGAAGTGGGATGAGGGTATCGGCAAAATCCTGCAGCCCGCCCAGAAGAGCCGCCTGCGCGAGCTGCAGCTGCAGGCAGAGGGCGCATTAGCGCTGATGCGTGCCGACGTCGCGAAGGAGTTGAACCTGAGCGAAGAACAGCGCAAGAAGATAGGCGACATCACAACGCAATATCGCCAGAAGCAGATGCAGTTGTGGCAGCAGGGGCGCGGACCGGGCGTAGACCGACAGGCACTCATGCAGCAGATGCAGCAGCTGCGCCAGCAGATGGATAAGGAACTGCTTGCGGTGCTTACCGAGCAGCAGCAGGAGCAGTGGAAGAAAATGCAGGGCAAGCCGTTCCAGTTCCCGCGTGGACCCGGTATGGGGCCCGGCATGCGCCGCAGCGGTGCTGGCGCCCCGCGCGAACTGTAGATGCGGCAATCCGTCGGGGCAGACACGGGGGTCTGCCCCGACCCTCTTGCAATCGTTCCCTTGTAGTCGGGGCAGACACGGGGGTCTGCCCTTGCATTGCAATCGTTCCCTTGTAGTCGGGGCAGACACGGGGGTCTGCCCCTACTTGCAATCGTCCCCTTGCAGGGTGTAAACTGAAGCAAAGATGCACAAGGGGGCGATAGGGTTGACAGAGGCGACTGCCACGCTGCAAACGGTCATTTCCCGCACCATGAAGCGGGCACGTATGGGGTACATCCTGCGCGGGCTGTGTCTGGGCTGGCTTCTGGGTGCGGGGGCTGCCAGCCTGCTGCTTGCGCTGGCGTGGGCGACGCGCCGGGATGTTCCCTACGTCTATCCCGTTGGCGTCGTCGCGGTGGCAGCGCTGGCTGGGCTGGTATACGGCGCGACACGACGGGTGCGCGAGCAACAGGTCGCCTTATGGCTGGATAGACAAGCGCATACCCGGGAACGTCTGAGCACCGCACAATGGTTGTCGCAACGCGGGGCTCGCGAAGAGATGGAGCACCTGCAGTTGCAGGACGCAGAGGCTCACGCGCAGAGCATTAACCTGCGCAAGGTTGCCCGCGTGCCGTTGCCTCGCTCCTTCTGGGGCGCGATGGCGCTGACCGCACTCGCCGTCTTCCTCTGGTTTGCCCCGGATATCGCGTGGTTCCAGTCGTCCCAAACCCGCCAGGAGAAACAAGCGATGCGCTCTACGGGCGAGCGGGCGGAGCAGCTGGCGAAAGAGTGGCGTAAGCAGGCGACCGGACAGGACAGGGAGAAGATGCGTCGGCTGGCTGCACAGCTGGAGGCGCTGGCGAAGCAGATGAAACGCGCCCGCTTGAGCAAGCGCGAGGCGATGGTGAAGATGTCACGCCTGCAGCGCGAGGCGGAGGAACAACAGCGCAGGCTGGCGGAGGCGAACTCGGGGAAACCTCTGCAACGCGCCCGCGATGAGTTCCTGAACTCACGCACGGTGCAGCAACAGCTCCAGCAGGCGAAGCTGGAGCGCGAAATGAACGCACGCCTGCAGAACGCCGCGTTGAACCAGAAAGGCGGGCAAAACACCCCAGCCCCGGTGCGCAACGCCGCGCTGAACAAAGCCGCTTCCGCTACCCCCTTTGCCAGCGAAATGGCGACACAGATGGCTCTGGCGCTGTCGCAGCAGGACGCGCAGAAGCTGGGTGAACTGCTGCAGCGAATCGCCCAGCAGTGGAACAACCTTTCCCCCGAAGAGCGCAAAAAGCTGCAAGAGCTGCTGCGCGAGCTGGCGAAGGCGTTAAAGGATACGAAACTGGATGCCGCCGCTAAGGAGCTGCAGGAAGCGCTGAAAAATATGCAGGTCGGCGACCTGCAGAAAGCCATCAAGTGGATCAAGAAGGCGGGAGGTACTTGACTGTCCGCAGGTGCGTGCGCGCTGGATGCGCGCCAGTGGGCGGAGATGGCAGCATTGCTTGCGATGCTGAAGTCGGATTTGGGAGGACTTCCGATAGCCCAGAGCTCCTATGAGAAGCGATTCGGCGGAGGACCCGGGATGCCTGCAACCGGTCCCAAGATAGAGAAGCTGGAGTACCGCGCCCAACAAGATAAAGACACAGCGCGGTTGAACGTGAAGGGCGGCAAGTTCACCCATGTGCCCGGCGTTGCCGGTGGACCGGGCGAAACGCCCGCCTTCGTCACGCGCGGTGCACCGGATGCCGTGTCCAGCGGTACCCCCGACATGGAGGTATATCTGCGGTACCGGCGGGCAGCGGAAAGTGCGTTACAGCGCGAAACCGTGCCGCCGGAGTACCGACAACCGGTGAAGAGATACTTCGATTCGATTAAGCCGTGATGGCTAGCCATCGGATAAGGAGGGAGGAAGGATGAAACGGTTCGTGTTCGCTTTACTCGGCGTGCTGGTGCTGGGTGTATCGGCTCTGCGCGCCGACGTGCTGTGGGACCAGCCCTGGGATGGCGTCAGCCGCGGAAGCCCTGCCCAGGACTTTACCGACACCGACAACCGCATCTACTCGGTATGGCTGTTTGATAACTTCACCGTGCCCGAACCCGGTTGGTGGGTGGAGCGCGTGACAGTGTACGGCAGCGAACAGGGCACGCCCTCATACAACCTCGGTGTTTATCTGTCCATCTCGTCCGCGCCTCGTGTGGACGTGCTGGATGTGGTCTCTATCGGCACGGAGGTGGTGCTGGAGCCGGGCGAGGCTCCTCTGCGTCGCCGGGCGAACCTGGAGTTTGAGCTGAACGGCTTCTACTTGCCGCCGGGAACCTACTACCTGAGCGCGTGGGTGCGACGTCCCTTTGACCCCGGCGGGCAGTGGTTCTGGTTGCGCACCAGCCCCACGCTCGGCGAGCCTTTCTATTTGCACAATCCCGGCGGCGGCTGGGGCTTCGGGGGCAATCCGGTCGGCGGCGGCTGGCTCACCGAACAGGACCTCGCCTTCACTATCGAAGGGCGGTCTACCCTCACCATCGCCGGAACGGTGGAACTGCGCGACTACAATGGCGACAAAACGGTGGTGCCTGTCACCATCGAGGTGCGCGAGCCCGGTTCCACCGACGCACTGGAAACGCATCTGGTGAATCTAGATAGCGAGGGCAGGTATTCCTTCCAGACTCTGCTGCGAGGCACCTACGACCTGTCCGCCAAAGCGTCGCACTGGCTGCGCCAGACGGTACCCAGCGTCATGCTGACGTCCGGCACAATGGTGGACTTTTCCCTGACCAACGGCGATATCGATGGCGACAACGAGGTGACGCTGTTCGACTTTGGCGCGCTGGTGGCGGCGTTCGGCTCGGTGCCCGGTGATGGCAACTGGAACCCCGACGCCGACCTGGACGGGGATGAGGAGGTCACGCTGTTCGACTTTGGTATCCTGGTGCGTTCCTTCGGAGAGCTCGGCGACGAGTAAGCGGCGTACACCGTCTATCTCGCCCTGCGCACCTGCACCTGCCGGAAACGGGCGGTCGCTGCGCCGTGCGTCATCTGTGCAATCTGCATCGGGTCGCCCTTGCCACAGTTTAGCACCCCATTGGGCACCCAGAACCGCTCGTCGCAGATGGCGTCGCACGAGTTCCAGAACCGCTCCGTGATGCTGTGGTAGGTGACGTTTTTCAACATGTGCACCCGTTTGCCGTTCTTGATGCGCCAGAAAGCGTCCCCGCCGAACTGGAAGTTCTGGCGCATCTGGTCGATGGAGAAGCTGCCCATGCCCTCGATGTAGATGCCGTCTTTGGTATCTGCAATCAGCTCTTCGGGGCTGAGCGGCTCTTTGCCCGGCATCAGGCTGAGGTTCGGCTGGCGCACGATGGGGATACTGCCCCAGCTGTCCGCGCGGGTGGAGCCGGTGCTACGCGGCATCCCGATTTCCGCCGCCACCTCTCGGCTGGTGCTGTAGCCACAGAAGATACCATCTTGGACGATATACCACCGCTGGCATTCCACCCCATCGTCGTCGAAGCCCTGCGTGGCTAAACCGCCGGGAAAGGTGTTATCCGCCACAAAGTTCACGATGGGCGAGCCGTACTGCAGCTTGTGCAGCTTGTCGGGCGTGGCGAAACTGCGTCCCGCCAACGACTCCTCATAGCCCAGCGCGCGGTCTAGCTCCGTCGGATGCCCCACCGACTCGTGCATCGTCAGCGCGAGGTTCAGCGGGTCCAGCACCAGGTCGGTGACCATATCGTCCACCTCTGGGGCTTTCAGATGCTCCAGTGCCTGTTGTGCCACCCGCTCGGTGTGGTTGAGCAGGTCTTCGACGTGGATGTTCTCGTAGCCCTTCGTCATCGGTGGTGGGGCGTAGGTGCGGCTGCGTGCATCGCCCTCACCGACGGCGGTAGCGGTGTAACCGGTGGCGGTAGTATAGATAAGGCTGTCCATCAGGGAGCCTTCCGTGTTCGCGAAGATGCGCTCCTCGCGCTTGAACAGCATGTAACTGTTCGCCTTCTTGATGCCCGCGTGTTTCAGCAGAGCCTGATTGATCTGTAGCAACAGCCCCACCTTCGTGTCTACCGGCACGCTGAAGGGGTCTATCTCACACGCCGAGCGGAAGCTCATCTGGTGCACCGGCTCGGGTGCCAGCTGCACGGGTCTGTTTCGGGCAGACGCGCTGGCTCTGGCAATAGCCACCGCCTCCGTTGCCACGCGCTGAACCTCTTCGGGGGTCAGCACCGAACTGCCCGCAAAGCCCCATGCGCCGTCGGCGATGACACGCACACCGATGCCCCAGTCTTCGCTGTCCACCAGCTGGCTCACGCGCTGGTCTTCACAGGCGATATGTTGCCGCCGGTAGCGCACGATACGCGCGTCCGCGTAACTGGCTCCCTTCTGTTTGGCAGTATCTATGGCTAAGAGTACAAGGTCTTCCATGGTATACAAGTCCTCCCTGCTAAATCTCACTCAACCACCTCTGCAAATCCTGAACCGCCTGACGGATGTCGCGAATCTGTTGCTCGCCGCTGATTTCGCGCTCGATGATGAGCTCACCGTCGAAGCCTATCTCTTTTAGTCGCTTCAGAAACTCCGGGAAGCGCACTTTGCCCTGTCCTACCGGCACTTCGTGTCCCAGATGGTCACCGTCGGTGGGGTACAGTCCGTCCTTCACATGCACATTGCGCACCCACTTGCCGATAACGTCCAGCGCATCGATCGGGTTGCCCTTGCCGTACAGAATCAAGTTCGCCGGGTCCAGGTTGACGCCCAGATTGTCCGTGCCCACCCGTTGGATGGTGCGCAGCAGTACCACAGGGGTCTCCTGACCGGTTTCAAACCAGAAGCCGATGCCCAGTTGCTGGCAGTATTGTGCTACCTCGCGAATGGCATCTACCACCGGTGGGTATTCAGGGTCGGTCATGTTTTCAGGAATGAAACCGCAGTGGGTGATAATCGCCGGTGCGCCGATCCACGAGGCGAAGTCCGCCCATCGCTTGAGCTCCTCCACCCGCTGCGCACGATATTCGGGCGGCACCAGCCCCAGCGTCACCGGTCCGCGCGTGAAGTTCCATTCAGCAGGTCCGCTCCAGCCTGCCCAGACCGCGCACACCCGCACGCCCGTCTTTGCGGATTCGTCCACCACCGTCTGCGCCACCTCGCGCGTGGCAAGTGACAGGTCCCAGCAGGCGAGCTGGCACACCTTCAATCCGAACTGAGCCACATGGTCAAAGCATCTGCCACCGTTCCTCAAGCTGTTGATGACGCCGATTTCCATCTGCTTTCTCCTCCTCAACGCCGTACAGTATCCGCTTCGGGATAACAGGAGCGATTTCCTGCTGTACGGGTATAATCGCTCTGGTGAAGAAGATGCGTAGCGTTTACCTGGACCACGCAGCAACCACGCCCATCGCCCCCGAAGTGCGCGAGGCGGTGGCGCAGGCGATGGAGGAGTGCTGGGGCAATCCGTCCAGCCTGCACCTGTTCGGCAGGAAGGCTCGTGACCTGCTGGATGAGGCGCGGGTGACCATCGCGCACGCGCTGGGCTGCCTCGATGCGGAGATATTCTTCACCTGCAGCGGCACCGAGTCGGACAACATGGCGGTATTCGGCGCGGCGCGGGTGGCTCCCCCGCACAAAAGGCACGTCGTGACTACCGCCATAGAGCATCATGCGGTGCTCCATGCCTGCCAACGCCTTCAGCAGGAGGGGTGGGATGTCACGTACCTGCCCGTAGACCGCTACGGTATGGTGGCCCCCGACGATGTACGACGCGCGCTCCGTGAAGACACCTGGCTGGTCAGCGTGATGCACGCCAACAACGAAATCGGCACGGTGCAACCTGTGCGCGAGATTGCCCTGCTGTGCCGGGAGCGAGGCGTGTGGTTCCACTGTGATGCGGTGCAGACGTTCGGACTGCTGGACGTGAGGGTAGAAGACCTGGGCGTGGATATGCTCTCGGTGTCGGCGCACAAGCTGTATGGACCGAAGGGAGTGGGTGCGCTGTACCTGCGCGGCGGGGTGAAGATTGCGCCGTTGCTGGTAGGTGGGGCGCAGGAGCGTGAGATGCGTGCGGGCACAGAGAACGTGCCTGCCATCGCCGGTTTCGCGAAGGCGGTGGAACTGAGCCGGAGCCGTTATCTGTGCGCCAGCGAGCGGATATGGCAGCTACGTGAGCGGCTGAGGATGCGCTTGCAAGAGAGGGTATCGGAGCTGCAGGTGAACGGACACCCTCAACAGTGCCATCCCGGTATCCTCAGCGTGACCTTCGAGGGCGTCTCGGCGGAGAGCCTCTTGATTGCGCTGGATCGGCGCGGCGTCGCCGCTTCGGCGGGGGCGGCGTGTAGCGCAGGCTCCATCGAACCCTCGCATGTGCTGCTGGCTCTGGGGATGAGTGAAGAGCAGGCGATGAGCACCATCCGCCTCAGTTTGGGCAGGGCAAATACACCGGAGGAGATAGACTTCGCGGCGGAGGTGATTGCGGAAGAGGTCAGCCGGTTGCGACGGCAAACCGTTGCACCTGCTCCCGTATAGGACACTTAGCCCATCGCTGGGGGAGCCGCGGAACGCTCCCGCAGTTGCATCTACCCCTCTGTAAAGCATATAATTAAGGTAAATATGGCAACGTCACGAAGCACGAGGGGGGAGTATACGCATGGGCAACGGCACACTTCGCGTTCTGATTGCCGACGATGAACCCATTATCCGTCTGGACCTGAAGAACATGCTCGAATCGCTGGGGTACGAGGTCGTCGCCGAGGCGGGTGATGGCGTCTCGGCAGTAGAAGCGGCGCGCACCCTGAAGCCCGACGTGGCGATTCTGGACATCAAGATGCCCGGCATGGACGGCATCGATGCGGCCAACGTTCTGAACGGCGAGAAGATTGCGCCGGTGGTGTTGCTGACCGCTTTCAGCGACCTAGACCTGATTAACCGTGCGAAAGAGGCGGGGGTGTTCGCCTATCTGGTCAAGCCGTTCCGCGAGAACGACCTGCGTCCTGCCATCGAAATCGCCATCTCGCGCTACAAGGAGTTCCTCGCGCTGGAGGAGGAGGTCAACGAGCTGGAAGACAAGCTGGAGACGCGCAAGCTGATCGAGCGCGCCAAGGGTATCCTGATGGACCAGTACGGCTTGAAGGAGCAAGAGGCGTTCCGCCGTATTCAGGTACAGAGCATGAACACGCGCAAGTCGATGAAGGAAATCGCCGAAGCCATCATCATTGCGCACAGCGTGTAGGTGCATATGCGTTTCCGACCGAACCTGCGATTGCGCAAGACCATGCGCCTGTTCCGTCGTAACCCGCGCGGTGACTCCGCAGAGGACGTGGCTCTGCTGGTAGAGGAGCTTCACGCGAAGGAGCGTCAACTGCTGGAGGCACAGCGCGTCATTCAGCAGCTCCAGGAGCAGCTGGAGGAACAGGCGGCGGAGGTAGACGCGCTCCGGCGCATCGGCGCGGCGGTCGGTTCGGCGTTCGAGGTGGATGAGACCCTGAACGCGCTGGTGGAGGTGGCTCTGCGCCTCACCGGCACCGAGTCCTGCCATATCTATCTGCTGAACGAAAACCGCACCGAGCTGGTGCTTCGTGCCGCCGATGAAGAGGCACGCCCGATGGTGGGCAAAATCCGGCTAAAGGTCGGTGAGGGCATCACCGGCTGGGTGGCGCGCGAAAAGCGTTACGTGGCAGTGCCTCGCGAAGCGTACAAAGACCACCGCTTCAAATACTTCCCCGAAATGCGCGAGGGCGAGTACGAGTCCATGCTGGCTGTGCCTTTGTTGCATAACAACGAGGTCATCGGCGTCATCAATGTACGCACCCACCGCCCGCATGAATACAGCCGCAATCAGGTGCGCATCCTCTCGAACATCGCGGCGCAGGTGGCGGGCGTCATCGAGCGTTCGCGCCGCCTGCAGCAGCTGGAACGACATGCCGAGCAGGTATCCACTCTCACCGAAATCACCCGCCAGATTGCCGGCAATCTCTATCTGGAAGAGATCCTGCAGTTTTTGGTGAACATGACCGCGCAAGCAATGGGCTATAAGGTATGCACGGTGATGCTCATCGACGAGGAGCGCAGGGAGCTGGTGCTCAAAGCCACCTCCAGCAAGAGCCAGGAGTATATCTCCAAGCCGAACATCCCTATCGGGGAGAGCATTGCCGGACGCGCCGCGCAACAGGGTCGCATTGTCACGGTGCAAGACGTGAAAGAGCATCCGGAGTATCGGTTTGCCGACATCGCCGCCAGAGAGGGGCTGTGTTCGCTGGCATGTATTCCCCTGCGCACCAAAGGGAAGACACTGGGCGTGCTGAACTGTTACACCGAACGCCCGCACGATTTCACGGAAGAGGAGCTGAACGTGCTGATGGCGCTGGCAAACCAGGCGGCGGTGGCGGTAGAACACGCTAAGCTGAGCCTGCGCTCCGCTATCCTGCAGGAGATGCACCACCGCGTCAAAAACAACCTGCAACAGGTCGCCAGCCTGCTGCGCTTGCAGATGCACTATGCGGAAGGAGCCAGCGCGAAAGAGGTGCTCAACGAAAGCCTCAGCCGTATCCTCGCTATCGCCACCGTACATGATTTACTGTCTCGCGAGGACCTGGATATGGTTCCCATCAAGCGACTGGCGGAGACCATCCTGTTCCACACCCAGCAGGGCTTAGTCCCACCGCACAAGCACATCGACACGCGCGTCATCGGCGATGATTTCTTACTGCCGTTGCAACAGGCGACCTCCTTCGCACTCATATTGAACGAGCTGGTACAAAACGCGGTAGAGCATGGCTTCCGTGACCTGGACAGCGGGCGCATCACCGTCACCATCCGGGAGGAGCCCGAACGCTACTGCCTGACCGTGGTAAACGATGGCACCCCTCTGCCCGATAGCTTTGACCCCCGCAAAACGATGACGTTAGGGTTACGCATTGTGGATGACCTGGTACGCAGTGGACTTCAGGGCACATTTGACATGTTTAATAGCGAAGAGGGTATCTGCGCCCAGGTGATGTTTCCCAAAGGAGATGGTTCTGCAAACGCTGATCGGAGGCTACGAGCACATGAATGATGCGCTGAGGCAGATATACGAGTTGCAAAAGATAGATGTGCTGCTCGCTCATGTGGCATCGCGTCTGCGCAAGCTGGATAGCGGTGAGGTGTTGAAACAGGCGGCGGAGGCAGCAGCCGTCACCTACGAGAAAACCGTTGCCGAGCACAAGCGTCTGAGCGCCGACCTGCACGATGCGGAACTGGAATTGCGCTCGGTGGAAGAGAAGCTGAAAAGCTTCGAGCAGAAGCTGTGGAGTGGAACGGTGCGTAACCCCAAAGAGCTGGAGAACCTGGAAAAGGAAGTGAACGCGCTCAAACGTCAGCGTTCGCGTCTGGACGAACGTGTGCTGCAGCTGATGGATGCGGTGGAAGATTCCGAGAAGGCAGTGGAGCAGGCACGCAAACAGAAGGAAGAGACCGAGCACACCTATCAGAAGCATGTGGAAGCATATCTCGCCGAGAAGCGCAAGCTGGAAGCGGAGGGCGTGCGTCTTAAGCAGGAACGGCAGAAGCTGGCATCACAGTGTGACCCCCAGCTGCTGCAGCGATATGAGTCCATCCGCCAGCGTCACGGAGGCATCGGCATTTCGCGCGTGGAGGGCGACTCTTGCATGGTGTGCCATACCCGAATCAGCACCAGTGCCCTGCGAGCCATCAAGAGTGGACAGGTAGTGCAATGCGAAAACTGCCAGCGACTGCTGTACATGGAGGGGGCCTAGGGAAATGGTAGAGGTGCTGGAAGGCGATTGTATCCATCATCTTCGCCTGCTCTGTGAGAGAGCGGAACCCTTCCACCTCACCTTCCTGGACCCTCCTTTCAACCAGGGCAAGGAATACGACCTCTTTGAGGATAATCTGCCTCCGGAGACCTACTGGCAGTGGATGGAACAGGTGTGCCAGCTGGTCTATCGCTGTTCCGCGCCCGGCGCAGCCATCTATTTCATGCAGCGGGAGAAGAACACCGAGCAGGTATTGCGCGTGCTGCGCGAGACGGGGTGGTCGCTCCAGAACCTGATTATCTGGATGAAGCGCACTTCCGCCGTACCCAACATCAATCGCTACGGGAAGCAGTATCAAATCATTGCCTTCGCGACCAAAGGCGAGGCGGCCCGGGTGTTCCATCGTCTGCGTATCGATGCCCCCTTGCGCCCAGAGCATCGGCAGCCGCGAGAAGGCGGTGTGTTTGTCACCGACTGCTGGGACGATATTCGGGAGTTAACATCGGGTTACTTTGCAGGCGACGAGGCGTTGCGCACACCAAGCGGCGAACGATTCCACAAACAGCAATCACCGATAGCGCTGCTCCTGCGGATTATCCTCTCTTCCACGAACCCCGGCGACCGGGTGCTGGACCCATTTGCAGGAACCGGAACGACAGGAGTAGTGGCAGAGCAGCTCGGACGCCACTGTGTGCTGATAGAGAACGCTCCGCGCAACGTCGCAATGATACGCTGGCGATTGGAGGTGCGGCGACCTGCAGACTCGATAGACAGGTGGCGACACTACTACCGCTTTACGCCGAATCTGGACGAAATCTGGCCGGCAGAAGGCACGCTCGCCTGGGGTAGAGAGAAGCAGATGGCGCTTTTTGAGAGACACCTAAGATCGATCAGATAAGGAGTTTACGATTGTGACTAACTATACTTTCAATCATGCAGGTGGGTATTCCGCCATTTTTATCGATATAGAGAACATCTACTACTACCTGAAAAACAGCGGGGTTGCCGACCCAGATACTGTCGTTTACGAACTGATACGTCGCACACGCAACTGGCTTCAGCAAAACAGGCAGGAACCCAGTAGCGCTTCCAGTAAACGGTCGCTCTCTTCCGCTCCATTGCTTACTCCAGGTACAAAAGGTACGTTCCAGCCTCCCACAACCATAGACGACCCGGATACACGCCGCTGTTTGTACATCCTGGTTAACGAGTACGGCATGTTCTCCGAAATCTGGCTTACCCCCTTCCTACGCCGATTAAATGAGGAGTTCCCTTTGTTAGCGAACCATGAACGACGTGCCTTGATTGCTAACCTGGTCGCTGCGGGGGCTATTCGTGTAGAGAGAAGAGAGGGCAATCCTTATCCTTACTCTGTAGCAATCATCAATTGGGACCATCCCACTGTGCATGAGGTCAACGAGCCACAAACCTAAGCCATGAGGACAGACAGGGAGGAACAATCATGCGTCACCCACAGATCGTGCAAGCAGACCGTTCGGTGCTGGTGGTCGTGGATATGCAGGAGCCTTTCCTACGCCACCTCTTTGAGCGCGAACGGGTCATCGAGAAGTGCCGTCTGTTGATTCAGTCCGCGAACGTGCTGAAGGTTCCGGTCATCGCCACCCTGCAATACGCCCAGAGGATGGGGGGCGTCATCCCCGAAATCGCCGAGGTGCTTCCCGAAGGTTGCGAACCGATCGACAAGATGTGCTTCAGCTGCTACGGTTCCGAGCCGTTCCGCGCGGCGCTGATGGCGACCGAGCGCACGCAGGTGGTTCTCTGTGGTGTGGAAGCGCATATTTGTGTGACACAAACCGCTCTCGATGCGCAGGCGGCGGGCTTTCAGGTGCAGGTAGCAGAGGATGCGGTCAGTTCGCGCTCGCGCGAGGACTGGCAAATTGCCATGCGTCGGCTGCGCCATGCGGACGTGGTGGTAACCTGCGCCGAATCGGTCATCTATGAATGGCTGGTGCAGGCGGGCACCGACGAATTCCGGCAGATACTACAGCTCGTCAAGTGACCTCACCCCGGCGAAGCCACAAGGTCGGTGTGGTGCAGCGTGCATCCGAAACGGGGCGCATCGTGCCACCGGATGCCATTGGCAGTACCCATTACGGTGCGAACGAAACAATCCGCCATCTTGTGCGTCAATACAAGCGGGATCCTGGGGTGAACTTCTCTATCGTAGACAATACCGGTAGCGAGTTCATTATCCGGGATGCCAGGCGATTGCCAGTGCTGAAAGAGGGAACCGTGCAGCAGCAGAGTGAACAGGGCGTGCGCGATGCGTTACAGGAGGCAAGCGATGAAATACGAGAATCTTTCCAGCGATACCTGCGACCACAATCCGGAGGATCTGGGCTACCTGCTGGCGTGGAGTCTGGCGAAGCAGCACAACGAACCTCTGATCTGCCGTCGGTGCGGTCAAGTGCTGTGGAGCCCGGAGATGGAACAACAGAAGCCTACCGGTTTGGTGGGCTTTCTGCAGCGGCTCAGGCAGAGGCTGCGCGTCTAAGCAGGCAGTTACGCACCGAACCCGGCACCTACGGCAAAGTGCTTTCCGCGTGGAAGACCACCCAGACCGTCTTCAACCCGCCTTCGTGGGTACGCAACTTCTACCAGCGCGAAGCGCGCACTGGCTGGCTCATGGTGTTCCTCTCGTGTAAAGCCAAGCGCCCTCCGCATCGCGGAGGGCGCACATGGTAGCCCCAGGGGGATTCGAACCCCCGATCTCCTGGCTGAGAACCAGGTGTCCTAGTCCACTAGACGATGGGGCCCCGTTGCCGGAAAGCATTATACAACACCATCCGGCAACTTGTCAACCCTGCATTGGCTCCCGAGTCGGCGAGTTTAGCCCAGCGAGGCGTAGCGTAGCAAGCGCGCCACACCGACCATCTCCGCTGCGGTCAAACTGGCTTTATCGGCGAACGCTCTCCAGACATCGCGATAGAGTGCCTGAGCCTGTGGGCGAGGCAACACCCGGCATAGCCCCAACCACAATCCGGCCGCGTGGGGCATGTACTCGCTCCCGTCCTCGTCTCCGCCCACTTCGCCCGCCAACGTGCCATCGGGGCGTTTGACCTTCAACAACCATGTGTTCGCGAACCGCTCTGCGTCGCGGCGGTTGAATACAATGCCCTCTGCGATGCACCGGACGGCAAAATCCACGTTCAGCGAGGCGTGCGAGATGTCTTCACTGCCCCGCCCGTCCCCATTCAAGCGATACCAGTACGCCCAGTCGTAGAGGCGAGGATCGCCTGTGCGCAGGCGGTTGCGGAAGAAACGAGCCAATCGTTCTACCTGGTCACGGTAACGGCGATTTCCCGTCGTCCTCCACATCTCCACCAGCACGCTTCCCATGACATTCTGCTGATTGAGCGGCAGGGCGTCGTTGAGGTGGGGGCTATGGTAGTATCCTTCGCCGGTACGCGGTCCCTCGCGCCAGTAGAGTTCAGCATCGCGGATGCACTCCTCGATGCGCTGACAATACTGCTGGGCTTTCGCCCCGAATTCTGCCTGTAGCCACCGGTCGCTTTTCACCAGCCTGACGAACTCGGCGGGCGCGAGCGTAATCATGCCGGTATGCACAATCCACACGTGCCATTTGCCCCGTGTGTACTTCGTCGCCCCCCAGCCCGCCAGCGGCTTACCGGCATAAGTGTCAGCGATGCCTCGCACATCGTCTCGGTTCGCCAGCACCCTGTCGAAGTGTTCCACCAGCTTGCGCAGGTAGTGACGCTCGCGTGTGGCGCGATACATCTCCATATACGCCAGCAAGATGTACGCCTCCGCCCACGCCAGCTCGCCGTTCTCGTTGGTGAGCTCCGAGTAGCCCCGGCCGCCGTGAATAGCAGTATCGTTTCGGTCAAAGCGTTCGCGTAGTTGTTTGCGGATGTCCAACTCTCATTGCCTCCGCGCGAATCCGTGTCACTCGTGTCTATCCGTGTGCTCCTAAAAACAGCTTCTCTCCGGTGTCTTTTCGAGATGCGACAGGGTATGTCCTTGCTTTACAAGGGAAAGCGGTTTACCATGCAGAAGCTATCGGTGCAAACTGCAGAGACGTGAGGCAAAAGATGACGCATAAAGAGAGACTTCTTGCGGTGTTTCAGGGCAAACGTCCAGACGTGATGCCTTGGTACGCCGACTTGACCTACTGGTATAACGCCGAGGTGATTAAGGGCACGCTGCCGGAGAGGTATTGTGGCGATGGTGTGGTGCAGCTCTACAAAGACCTGAACACCGGGGCGCACGAACACCTGCTCAACTGTCCCTGGCGTACCGAGTACGAAGATGTACGGATTCTGGTGGAGGAAGAGCGCGACGCCGGTGGCAGACCGGTACGTACCCGCACCAGCTGGGTGACGCCGGTGGGAACTATCTCGCAGGTGCAGGAGTTCGAACCCAACTCCTACTGCTGGGCGTATCGCGAGTACCCCGTCAAGACCCCTGAAGACCTGAAGGTGCTGCGCTTTATCTTCCAGCATCAGCACCTGACACCCGACTACACCGAGCAACAGCGCATCATCGACCTGTTCGGGGACTGGGGCGTCGCCGCCTCCATGCCCAACCGCACACCGATGGCGAACCTGTTCGTCATCTGGATGGGGGTCACCAACGCAGTTTACGCGCTTGCGGATGCACCGGAGGAGATAGAGGAGACCATCGAGGTGATGTCCGCCGCGGAAGACCCGATGTACGAGATTATCTGCAACGCGCCCGCGCCGCTGGTGTATTTCCCCGATAACATCACGGGCGAGGTGGTCAGCCCGCGCATCTTCCAGAAGTACTACGCGCCCTACTACCGCAGAAGGGCAGAGCAACTGCACAGGGCGGGCAAATATATCTTCGTGCACATCGATGGCACGTTCAAGAACCTGCTGCCGTATGTGGCACCGACAGGGGTGGACTGTGCGCAGTCGCTGACCCCTGCGCCGGTGGGTGATGTGCCTCTGGAGGATTTCCGCACGCTCGCTGGTCCCGACCTCATCCTGTGGGGTGGGGTGCCCGCCGCCTATTTCAGCCCGGTGTACAGCGAGCAGACGCTGAAGGAGATCGTGCTGAAAGCCATCCGCCTGTATAAGCACGACCCGCGCTTTATGCTGTGCGTGTGCGACCAGGTACCGCCTGACGGCATTATCGGGCGCGTCAGGATGGTGAGCGACCTCGTGGAGGAGTACGGGCGGGTAGAGTAGCCCTCACGCCGCGAGCAGTTCCACCACCTTGTGCGCGATGCGGGGCAGGGGAAGCACGAACTCTGCCCCTCCCAGCTGGATCGCCTCGCGCGGCATGCCGAACACCACGCTGGTCTCCTCGTCCTGCGCGATGGTATGTGCCCCTGCATCGCGTAGCCTTTTGAGCCCTCTTGCCCCATCCGCGCCCATGCCGGTGAGCAGAACTGCTACCGTGGCGGAACCGCCAGCTTCCGCAACCGAATCGAACAGCGCGTCTACCGAGGGGCGGTGGCGGTTCACGGGCTCGGTCTGCACCACCCTGGCGCGATATTGCGAGCCGTTGCGGGCTACTTGCAGGTGGTAGTCGCCGGGCGCGATGTAGGCGTGTCCGGGTTGCAGCACGTCGCCATCCTCCGCCTCTTTCACGTGCACCGCGCACAGCTTATCTAGCCTCTCCGCGAAGGAACGGGTGAACACAGGTGGCATGTGCTGTACAACCACGATGGGTGGCACCTCCGAAGGTAACGCCTGTAACACCTGACGAATCGCCTCGGGACCGCCGGTAGATGCGCCGATGGCGATGAGCCGGTTCATGCCCGTAGCGCGTTTGATAGACGCCTGCGGCATCTCCAAGGGGGCAACGGGTGCCTGTTTAGGACGCACGCGCGCCCGCGCCGCCGCTTTCACCTTCGAAGTAATCTCATGCGACAGCGCCGCCATGCCGGTAAAGATGCTCTGCGTGGGCTTGGCGATGAAGTCCACTGCGCCCAGCTCTAATGCCTTTAGGGTGACCTCGCTGCCCTCGCGCGTGAGGGTGGAAACCATCACCACGGGCATCGGGTTCGAGCGCATGAGCTTCTCGAGAAAAGTGATGCCGTCCATCCGCGGCATCTCCACGTCCAGGGTCAACACGTCGGGTTTTAACTGCACGATTTTATCGTAGCCTTCAATCGGGTCGCTGGCAGTGCCGACGACCTCAATCCCGCCGTCCCGCGCGAAGATGTCTTTCAATAGCTGCCGGATCACCACCGAATCATCGATAATCAACACGCGAACGGGGCGATGTTCGTCCATAGGTGTTTCCTCCAGAAGGTGTTCCCATACGGAATTATCGGCAGGGGAATGGGGCAGGGTAGAGGGGAAGGTTGACCGCTTCGCAAGGGTTGTGATACCATATGGTCAATCACTGGGCGAGGTAACTGACCATGCCACGTCGCGGAAGACAAGGGCAGAACACCGGGCAACCTGTAGAGCACTTTCGCCATGCCGAGGCACGCCGGCGCAACAATCCGCCAGCCGGTATTGCGCCCACCTACGAAGTACGCCAGCAGGAAACGCGCACGTACGCCTACGACCCGCATCTGGACCCGCAATTGCAATGGGCGGGCAAGGCGGAGCATACAAGCTTCGAGGTGGACGTGGTCTCGCTCCACATCCATGAGCGCGTCTCTACCCAGGCCATCTTGCGGGCGGTGCAGCGCCCGGAGCCTGCTCAACTGGATTTATTTGGTGAGACGCCATTGCCCGCCGACCAGGAGGTGCAGTTCTACAAGCACGAGGTCGGCTGGGCCAACCGCCTCATCCTGGGCGACTCGCTCCTGGTGATGAACTCGCTCCTGGTCAAGGAGGGGATGGCCGGCAAGGTGCAGATGATTTACATCGACCCGCCCTACGGCATCAAGTACGCCTCCAACTTCCAGCCCCGCATTGACCGGCGGGATG
>JBMFOT010000011.1:0-62064 GCA_049969495.1 Armatimonadota bacterium
GGGAGGCAGTTTTTTCGTAGCGTTTTTTGTGGTGTTTATGGATACGGGGTGTCTACATGATTTCTCGAACATCCTCATACGGTGAAGCGTATTGGCTCCACAATTTTTTGTGAAAAAGACGCAGGAGACCGGCAAACTTGCAAGGGTACTGTGCTGTGCGCTGCACGTGGTATAATAAAAACCCAAAGGAGGATGTTGCACTATGCCTACTCTGTTTGAAAAAATCTGGAACGCGCACATCGTCCACGAGGAACCAGGACGACCGACTTTACTATACATCGACCGCCACCTGGTGCACGAGGTCACCTCGCCACAGGCGTTTGACGGCTTGCGGGAAGCGGGGCGCAAGGTGCGTCGACCCGACCTGACCTTCGCCACGATGGACCACAACGTGCCTACGGATAACCGCTGGAACATTACCGACCCGATCTCCCGCAGGCAGATTGAGGTGTTACGTCGCAACTGCGAAGAGTTCGGCATTACGCTGTTTGACCTCGACAGCGAAGACAACGGTATCGTGCATGTCATCGGTCCCCAGCTGGGTATTACCCTTCCGGGGCTAACTATTGTGTGCGGGGATAGCCACACCTCCACGCACGGCGCGTTTGGCGCGCTGGCATTCGGCATCGGCACGTCGGAAGTGGAACATGTGCTGGCAACCCAGACCCTGCCGCAGACAAAGCCTCGCACGATGGCGATTCGGCTGGAGGGAAAGCTTCCGCTGGGCGTTACCGCCAAGGACATCATCTTGAGCATCATCGGGCGTATTGGCACAGGCGGAGGAACCGGCTGCGTGATTGAGTATATGGGCGAAGCTATTCGTGCGCTGAGCATGGAGGAGCGGTTGACGATATGCAACATGTCCATCGAAGCGGGCGCACGCGCCGGCATGATCGCCCCAGACGAGACCACCTTCGCCTATCTGGAAGGCAGGCGCTTCGCCCCGCAGGGCAAGCAGTTCGAGCGGGCGGTTGCCTACTGGCAAACCCTGCCATCCGACCCCGATGCACGCTTCGACCGTGAGGTGCAGTTTAACGTTTCAGAGTTTGCACCACAGGTCACCTGGGGCACCAGCCCCGAGCAGGTGGTGGACGTGACCGACCGCGTGCCCGACCCCGCCTCCTTCACCGACGAGACGAAGGCGAAGGCGGCAGAACGCGCCCTGCAGTACATGGGGCTAAAGCCCGGCACGCCCATCCAGGAGATACGGGTGGACCGGGTGTTCATCGGCTCGTGCACCAACGGTCGGCTCAGCGACCTGCGTGCGGCAGCGGCGGTGGTCAAGGGCAAGAAGGTGGCTCCGCATGTGCGGGCGATGGTGGTTCCCGGCTCACAGCGTGTGAAGAAGATGGCAGAAGAAGAGGGGTTGCACCGAATTTTCATCGAGGCAGGCTTCGAGTGGCGCGATTCGGGATGCAGCATGTGTCTGGGCATGAATCCTGATATTCTGCAACCCGGCGAACGCTCCGCTTCGACCAGCAACCGCAACTTCGAGGGCAGGCAAGGACGCGGTGGACGCACGCACCTGGTGAGCCCCCAAATGGCAGCCGCTGCTGCCGTTGCCGGGCATTTTGTGGACATCCGCGAGTGGTATCGTGAAGGCAAAATCGCTGAGGAGGTACTGCGCCGATGAAACCTTTTAAGAAGATAACCGCGCTGGTGGCTCCGCTGGACCAGCCCAACGTGGACACCGACCAGATTGTGCCCAAACAGTTCCTGAAACGGGTGGAGCGCACCGGCTTTGGGCAGTTCCTCTTCTACGACTGGCGGTTTCTGCCGGACGGCTCGCCCAACCCGGATTTCGTGCTGAATCAGCCGCGCTATCGAGGGGCGCAAATCCTGCTCACCCGCGAGAATTTTGGCTGCGGCTCCAGCCGCGAGCACGCTCCTTGGGCGCTGCTGGACTACGGCTTCCGGGTGATTATCGCCCCCTCCTTCGCCGACATCTTCAAAAGCAACTGCTTCAAGAACGGTATCCTGCCGGTGGAGCTGCCGTCGCAGGTGGTGGACGACCTGTTCCATCGCGTGACCGCACAGGAGGGTTACCAGCTCACCGTAGACCTGGAGGCGCAAACGCTTATGGGCAGCGACGGTTTCTCCTGCCGGTTTGAGATAGACCCCTTCCACAAGCAGTGCCTGCTGGAAGGGCTGGACGACATCGGCTTGACCCTGCAGCACGAGGACAAGATTGCTGCGTACGAAGCCACGCACCGCGAACCCTGGCAGGCGGCGATAGCGGGCAGATGAGAGGCTGTGATTTCACCGCACCGCGGCAGATGCCAAGCGAATACTATGCAGTACCGTAATACTCTGCAGGAATCCCCCCGCGTAATGAGAACCTCTAACTGTAAAAAACACAGGCGGAGGTTCTTGTCATGCCCGCATGTTGCTTCATCGGCTTGTTGCTCGCTATGGCTCCCGTGAACGCGGCCCCGCGGATTACCCTGGTGCGCAACGGCAATCCACAAGCGGCGATCGTTGCTCCCCACGAAGCTCGCGGCGACCTCTCCGCAGCGGTAAACGACCTGCAGGTTTACATCCAGAAGATATCTGGGGCACGTCTGCCTGTGGTCTCGGAACCGCCTGCGAACCGTGCCGCTATCGTGCTGCGTGCGGGCGTGCGGGGGCTGTCGGATGTGGGGTATCGCCTGCGCACAGAGGGCAATCGCCTCTTCATCGAGGGGGCGACCGAAGCGGGTGTGGTCAACGGCATCTACGGTTTGCTGGAAGACCATCTGGGTGTGCGCTGGTACATCCCGGGCGATTTGGGCGAGTACGTACCCCGGCAGAAAACCGTAACCGTACCTGCGCTGGATGAAACGCGCGAGCCCGCCATCCCTAGCGTCACCGGATTCGGCGGCTATCAGGCAGACCCACCTCAGGGCGCGGAGTGGAAGCGACGCAACCGGCTGTCGGGTTTTCAGCCCTACTGGCACGGTCACAACTGGGAAGGCATTATCTCCCTGAAGGAGGCGGAGCAGCATCCCGAATGGTTCGCGCTCATCGACGGGCAACGGAAGTGGCAGCTGTGTACCACCCATCCCGAGGTCATTCGCCTTGCCATCCAGAGGGTGCTGGACTACTTTGAAAAGAACCCGCAGGCGAAAACTTTCTCCCTGTCGCCTAATGACTTTGGCAAGTTTTGCCAGTGCGACCGTTGCCGTGCACTGGACCGAGAGCTGGGTGTAGACCCCTTCGCACCCGGAGGACAGTTCACCGACCGCCTGCTGGTGTTCTTTAACCAGATTGCGGAAGAGGTGGCGAAGCGTTACCCGGACAAGATACTTTGCTTTTACGCCTACCTCACGCACACCGACCCGCCCCAGAAGGTAAAGCCCCACCCCAATCTGATGCCGGTGATATGCCACACGCCCTGGGAGTTCTGTCACGCCCATCCCATCACCGCCGACTGCGCCCCCTGTAAGCGCTTTCGGCAGATTGTGCTGCGCTGGCGTGAGCTGTGTCCCCACGTCGGCATCTATGACTACTACGGGCACTGGCAGTGGTTCGGGCAATGGCCGCTGGTGCATACGCTCAAGGTGGATATCCCCTTCTATGCGAAGGTGGGTATTGAACATTTGAACAGCGAGACACATGACAACTGGTGGACGCAGCCCCTGAATATCTTCGCGGCGGTGAAGCTGGCGTGGAATCCGCAGCTCGATACCGACGTGCTGATTCGCGAGTTCTGCCAGCATCTGTTCGCCGAATCCGCCGAGCCGGTGTACCGCTACTTCACCCTGTACGAGAACCTGATGGCGAGTATGCCACTGAAGGCGAAAAACCACGAGGACTGGTGGGTCTATCCCCACTCGGAAGCAATGGAACAGGGACGTCAGTTGCTGGAGGAGGCGTTCAGCAAAGCGCGTTCGAAGGCGGTGAAACAGCGGGTACGCAAGCTGCAAATCGGACACCGCGTTTATACCATCCAGTGGCAGGCGGCAACCGCCCGACGCGCCGGCGACATCATGCGCGCCCGGGAGGCAGATGTACAGTTCGCACAGATGGTGCAGGAGCTGCAAAACAGCGGTCAGCACGACATCATCGATATGTGGCTGGCACGGCGCGAGTCGCAAGAGCGCGGTAGCGAGTCGCAGGCGTACGTGGAACTGCTGACAGACGCAGGCTACGCTACCACCGAGGCGCGCGAGCAGGCATGGCGCGAGGCGCAAAAGGAAGGCGCGGCGTTTGCCCGCAAGCTGGGCTTCATCACCGAGTGGCAGGTGGTAGGCCCCTTCCGCTGCACTCCGGGCGAGCTGAGCAAGGCGGACATTCCGGTGGACGCGGTCAACCTTTCACAGAGGTTCTCCACATTGTCAGGGGAAGCGGGCTGGCAACAGGTGAGCGTCAATCACCCCTTCGGCTTACTCGATCTGCGCAGCCTGTTGTCCAGTGACCCCTGGGTGAGTGCGTATGCTGCCTGCTGGGTAAAACTGCCTGGTCCCACCGCTATTAGCCTGCGGGTGGGCAGTAACGACGGCGCGGCGGTGTGGCTGGATGGCAATCCAATACTGGTCGCAGACGTACCTCGGGGGTTCCAGCCCGATCAGGACCGCGTGTCGGTAGCCGGCGGTGGGGATCAATGGCATCTGCTGGTGGTCAAAGTCATCAATCACGGTAACCTCTGGAATCTGGCGGTACGCTTCACCGATAGTGTGGGGCGTCCGTTACAGATACCGACGCGGGCAACACCGCCCTGAGTGGCAGCCTTACGTAGCCTGCAGGCTTTTGCTCACATTTGAGCGAACCGTACCAGGGAGGTGATTGCCATGCAAGAACTTGTACAGCAACTACTCGCGCAACGGGTGGTGGGCATCCTGCGCCTGCCGCAGTCGGACCTTGCGCTACGTGCGCTGGAAGTGGCTATCGAGCACGGTCTGCTGGTAGTAGAGGTGACAATGACCACGCCCAACGCGCTGGAGATTCTGCGCGAGGCACGCCAGCGATGGGACGGTAAAGCACTGGTGGGCGCGGGCACGGTGCTGGATGCAGAAAACGCCAAACAGGTGATAGATGCAGGTGCGCAGTTTGTGGTATCGCCGATACTGGATGCTGGCATGGTGGAGACCGCTCTGAAGGCAAATGTTCCACCTGTCCCCGGTGTCTTTAGCCCGACGGAGATTTTCACCGCCTACCGCTGGGGCGCGCCCATCGTGAAGGTGTTTCCGGCGGTGACGCTGGGCGCACAGTTTTTCAAAGAGGTGAAGGCGCCGCTGCCGCAAATACCGCTGATGGCGGTGGGCGGCTTGAATGCACATAACGCCGCCGAATACCTGCACGCAGGCGCGGATATGGTGGGCGTGGGCGGTGCACTCTTTCCGAAGGCGGCGATACTGGCAGGGGAGTTCGAAGGGGTGGCGCAAACGGCGGAGGCGCTGTCGGCGCTACGGCACCTGCACCTCGAACATCACTGAAATCGGCTATAATGGAGCCAAAAGGTGATTCGGAAGGACGCATCATCCCAACCGCGATGGAATTGGCAGAGCAGGCAGCGGAACGGGAAGCCCCTCTGCACGCACTGGGGGCGGAATTGCAACGCAGATAAGGAGCGAGACGAATGACCTACCGTGGCGTCGTGGTTGCCCGAAACGGGGCGGTGGCAACCTCTCAACCGCTGGCAACGGCGGTGGGACTACACGTGCTACAGGAGGGGGGCAACTTCGTGGATGCCGCGCTGGCAATCAGCGCGGTGTTGACGGTAGTGGAGCCGTACAACAGCCACCTGGGCGGAGACGCTTTTGTGATAGTGTACGACGCCCGCACACGTCAGACGCATGCACTCAATGCTTCCGGTCCCGCCCCGCGTGCGGCAACGCGTGAGCGTTTCTCCGGCGGGATCCCCTTGCGCGGTATCCAGAGCGCGTCGGTACCCGGCCTGGTCTCCGCCTGGGCGTTACTGCACGAGCGATACGCCACCCGTGAACTTTCGGAGCTGCTTCAGCCTGCCATCCGCTATGCCCAGCAGGGGTTTCCCGCAGGCTACCGCTACAGTCAGGTCTTCGCTGCACACGAACAAATACTCCGCCAGTTCCCCGTCACATGGCGCGAGCTGGTGCCCGACGGCAACCTGCCCTACCCGGGCAAGATAGTCACCCAACCGAATCTCGGCTGGACGCTGAGCCGTATCGCCACTGCCGGACCGATGGACTTCTACCAGGGCGAGATCGCCGAGCGCATCGTGCGTCACTGCCAGCACCACGGAGGGCTGTTTACCGAAGAGGACCTCGCCCAGCCGCCCGCCGAGTGGCTGGAACCGCTTCGCGTGGAGTACCGCGATTACACCTTGCACGCGCAGCCGCCGGTGTCACAGGGGCATATCCTCGCGCAGATGCTGAACCTGCTGGAGGGCTATGACCTGCGCAGCATGGGCGCGCTCAGTGCGGACGTCATCCACCTGCAGGTAGAGGCGAAAAAGCTCGCCTTTGCGGACAGGCACGCCTATCTCGGCGACCCGCGCTTCGTGAAGGTGCCGATGGACGTTCTGCTGAGCAAGCAGTATGCAGAGCGACGCCGCCGGCAGATAGACCTGAATCGCGCCGCCGATCGTGTCACTGCCGGCGAGATAGAGCATGATACTACCTACTTCTGCGTCGTGGACCGCTACGGCAACGCCATTTCTTTTATCCAGAGCATTTTCCACTCCTTCGGCTGTGCGGAGGTAGCGGAAGGCACGGGCATCCTGTTCAACAACCGCATGACGGGTTTCTCGTTAGAACCCAACAGCCCCAACGCGCTGGAGCCGGGCAAGCGTACCGCGCACACCCTCAACGCCTACCTGCTGACGCGCGGCGACGAGCTGGCTTTCGTCGGTGGCACGCCGGGTGGCGATGTGCAGGTGCAAAGCAACACGCAGATTATCTGCAACCTGATAGACTTCGGCATGAATCCCCAGGAGGCGGTAGAAGCCCCCCGCTGGCAGCACGACCCGGAAGGGCTGAAAATCGAGCGTAGAGTGCCTGTGGAATCCCTGCAAAAGCTGGAGCGCAAGGGGCATCGCGTGCTGCTGTTGCCCGATTGGGGACAATCGGGTGCGGTACAGGTGATTGCCGTGCATCCTGAAAGTAAAGCGCTGCTTGCCGGTTCCGATCCGCGCTGCGACGGTCACGCGGCGGGGTGGTAATATCTGCTGTTGGCAGAATACGGAGAACAGAACCTCACCCCCAACCCTCCCCTACTGCCCCGCCACACGTGATTATTGGGATGTGGGCAGAGTAGTTCCGCCTGCCTATCATTTTTTGCAACGGGTTCCCTCGCAAGTTTACTGACAGTAATAATGCTGTTTTTATGTCGCACTATGCCAACAACCCGTATTTTGCTCAGCACCTCTGGTACAGGTTTTGCATTATGTTAAGGGCGAGAACAGATTCTAAGGAGGTGCCTGATATGGCAAGCAGATTCCTGTGGCGTCTCGCCCTCGTCGCTGCGCTGGGCTGGATGCTGGTTGGTACTTCGCAGGCTACTACCTTCACTCTCACCGACAACGGATGGACGTATTATGAAGACGTAGCTAGCCAAGGTTGGGGCAACTTCGTGGACCCGAATAGTGTGGACCATATGTACCAGAACTGGTGGTGGTTCCGCACCAATCTGGACGGCTACGAAAAACCTTTGGCAAACCTCGTCTCTATGATGCCCGGTGGTGCTAATAGCGTAAGCCTGGTGTTCACCGAGGATGCGGGCAGTCTGCCCAATGCGTTGCTGTTCAATCTCAACTACACCCTCACCGGCGTTAGCGCAAACAGCGCGTACGTCAACATCAGCTGGTCGATCCAACACATCTACGGACAGATGCCGATACCGATCACGGTCGATTTCTTCGCCTACTCCGACTTTGATCTGAACGGCACGCCAGGTGGCGATACAGCGTTTGCCCCCCTCCCTGTACACGTCCTCTATAACGAAGGGACTACTACGGTAGATGTAATCGCCAGCGAGACAGCGCTTGTCGGGTACGATATTGATAACTACCCGAACCTGCTGAATTTGCTGAACGACAGCTCTGTGTATAACGTATCCGGGAGCGCGCCCTCTACCGTTCCTGGCGACATGACCAATGTGTTCCAGTGGCGACAGACTTTAGGATTGGGGCAGGAGTTGCGAGGTGGTCTCACCAAAGTGGTGACCCTTGGTCGTCCACCTGTCATTCCCGAGCCGGGCACCTGGATGCTAATGCTGAGCGGGTTGGCGCCGGTCGCTCTGCGCCTGCGCAAAAAGGCTTAACAGTCACACACTTCCTTCCCTCCACATCCCTCTCCTGACGCAGGAGGGGGATTTTGCTTTTGTGTGGGCAATTTGTCGGGCGCGCGCTGGAACCACCCCCCTCCTATCCCAAACGGTACGGCAGGAACATCGCGCCCTTCAGAGAAAGCGGTATAACAAACCACTACGCCGGAGCACGGGCACGGATGCAATCTGCGGCGTTACAGAAGAGGTGGCGCAAACGGTTTCAGGCGGTCAACGGCAGACCGCTGGCAACCTTCTGCGGCAGCTACCTGGCGGGAGCTGCCGCAGGCGTGACCTTTTCTCCCCTGCCGGTGATACAGGGGTGTCTGCTCCTGACCGCCGGCGGGTGGCTACTCTGGCGGTATCGGCTGTTTTCCGCAACAACCGCTTTGCTGAGTGTGCTGGCGCTGTGGTTGGGCGCAACACAGGGCATTCGCTACGCCCACCGCGATGACCTGCTCTGGTCTACCCTGCCCCGCGATGAGGTAGTGGCGGCTACCGGCGTGGTGATGACAGAGCCGACCCGAAAAGCGGGCACATGGCGGTTTGTGCTGCGCACAGAAAGCATGGTGACTGCGCACCGCACCATTCGCACGCCGGTGCGTCTGTGGGTGCATGTGCCGGAAACGCTGGTAGATACCGTGTTTGCAGGTGAACGTCTGCACCTGGAGGGCAGGTTGCGGGTGCCATCCGCCACACCGACAGACCCTGACGCATCGTTTGCGCGGTACCTGCGCAGGCAAGGCATCTCCAGGACGTTGCGCCCATATCGCATCCAGCACCTGCCCCAATCACACTGGAACGTTCTCTTCTCACGCTTGCGTCGGATGTTGATACGCAACCTGCGCCTCCATCTGCCCACGCGCGAAGGACACATCGCCGTTGCAATTGTGCTGAACGACCGCGTGAACCTGGACGATGCCGTTCGCGAAAGATTCCGGCGTACCGGCACAGTACATATCCTCTCGCCATCGGGAACGCACGTTTCGATGCTGGCGATAGCGGTGTGGGCGATATGCCGATTTGTCAACCTGTCGCGCAGGGCTTCTGCGCTGGCGGTCATTACGGTTATCTGGTTGTTCGCGGGAGTGGCTGCGGGTGGAGACCCCTCTTTCCGCGCCGCCGTCATGGGCACGCTCATCGCGGGAGCTACTGCCCTGCAGCGAGAGGGCGACCTGCCTACCTCGCTCGCGCTGGCGGGGTTCCTGATTGTGCTGTCGGACACCGGCGCACTGCGTGACCCCAGCTTTCAGTTCTCGTTTACGCTGGTGGCTGCGATAGTGGCTTCGGCAGGATGGACAAGCACTATCGCCACAGGCGCGGCAAGTGACAGGCTGCGCCCCCTGCGAGGAACCATCGCTGTGGTGTGCGTGAGTGTCATCTGCACACTGGCGTCCGCCCCGCTGACCGCGTTATACTATGGTCAAATGTCCTTGATTGCGCCCATAGCCAACCTTGTTATCGCCGTGCCGGTGCAGGTGCTTACCTGCGCAGGGCTGGCGGCCGCCTGTCTACCCCGGCTACCCGACATGCTTTCCGCTCCGATAGCGGTGAGCGCGTGGATGGTGGACAAAAGCGTTCGGTTGCTGGCACTGCCGGCATGGGCGAGTATGGCGGTACCTGCCCCTTCGCGGTGGAGCATCGTGGCGTTTTACACGCTGTTCTTCGCTATTTTGCTTGCCCTCAGTACAAAAGCCGGTGAACGCAGAAGAGAGGCAACATGGCAACTCAGGTGACGACCTCACCCCCGCCCCCTCTCCTCGTAGGAGGGGGGAGCCACGCACCGAGCACCCCCTTCCCTCGTAGGGAAAGGGGATGGGGGGATAGGTTTTTCCTCACCCTGACGATGATACTCTACACGGGTATTGCCCTCGCCCAACAACCGCAACCACCTGCTGAAGCCATCTCGCGCAAGGTGGAACGGCTGGATGTCGAGCGGTTCAGCACCCTTTTCCTGGACGCCCAGAACAACCTGCTGGCGACCGACATCCTCGCCCACTGGCGCGAGTACACCATTCAGGCGGAAAGCGTGGAAGGCAATCTGGACAGGGGCGAGTACCTGTTTCAGGGCAGAGTCACTTTGGAGGGCGGTGGAATCGACGCACACGGTGAGATGCTTCGCCTGAACGTACGCCGACGCTTGTGGCAGATGCAGGGCGCGGGCGCAGACCTCCTGCCCCAGTTTCTCAAAAATCAGCTGCGTGGCGCGGTGCGTCTGTCCGGACAGCAGCTGCAAGGAGAGCAACAGCACGCACAGATGCAACACGGTGAGGTGACCACCTGTTTGCTGGAGCACCCACATTACTATTTTTCCACCGGCAGCGTGGACGTGGTAGTGGATAAGCGTCTGGTAGCACGAGGGGTCAGCTTGAACGCGCTGGGTCGGAAACTGTTCACCTTACCCACGCTGGTGGTACCGCTGGACAAACGCCTCTCGCGTGGTACCCTGCCGCAGGTAGGGCAGTCGGTGGAAGAGGGGTATTATGTGAAAACCGCGCTGGGCTATCTGCTGGGCGACAACGCGGGCACGGCACGCATCGACCTGATGCAGAAAAAGGGTATCGGATTGGGTATCGACCAGCAGTATCTCTGGAAAGGAGCTGCCGGGCTCCTTTCGCTCTACTACCTGAACGACCGCAGTCGCGCTACCCGCTCCGTCACCGCGCAGCTGCGCCATGAACAGCAACTGTTGGGCTTTAACGCACGGCTCACCGGCGACCTGCGTTCGGGAAGTTATCTGTACTACTCGGACACCCGTGCATCCAGCTGGCAGATGAGCTTGAGCCGGGCATGGTCGTCGGGCAACCTGTCTATTCTCTCGCGTCTCAGCCAGCAGAGCAGCGCAGGCTATTCTACCGACTCCTCCACCAGTTCACTCCGATGGAATCAACGGTGGGGCACGCGCGCCTCGCTCACTTTCTCCACCGACCTGTCGCGCTTCCGCTCGCAATCGGGCGGGGAGATACGCTCTGAGCAGGAACAGCTCGCCACGCAGGCCTCGCTCAGCGGTAGCAGCAGCAAGTTTGACTGGAGCCTTGCGTTCAACCGGATTATCCCCATCGGTGGGCAGACGGGAGGCTTTACCTTCGGCGGCATAGAAAAAACGCCCGAGCTGCTCCTCTCTACCACTGACCGCCGCCTGTTCGGTAAGGAGATGGGACTGCAGATGCAGCTGGGGCTGGGCAGTTTTCGCGAGCTGCCGCAGGGCAATCCGATTCAGCGCATCCTGTTTGAAGCCCGCTGGAACCCCATGACCTCCGGTGGAGAGAGAAGCTCGCTGAGCACCTCCGCCCTCTTCCGACAGGTGTTTACCAGCGATGGAACCGCCCAGTATATCCTGCAAGGTAACTCCGACTGGCAACTGCGCTTCGGGCAAAACAGCCGCTGGTACGTGAACTACCGTTACCTGCGTCCGTATGGCTTTACCCCTTTGCGCACGGAGTATACCGGCACGACGAACTTCGCCTCGGCGGGGCTGGAGTGGAACGCAAGCCGCGCGCTATCCATCCGGGCGTATACCGGCTACGACCTCTTTGCCCGACAGCGTGGCAGCCGCCCCTGGCAGCCGTTGAACCTTGGCGTGCTGTGGCAACCGAACCCCGCATGGCAGCTGAATGTGCAATCCACCCTGAACCTCAACGAGGGGCAGTGGAACTATCTCCGTGCATACCTGCGTGCCCGCACCGCCCCCTTCTCGATGAACTTGAACGGAGTGTACGACCCCATCCGCCGCCGCTGGGCGAGCGCGAACCTCTGGCTGGACACGCAGATATTCCAAATGCCCCTGCGCGTGCAGACCGTTCTCACCTACAACGGCTACGTCAACCGCTTTGAAGGCAGGCAGCTCCTGCTGACGTGGGACCTGCACTGCTGGGAGTTGAGCGTAGGGTATATCGACAACCCGCTTGGCTTCCGTGCCGACCGCGAGGTGGTCTTCCGCCTGCGCATCAAGGCTTTCCCCGAGGTGCAGAGGTTCGGCATCGGACAGTTCGGACAATCGCTGGAGACAGGCGGAGGGTGGGCATACTGAGGATTGGCACGAACTGGTGCATATCTACAGGTAGGGGACGACCCGCGGGTCGCCCCCCGGCTTTCGGTTATCTTCCCGCGTTATACATCTTCAACGCCTGTTCCAGCCGTGCGTTCACCGCATCCCAGTCGATCACCTGCAAGAAGGCGTCGATGTACTTGGCGCGGGCGGTCTGGAAGTCATAGTAGTAGGCGTGCTCGTAAGTGTCCAGCGCGAGAATGGGCGTCGCGTTCCATATCGGGAAGGTGTTCTGCGCGTCTCCGATATAGTTGAACAGGCTCCCATCGTCATGGTCTAGCGCGAGCCATACCCACCCGCGCGCGGCGATGCCGGTCGCCTTCAGGTCCTGCGCCCACGCCTCATACGAGCCGAAGTGCTTGTTAATCGCCTCGGCGACAGGTCCCGTAGGCGCACCACCCTTGCCTCCCAGAATGTCAAAGTACAGTTCGTGGTTCTTCACTCCGCCCAGCGCGAAGGTATACTCCACCTTCAGCACGCGGATGTCCGAATAGGTCTGGTTCGCCTTTGCCGGGTCCTTGTCCAACGCAGCCAGCTTCTCGCGGATCTCATTCGCTTTGTTCACATAGCCCTGATACAGCTTGTAGTGTTCATCGTGTGTCTTGCGTGAAATGCCTGCGCTCTCGGTGTTGTACACTTTCTCCGGTAGCGGCTTCGCTACGATCTTCACAACCTGCATCGCTCCTGTCCTCCTGTTGAGTCTGAAAACGTTCCCTGTTGTTTCTGCCAAGCTCTCGACGGCAGGCAAACCGCTAACGAGCGTTGCGATGCCCAGCGCCGAGGCTTTGAGGAAGCGTCTGCGCCCCTCGTCATGTTCGTGTGCTGCGTGCGCGATGGCCAACACCTCCTGCTTGCTTGGTGTTCTCAGTGTACCCCAGCGAAGCCGATGTTTTCAATAGCGAAATGCCCTGCGGGATCGAACCCTGTGAGGTAATTCACGAATTCAGGAAAGACACCTCTTCCATCTCACCCATGTTCTTCCTTGTGCTTATTATGGAACTCGGATACATGCATCACATATATCAGCAAAGTGCGCTGGCTGCCGTCCGCCCAGTCCTCCTCTATCTCCTCGCGCAGGCGGAAGCCTAATCGTTCAGGGATAGCGCGACTGCGGATGTTTTCCGGCTCCACGCGAATGCGCACTGCCGGCACCCGCCACTGCTCAAAAGCGTAGCGAACCAGTTCTCGTGTGGCGCGGGTCACCAACCCCTGTCCTTCTGCCGCCTCGTCAATCCAGTAGCCGATTTCCGCCTCCGGCTCCGTGCTCGTAGCGCGAAACAGCCCAATACTACCCACCAGCATACCGTTCCACCATATCCCCATCTGCAGGCTGCGCCCTGAACGGAACTTGCGTAACGATTCATGGATAAAGCCCCGCGTGTCCTCCTCATGACTTACGAAATCTACCCAGCTCATCCAGCGACGCAGGCGTTCGCGGTTGCGGATGGTGAGATGGAACAATGCCGGGGCATCCCGCATGCTGAGCTGGCGAAGCTCCGCGTCTTCGCCCAAAGAGAGGACAACCCGCTTACGCCCTATCCATCGGCGCCAGAAAGCGACCATGCCGACTGCCCTTTCCTCGAATATGGAAGCTTTGTAAGGATTCTCGTGCCCGCACTGCCTTCTCCTGCCTCAAGACGTCATGCACCGACGCAGGAAGTGCTAGGCACGTTGCAAAACTTAGCAGCAGAAAGGAGTGAACCACATGCCATACTTCATAGAAGCACGCATGGTCCGTTTCAAAAGCGGCACCGACACGGTGCAGGCGTACCTGGCAGCCCCCAGACAAGGGGGAACCTTCCCGGGCATTATGGTGATTCATGAGTGGTGGGGACTGAACGACTGGGTGAAGCAACAGGCAGACGCACTGGCAACACAGGGGTATGTTGCGCTGGCGGTAGACCTGTACCGCGGCAAGTCCACCACCGACCCGATGGAGGCGCACGAATTGAGCCGTGCTCTACCAGAAGACCGTGCTTTGCGTGACCTCAAAGCGGGGTTTGAGTACCTGCGTTCCCTACCCCAGACACGAGGCAAAAAGCTGGGCGTCATCGGATGGTGCATGGGAGGCGGCTGGTCGCTAACGATGGCTATTCAGGAGCCACGCCTCTCCGCTTGCGTCATCTACTACGGGCGGCTGCTCACCGAGCAGTCCGCACTCCAGCGCATCAAGTGCCACGTGCTGGGCATCTTCGGTGACAGCGACAGAGGAATCCCCGTGGAGCTCGTACGGGCGTTCGAAGCCGAGATGAAACGCCTAAACAAAAGCGTGGAGATACATATCTTCGCGGGCGCGGGACATGCCTTCGCCAATCCGAACAACCAGCGGGGCTACAACCAGCAAGCGGCAGAAAAGGCATGGAAAATCACTCTGAACTTCCTGAAGCGCACATTACAGGGATGACCTGCCCGCTTACAGATTCATCTTCCAACGGCGCGGTCCGAGAATCTGCACCTTGCCGCTTGCTAACCAATTCTGCCAGCGCAGGCGCACAAGCAAGCTGAGCGCACGCTCCTCCTCGGGGTCGCGCGGACGGGTTCGAGGCAACCGCTTCAGCGTGCCGCGCTCCATCATGGCGATAAGCTGCTCGCGCCTACGCTCCTGCAAGTCACTCCACCGCATTCTGGGCATCCGCCTGCACCTCTTGCCATAGCTCTTGCAAAGCCTGTGTGGTTCCTTCCTGCTCTACTCGCGCGCGCAGGTAGCTCCAGTCTATTTGCACGGCGTGCTCGCGCAACAGCTCCTTTGCCCACCGCCGGTCCTCCACCGATTGCCAGTGAGCTGCTGCGTTCAACCTGTCCACAATCAAATCCTCAATACCGATGCAGAAGATAATGCTGCCGTCTGGCAGTTCCAGTTCCAGCAGTCGGGAGTAATCGCCGGCGAGGTCAGTGTCGGGTATTTCTATGGCGACTTCCCACACTGGGTGAAACCAGTGTCGTCCATGTGCCTGAAAGCCCATCTCGTGCAACACCTGTGCTGCACGCTGGCGGTCGGAGACCACAATGTCCATATCCGCTGTCGCATACGCCCCTGCCGTATACAGCTGCACCGCAGTGCCACCAACCAGTACCGGACGGATGCCATCAAGACGCAGCCGCCGGGTTATCTCTGCCAGCACCTGCAGCTTCCTCTGCAGATCATCTTCCACCATGTTCGAGCCCTCCTCTAACGATACTACCCGGTTGGTGGTTTTCCGTCAAGCTAGCAGGGATGCAGTCAGCGATTGCGGAAACAATATGCAGCGCCTCTGACCAACGAGAGAAGAACAAAACCTGCAAGGGAGGAGACGATGTTGAGGATAGAGTACGGTGCAGCCGATTATCAGGTGTTTCAGCGGAATGAGCACGATGAAGCTATCTTAGAAGTGAGCGGGGCGTGCAGTGCCGACGCAACCCGGGAGGTGGAGGTGCGTGTGGAGAAGTCCGGCAGCCTGCATCAGGACTGGACTGAGGCTGGCACTGCGGAAGGAGGGCGATGGCAGGCTTCTATCCGCCTGCAAACGGGCGGCCCCTATACCCTCTCCTTCCGACTGTCTCACCAGCCAGAAGAGGTTGTCGAAGTGAAAGAGGTGCTGGTGGGCGACCTGTGGGTGCTTGCCGGGCAGTCCAACATGGAAGGCGTAGGCGACCTGGTGGATGTGGAAACGCCGCATCCTCTGGTGCACAGCTATACGATGGCGGAAAGCTGGGAGATGGCGCAGGAACCGTTGCACTGGCTGTGCTGCTCTATCGATCCGGTGCATAATCCGAACGGCGTCATCCCCGGCGACGAACAACACGCAGAATGGCACCGCACCCGCAACAAGGGAGCAGGGTTAGGCTTAACATTTGCGAAAGCGATGGTGGAGGCAACCGGTGTGCCGGTTGGATTGGTTCCCTGCGCACACGGAGGCACCTCCATGTCGCAATGGAGCCCCGACCTGGCACATCTTGGCGGAGGCTCGCTGTACGGCTCCATGTTGAGGCGCGTCACAGCGGTGGGTGGTCGAGTAAAAGGATTGCTTTGGTATCAGGGAGAAAGCGATGCCAACCCGAATGATGCCCCGCTGTTTGCCGAACGGTTCGCTCTCTTTGTGGAAAGAGTACGCGCCGATTTACACAACCCCCGTCTGCCTTTCTACTATGTGCAGATCGGGCGGTTCGTGGTAGCGATGCCCTTAGAAGGCGAACTGGCATGGAACCAGGTGCAGGACACGCAGCGTCGCCTCGCCGAGCAGATACCCCACACGGCGGTCGTTGCATCGGTAGACCTTGAGCTGGATGACCTCATCCATATCGGCACGCAGGGGCTAAAGCGATTGGGCAGGCGTCTGGCAAATATCGCGTTGAGAGAGCTGTTCGGGCGAAGCGATATCCAGAAGGGGCCCCGCCTGGCAGGGGCACTCGTGGATAACCCGGAGGGCACTCGCATTCGCGTGCGTTTTGCGGAGGTGAACGGCAGGCTGACGGCTGCCGGAAGAATCTCCGGCTTCTCCATCCGCACCGCACAGCACCACCCCTATCGCATTATCTACAAAATAGAGGTGGACAAAGCCTCGCCGACCGACGTGTTGTTGCACCTCACCGAAGCCTGTCCGCAAAACGCCTTCCTGTGGTACGGCTTCGGCATCGATCCCTACTGTAACCTGGTCGACGAGGCGGATATGGCGGTGCCTGTGTTCGGTCCGGTGCCTATCCATCGCTAACCTGGGATTTCTGGGGTATCATCCATACGGATAAGGAGTATTTCGGCAAAAAGGTGATGACGGAGCTACCGCTCAACCAGGTACTACTGGGCGACTGCGTGCAGGTGATGCACGAACTGCCGGAGAAGTGTGTGGATATGGTCTTCGCCGACCCGCCTTATAACCTGCAGATTCACCAGGAGCTCTACCGCCCCAACATGACCCTTGTGGACGGCGTGGACGACGAATGGGACAAGTTCCACAGCCTTGCCGATTATGACCGCTTCACCGAAGCGTGGCTATTGGCGGTGCGTCGAGTGCTGAAAGATACGGGCACACTCTGGATCATCGGCACTTACCACAACATCTACCGAATCGGTAAGATTCTGATGGACCTGGGCTTCTGGATACTGAACGACATCGTATGGGTGAAGACCAACCCGATGCCCCAGTTTAGAGGGGTGCGCTTCGCGAACGCGCACGAAACGCTAATCTGGGCGCAGAAGGTAAAGGGAGCGAAGTACACCTTCAACTATCACGATATGAAGGCGCTGAATGACGACTTGCAGATGCGCAGCGACTGGCACATTCCGATCTGCACCGGAGGCGAGCGAATCCGCATCAACGGGGAGAAAGCGCACTCCACCCAGAAGCCCGAAGCATTGCTGTACAGGGTCATCCTGTCCAGCACGAACCCCGGTGACGTGGTGCTCGACCCGTTCTTCGGCACGGGTACCACCGGAGCGGTCGCCAAACGGCTGCACAGGAACTGGATAGGCATCGAGCGCGACCCGCGTTATGTCACCGTTGCCAGAGAGCGTATTGACCAGATGGTGCCTGCTCTGTTCGAAGCCATACAACCCGCATCTACGCGGTCGCACAAGACGAAGAGAGTGCCCTTCGGGGCGCTGGTGGAGAACGGCTACATCGTGCCGGGCGAGACGCTGTTCTTTCAGGCAAAGAGAGAGCTGCAGGCAACGGTGCTGGCGAACGGACATATCCGAATGGGCAAAGAGGAAGGTTCTATTCACCAGATAGGTCGCCTGATTACAGGGGCGCCCTGCAACGGTTGGGAGCACTGGTACTTTTATGATAAGCGAGAGGGAGCGATGTTTCCTGTGGATGTACTGCGGAAGAGGTTCGTTCAGGATACGGCCGGTGGGCACGAGACAGCCCCAGAGAAGACGCGCATTGAGGCACCACTCTTGCGGGCGGAACAGTGAAGATGGAACGGGAACATGAGCTTTTAACCATCGGGGTACTGGCGCTACAGGGCGATTTTGAGGCGCACCTGCGCACGCTGCAACGGTGCGGCGTGCGAGCGCAGGAGGTGCGCACCGTACAGCAGCTGCAAGAGGTGGATGGCTTAATCATCCCGGGAGGGGAGAGCACCACCATCATGAAGCTGATGCAGCGGTATGGGCTGGATACGCTCATTCGCAAGCGGGCAGAGCAAGGGATGCCGGTTTACGGAACCTGCGCCGGCTTAATCGTGATGGCGCGGGATATCGAAGGCTATCCCCAGCAGCCCAGGCTGGGCTTGCTGAACGTCGCGGTGGCACGCAACGCCTTTGGCAGGCAGGTAGACAGCTTCGAGATCGACCTGCCCGTGCCGAAGCTGGGCGAACCGCCGGTGCGGGCGGTGTTCATCCGTGCGCCTTACGTGACCCGCGTTGGTGAAAACGTCGAGGTGCTGGCGAGCCTGAACAGCAAGATTGTGCTGGTGCAGCAGAAAAACCTGCTGGGCGGTGCGTTCCACCCGGAGCTGACGGAGGATTTGCGGTTACATGGCTATTTCGTGGAGATGGTGCGGGCGTATCGAAAGCAACAGTGACCGGTTTGTTGCACCGGTCACTGCGTTGCCAAAAGGCTACCGAGAGGGAGCTCTCAGGACTCGGCGTAAGGTGCTTTGTGAGTATCGAAGGGTATCAAACCGAGGCTGGCGGCACGCCGGAAAGCCTGAACACGGTTCGATACCTGCAGTTTGTCGTAAATGTTGGCGAGATGGAAATCCACAGTGCGCTTGCTGACAAACAGAAGGTCGGCAACCTCCTTGCTAGAGCGACCTTCGATAATCAGCGACAGCACCTCGATCTCGCGCTTTGTCAGCTTAACCGAGCGCTCGTCAGAACCTTTATGCTTCGGTGTAGCCATGGTACTCATTTGCTCCTTTTAGCTCCTTTTCCGTTTTTCGCGCCGCCTCCAGAGGGAATATTCCATAATCAGTACCTGTTTTACAGCACGTTTGCGCGTGTCAATCGTAGACCGACACAAACCGGTAATGTCACGAGGAACACGCCGGAGACGGACTTTGCACCGGTGACATTTCATTGTACATAGATGTCAAACCGCATCTGTAAGTTCCGTTTGTGTTTGGAAATACTAAGACGCGCAGGATGCAAGACGTAAATCGTGAGGTGTGTAATCATGCAATGGTCACCGAACCCCAGCAAAGAGCTCACGCGCCTGTTTGAAGGGCAGGAGTGGGCACGCTATCCGGTACGCACACACGTGGTGCAGAGCGGGGAAGACATCGTAGCAATCGTCCGGCAGTACGCCGGACCTCACCTTCGACCGGGCGACATCCTGGCGATAAGCGAGAAGGTCGTGGCGATATGCCAGAGGCGGGCGTTTCCTGTGGACGAGCTCCAGCCTCGTCCTCTGGCTCGCTGGCTCTGCCGTTACGTCACCAAAACGCCGCACGGCATTGGCATCGGTAGTCCGGTAACGATGGAGCTGGCACTGCGCGAGGCAGGAGTATGGCGTATTCTGCTGGCAGCGGCGGTGGCGGCCATCACCAAGCCGCTGGGTATCCGCGGGATGTTCTACCGCATTGCAGGGCGCAGTGTGGCGGCGATAGACGGTCCCACACCCTACACCCTGCCGCCGTATAACCGCTATGCGTCGCTGGCTCCTAAGAATCCTGACAAAGTGGCTCAGAATATTGCGGAAGAAATGGGCGTGCCCGTCGCTATTGTGGACGCCAACGATTTGGGTGTGGAGGTGCTGGGCGCCAGCCGAGGGCTGAACCGCGCGTTGGTAGCGGAGCTATTTCGCGATAACCCGCTGGGACAGGGCAGTCAGCAGACCCCGCTGTGTATCCTGCGTCGCCTGGGCTAGAGGGTCGCCATCTGCCATATTCGAAGCAGCTCCGCGACACTCCATGCCTGCGCGAAACAGCCTCGGGGATGATGAGGGGGGTCGCCGTCGAAGATTTCGGACACCGTGCCCAGCCCGGCATCGCGCAGGTGCTTTTCGAAGGGCTTCAGCAAACTGCGCAGGTGCGAAAGGGTAGCCGGCGTTCTGCCGGAGGTGAAGAGCACCGCATCCGCGTAGGGCCCCAGCAGCCACGTCCATACTGTACCCTGATGATATGCACTGTCGCGAGCAGTGACATCACCTCCATAATGCCCGCGATACTCAGGGTCAAAAGGAGCCAGCGTGCGCAATCCATACGGAGTGAGTAGGTGACGTTCCACAGCACGCACCACCTGTCTTGCCAACTCGCGCGGAACGGGGGGCTGTGGGATTGCCAGCGCAATCAGCTGGTTGGGGCGCAGACGGCAATCCTGCCTGCCTTTGTCATCTACCACGTCGGCGAGGTAATGCAGTTCCGCAATCCAGAACGCACTCATGAACGCCTCACGTGCCCGCCTCAACAGGTCGCCAGCCGCCGAAGCGGTAGTCGCGTCATCGTAGCGTTGCGCCGTCTCGGCGAGCACCTGCAAAAACTGCAACCACAAAGCAGCGATTTCCACCGGCTTGCCCTCGCGTGGGGTAACCACCCAATCGCCCACCTTCGCATCCATCCATGTTACTTGCCAGCCGGGTTCACCCACGCGCAAGATGCCGTCCGCAGGGTCCACTCGGATACCGAAGCGCGTGCCCTCGCGATATGCCTGCAAACACTCCCGCAGACGGGGGTATATCTCCTCCCTGAAGAACCGCTCGTCGCCCGTCTCCCGACGGTAACAGTCCGCCATCCAGGCGAACCACAGTGTGGCATCGGCGGCGTGATATTCCGGCTCTTCGCCTACATCCGGGAAGCGATTGGGAATCAGCCCATCGCGCATGTATCCGGCAAAAAGGCTCAACACCTCTCGCGCCTGTTCGTAGCGATTCCGCACCAGTAAGATACCGCGCAGGGAAATCATCGCATCGCGCCCCCAGTCGGTAAACCAGGGGTACCCCGCAATGATACTCGTGCCCTGCGGGCGGTGGATAACAAATTGCTCCGCCGCACACCACAGCGCGCTCGCCAGCGGATGCTCGCAGAACGGAGGCGGCACCTCCCGCTCTTCAGGCGGCTCCGCAGGTATCTCCACAAAAGGTTCCAGCGATACCGCAACGGTTACGCTTTGACCGCGCTGCAGGTCGCAAACCAGCGTGCCGGGCGTCCACAGGTCTTCCGTATCGTCCAGTCCGCGCTCGGCTTCCGCGGGATAGTGGAAGGCGTAGTACCAGTCGGGACGATCAACCAGACGAGCGCCCCCAGTGTGCAAATAGATGGTAGGGAAGCCTGGATAAGGAGTGAGCATATATACACTAGGCGCTACCTCCCGAGCGCGAGGGTTCAGTGCGTCGTTAGCGTGCGTGAGGGCGTGGTAGTCGCGGCAGGCGAACAGAGGAATCAGATGTAGCCGCACCGTCCTCTGCCTTGAAAGAAGAGTGTAGCGCACCGCGACCGCGTTATGGTACGGAACCAACCACACCTGTCGTTGAATCACGACGTTGCCCACCGTGTACAGATGGGTAGGGCAAGGATGCAGGCTGAACCGTTGCAGGTGGTGGATGCCGTTCGGGTGAATGGCGCCGTGGTACAGGTGGCTGGAAATCGGGTGGCTTTGAGAATCGATATCCACCCACGCCTCCACTTCCGCCAGCACCAGCACCCTACCGGTAGGGGGTGGAGTGGCAGCGGTGAGCAACCCATGATAGCGTCGCGTACGCAGTCCGGCAATAGTGCCACATGCGAAGCCCCCGATGCCGTTGGCCAACAGCCACTCTCTTCGACACGAGGCTTCTATCTGATGGAGCGTGTCACGGGTAAAGGACAAATTAGGCGGGCATTCCACACGCATCTTTTCCCTCATGAGGGCATTACACAGGCTAGCGGACGATTCCTGCACGGATTCTAGCGCTGAGTGTTTGACCTCTTTTCAATCTGTGGATATACATGTTCTGAACCGAAAAAAAGGAACTTCTCTGCCCTCTCGCAGAATAAAAAGCAGCAGGATTTTATCCTTGTTTTTCAAAACGTTATAGATGTTTTATATAACCGTTATATATCGGAGGAAGAGATCCAAGATGCAAAAGGCAGTGGTCACTGCCCCCTCGGAGACGGCCCGGAGCACAGGTGAAACCGCCTCGGTGACCCCACCTGTTCGTCTGCGCGCGCTGGTGGTAGGATTTGCGGGCATTGTTGCATTGTGCGTGATTGTATCCGCCGGCGAGCTGGTTGCGAAAAACATCCAGATTGGGATGATGCAGCTGGCTCCCGCGCTGGTGGGAGTGTTGTTCGTACTGGTGGCTGGCAATCAGCTGCTGGGCTGGGCATTTCCCCGTGCGAAGCTAACCCCTGCGGAGCTGGCGGTGGCGTTTGTCCTGATGATTCCTGCCCCGATGATCGCCTCACGAGGGCTGATGGAAAGGTGGCTGCCTCTGCTGGTAGGGGTCAACTACTACGCCCCGGGTAACCGATGGGATGTGCTCTTCTTCCCGCATATCCCACGCGCGCTGGTACCCTGGGACCCCGAGAAGGGCGCACGGCAGGATGTCGCGGTATGGTTCTATGAGCGACTACCAGCGGGCGTGCCTTTGCCCTGGATACATTGGATAGCCCCGTTGCTGGTTTGGCTCATCCTGATACTCGCCGTCTACGCTGCCTTCTTTTGCATGACCGTGATCCTGCGCAAGCACTGGGTGGAAGGCGAAAAGCTTTCCTTCCCGCTCGTGCAACTGCCCCTGGAGATGATGTTGCAGCCGCAGTCGTTCCTGCGCAACAGGCTGATGTGGGCGGGATTTGCGGTATCGTTTGGTTTGTTCTTGCTGAACGGTTTGCATCAATGGGTTCCCACGGTGCCCGAGGTTCCGTTAATGTTTCACCTGAACCCGTTGTTCACGGAGCGCCCCTGGAATCAGGTGAGCTACTGGGCTATCTGGATTTCTCCGGCGGCTATCGGCTTCTTCTACCTGATGCCTACCGATTTGCTCTTTTCCTTCTGGCTGTTCTACCTGCTGGGCAAGTTTCAGGAAGCGATTGCCGCCGCCTACAGCGAGAACATCCCCTTCGAGCACGCCACCTTCGGCGCGCATGTGGCGTATCAGGGGGCGGGGGCGTTCTTCATGCTGGCGATACTCACCCTTTTCAGCGCACGGCATCACCTGCGCTATGTATGGCGCCGCGCGATCGGTGCTGCCCCTCCCGACGAGGCGGAGAAGCGAGAAATGTTCTCCTACCGCGTGGCGGTGTGGGGACTGGTAGCGAGCCTGCTGGTGATTCTGCTCTGGGCGCGCTATTTCGGCATGACGTGGCAGGTCGCGCTGTTTCACTTCGGGGTATATCTGTTCGTACAGGCAATCATCATGTCGCGCTGCACGGCGGAGGGTGGCTTGCTCATCACCGAAGGTTGCTTTACGCCGATGGACATTTACACTTTTGGCGAACGACAGATGTTAGGCGCACGCCAGCTGACGCTGCTCTCCTTTCTGGACGGGATGCACACGCGCGACCTGCGCGGGATGTTGCTGACAGGGTTGCTGGATGCGCAAAAGGTGACGGAGCAGGCACGCCTGCGCGCGCGTCGGGTGCTCTGGCTACTGGTGGGCGGGGTGCTGTTCGCCATCGCCATCGCGCTGATAGTGCAGATGTGGTTGCCTTACAGATACGGCGCGGTGAATCTGTATAGCTACGTCTACAGCTCGGCAAGCATCCAGTTCTTCCGCGAGAACGCGCCGTTCATGGGTAGCGTGCCCACCCAGCGCGAGTACCCCAACGGTCCTCTGTTCGCTATGATCGGTGCTCTTGTGTGCGCTCTGCTGAGCTACTTCCGCTGGCGCATCGCGGGGTTCCCTCTGCACCCGTTGGGATATGCCATGGCACCCTCGTGGGGTATCGTGGTCTTCTGGTTCTCGATGCTGGTGGCGTGGCTGATTAAAGTGCCTCTGGTACGCTATGGAGGAATGCGCACTTTCCGCCTACTGCGTCCGTTCTTCCTGGGGTTGATATTCGGCGAGTTTCTATCGGCATGCATGTGGTCGCTGATTGCGTGGTTCTGGCAGCTGCCGACGCCGACCTTCCCATGGCCGTAGTTATAACAGTCCACCCGTCACGCAGCTGAAGAAGCCCAGCACAACACCGCGGCTACCACCCACAACAGCTGGGAAGGCGACCACGCCGGTAGGCTTTAGCGTCGCTTCTTGAGCAGAGGCTCCAGAGGCAGACTCTCCTCTTGCCACTGCTCCACGTTGCGCCACGACACATGTCCGTCCAGATACGCCACGTTGCCGCCGTCCTCATGGTTGCCAATCCAGTTCGAGTACATCACGTCGCCGAAGACCGCAAGAGAGCTTTCGTCGCCGGCGGACGGCGGGCGGCTGTACCAGTAAGATACCACAACTTCCGCGCGTTCGCGTCTGGGACGGGAGCGGTTATCCGATGGACAGAAGAACACGTTCAGGCTGTCGGTGTAAGCGGAGACCAGACGTACCCAGCGTGTCTGCGCGGGATAGTGGTCATCGTAATCCTGGGCGTACAATCGGAGCGCCTGCACCAGATGGCGAAGGTTGGCGCGACAGACGGTGCGGTTGGCAGCTTCACTGCCTTTGCCGTAGAGATTCAACACCATGCCCATTACGGTCAGCATGATCAGGAACACCACAAAGGCTTCGAAGTGGCGGCGGTGCAGGGCGCGATCCAGCCATCGCTCCTTGAATTTGTACGGCATGGTACATCCCTCCTTTGTGTCTGCAGAGGGTACCGGTCCTTCCACTTGATATTGTAGCACGCCCGCAACAAAAAGCAAACCGCGTAGAGACAAGAAGATAACGGTTTCTACCCTATCTCCGCAATGACAGGGGGCACCAAAACGATGTATAATAATCCTGCTTCAGTCAGCATCACGGGAGGTAATGTGACCCTTGCAACGTTGGAAACGTACACACTTTTGCGGAACACTGCGCCCGGAGCATATCGGACAACAGGTGATACTCAACGGCTGGGTACACCGCCGCCGCGACCATGGAGGACTTATCTTTATTGACCTGCGCGACCGCAGCGGACTGGTACAGGTGGTGTTTGACCCCAGCACCGCCCCACAAGCCCACGCGGTCGCCGAGACAGTACGCGCCGAATATGTGCTGGCGGTAGAAGGAACCGTCCGCCGCCGACCGGAAGGGCTGGAAAACCCCAAACTGGCTACCGGCGAGATCGAGGTGCTGGTGTCGGACATAGAGGTGCTGAACACCTGCCGCCCCCTGCCCTTCCAGATTTCGGACGAGAACCTGAACGTCGACGAATCGCTCCGTCTGCGTTACCGGTATCTGGACCTGCGCCGTCCGGAGATGTTCTACCGTCTGGAACTGCGCCACAAGGTGGTGAACCTGATACGTCAGTTCCTGAACGAGCGCGGATTTATAGAAGTTGAGACGCCAATCCTTATCAAATCCACACCGGAGGGGGCACGCGACTACCTGGTACCCTCGCGTCTATATCCCGGGCATTTCTACGCCCTCCCGCAGTCTCCCCAGCAGCTCAAGCAGTTGCTGATGGTGGCAGGTGTGGAGCGATACTACCAGATAGCCAAGTGCTTCCGCGACGAAGACACCCGCGCCGACCGTCAACCCGAGTTCACGCAGCTGGACCTGGAGATGTCCTTCGTGGAACAGGAGGACATCCTGCAGCTGATTGAGGAGATGACCATCTTCGTGGTGGAGTCGGTGTCGAGCAAGAAGATGATTAAGCCCTGGCCCCGCCTCACCTACGACGAGGCGATGGCACGCTACGGCACGGATAAACCCGACCTGCGCTTCGGGCTGGAGCTGGTAGACCTCTCGTCGGTGCTGGCAAACACTCAGGCGCAGATTTTCCGCAGTGTGCTGGACAGCGGCGGACAGGTGAAAGCCATTCGCCTCCCCGGAGGTGCACAGTACAGCCGTAAAGACCTGGACGAAATCACCGAGTTCGCCCGACGATTCGGTGCGAAGGGGTTGGCGACGATTCAATGGATGGAAACAGGTGTGCGCTCGCCCATCGCCAAGTTCCTCACCGGCGAGGAGATAGCCTCCATCCGCCGCGCCACCGAAGCGCAGGAAGGCGATATGGTAGCCATCGTCGCCGACCAGCCAAAGGTGGTAGCGAACGTGCTCTCGCGCCTGCGCAACGAGTTCGGCAAGCGGCTGGGGCTACTCGCCCCGGACATGCTGGCGTTCTGCTGGATTGTGGACTTCCCGCTGGTGGAATGGAACGAGGAAGAAGGACGTTGGGACCCGATGCACCACCCCTTTACCATGCCCCACCCGGAGGACCTGCCCCTGCTGGATACCGACCCCGCCCGCGTGCGCGCATCCTGTTACGACGTGGTGTGCAACGGTGTGGAGTGGGCAAGCGGCAGCATCCGTATCCACCGGCGTGACATCCAGCAGAAGGTGTTCCGGTTGCTCAACTACAGCGAGGAGGAGACGCAGGCTCGCTTCGGGCACATGCTGGAAGCGTTTGAGTACGGTGCGCCCCCTCACGGCGGCATCGCGCCCGGTATCGACCGCCTGGTGATGTTCCTGACCGACGACGAGAACATCCGTGAAGTGATCGCTTTCCCCAAGACCGCTACCGCACAGGACCTGCTCTTTGGCGCGCCTGCGCCGGTAGACGAAAAGCAGCTGCGGGAACTGCATCTGCGCGTGGTGTTGCCGGAGCAGAAAAAGGGGTCATAAAAAATCGGAGAGGGGGTTGAATCCTTACCTCCGCGCTCTTGATCCAGCGGCTTACCCCTGAGCGGGGGGCTTTCACACCGGAGAGGGCGGAGCAGGCACCGAACCAAGCCGGACGGGAAACCTCCCGCCTCTCGACTTCAGCTCGGGCAGGCAAACCCCCTCTTGGCTCCGTAGCCCGGTCGCTACCGGGACGGGTCCACTCTACTTATACACTACATCATTTCCATATCTTTGTCAAGGGGGAATCTGGTGATTTTCCGAGAAATTTTTGTAGCGCGCTGAAGTTGCCCCGGTAACGGTGTTGGGGAGAATGTACCCGCGACATTCAGGTTGCATTCGCTTTGCGCAGGCTAAAGCTTGCGGCTACAGGTTTCTGAGGTTCCTTCGCGTCCCCCAGTGCAGCGATAAATTTTCCATAGCACACCACAAGGTAACTGGTGCACAGAGAACGAACAGTATCGTGTATACAAATTGTTTGCCAAGGGGTGGAACGGATGCAACCGATACGCATTGGAATGATTGGTGTGGGCCAGATTGGCAAGAGCCATCTGCGCCAGTACGTCCAAATACCCGGCGCGCAAATAGTCGCCGCCGCAGACATTAACGAAGCAGAACTACAACGTGTTGCCGAGGAGCACCATATCCCCTACACCACAACCGACTTCCGCAAACTGCTGGAACGTGATGACATCGACGCCGTCGATGTGTGTCTGCACAACAACCTGCACGCGCCAGTGACCATCGAGGCTCTGCAGGCTGGCAAGCACGTCTATTGCGAAAAGCCGATGGCAGGTGCTTATATAGATGCTCTTGCCATGTACGAAACGGCTAAACGCACGGGCAAGAAGCTCTCGATCCAGCTGGCAACCCTCTTCTCCAAAGAGACCAAAGCCGCCAAGAGGCTGATCGATGAAGGCTATCTGGGGAAATTGTACCACGCGCGCTCCACAGGCTTCCGACGGCGAGGCAGACCGTACGTGGACGGCTACGGCACAGCCTCTTTCGTGCAGAAAGCGGTCGCGGCGGGCGGTGCGCTATACGATATGGGCGTTTACCATATCGCGCAGGTGCTGTACCTGCTCGGCCTACCGAAGGTCGAGCGAATCAGCGGGAAAACCTACCAGGAGACCGACATGGACCCACGCCGACGCGAAATCAGCGGCTACGACGTGGAAGAGCTCGGGCTGGGCTTTGTCAAGTGCGCCAACGATGTCACCATAGACATTATCGAGGCGTGGGCGGTACACCTTGACGGCTTCGAGGGGAGCAGCATCTTCGGCTCCAGAGGCGGCGTGCGTCTACATCCGTTCGGCTACTTCACGACCGTCGCCGACATGGACATGAACGCTACTTTTGACCTGAACAGCGCGGACTGGCGCTGGCACCAGCTGTTTGAAAATACCGACGCCTATGACTCGCCGCAGCATCACTGGATTGCGGCACTGCAGGGACGGGTGGAACTGCTGCCTACTGCCGAAATCGCTCTGGCTACCATGCTCATCAGCGAGGGCATCTACCTCTCCGACCGTCTGGGACGTGAGGTGACCGCAGACGAGGTGCGCCAGGCGTCAAAATCCACGGCGATTAAGCTGTAGATGCTGGGGGGAAGGCTCCTGCCGAGCGGTCGCAGAAGTGGTATAATGAAACAGAAAACATGCCAAATCTCGAGAATGGGGACGGACGCCTTTGAGTGAAAAGAACCCTGTGTCCTTTACCGAGTTACCAACCATCTCGGTGGTGGTACCTGCTTATAACGAGGAGAGCAGGCTGGGCGACACCCTGCCCGTGATGTACGCTTATCTCAAGGAGCACTTCCCTCAGTTTGAGTTGCTTGTGGTGGACGACGGCTCCACCGATCGCACTCCTGTCATTGTTCAGGAGTTTGCGCAGAGCCACCCGGAGGTCCATCTCATCTCTTACCAGCCGAACCGCGGCAAGGGGCATGCGGTACGCACCGGTATTCTACGTTCGCAAGGGGAGTGGGTGCTCTTTTCCGACGCCGACCTGGCTACTCCCATCGAGGAGCTGCCGAACCTCGCTGCGAAGCTGCGCGAGGGATATGATATCGCCATCGCCTCACGGGCGGTGCGCGGTGCAAAGCTGGTGGTGCGACAGCCGTGGTATCGCGAGTTCGCAGGGCGCAGCTTCAATCTGATGGTGCAGCTGCTGGCGGTGCCCGGTATCCACGACACACAGTGCGGGTTCAAGCTATTCCGGCAAGAAGCCGCCCAGGAGATATTCTCCCGCTGTGAGGAAAACGGTTTCAGCTTCGATATCGAGGCGTTGCACGTTGCCCTACGTCTGGGATACCGGATAGCAGAAGTGCCGGTACACTGGATGCACCGCGAAGGGTCTAAAGTGCGCTTGCTGCGCGACGCAGTGCGCATGTTTCTTGCGTTGCTGCGCATCTCTCGACGTCATCATGCGTTGCGAGCGGTCGTGCACGAACCACATCAGGCGCCATGAGCCCCGCCGAATACGAACGCATGTATCGCTACGAGGACCACTACTGGTGGTTCGTCAGCCGCCGTGAGCTGGTGGACTCGCTGGTACGCCGACTGCCTCTGCCTCACCAGGCGATTATCGTCGATGTCGGATGCGGCACCGGTGCAACCGCCATGCAGCTACGCCGGTACGGCACGGTCATTGGGGTAGACATCTCCCTTCTTGCCCTTTCCTGGAGCCGGCAGCGCGGGCTGAACAACCTGTTGCTTGCCGCCGCGGAGAGACTGCCCATCGCTCCGGAAAGCGTGGATGTGATCGTCGCTACCGACATTCTGGAACATCTGGATGACGATGTGGCGGTGCTGAAAGAATTTTATCGCGCATTGAAGCCGGGCGGATACGTGGTGATTACCGTACCCGCCTACAGTATCCTCTGGAGCGAACATGACCTCGCGCTGATGCACCGACGACGCTACGTCGCTCGTGTGCTGGCAAAGCGCAGTCATGCTGCCGGCTTCAAGATAACCCGCCTGACGTATGCCCTCTTTTTCCTGTTTCCCCTTGCGCTGGTGATGCGACTGCTCAAACGCCGACCGACACCCGGTAAGGAACCAGAAGCCCAGCTTCCCCCCCTGCCAGCGTGGCTGAACCGACTGCTCATCCACGTCCAGCGCATCGAGACCGCTATGCTGTCGTACCTGCGCTTTCCATGGGGGGTGAGCGTGGTTGCTGTGCTGCGAAAGCCATGAGCAGTGAGTGGGCACTGATAGCAGCTGCAACCGTATGGATATGGACGAACCTGATAGAGCCGTTCCACCTGCGACTGCGACGACGCTCTCTGCTCTTACCCTACCTGCCTTCCCGGCTGGAGGGGTTGACCATCCTGCATCTCAGCGACCTGCATATCCGCAAGATGGGATTACTGGAGCGCAGGCTTATCGGGTTGCTTTCACGCACATCGGCGGATATAGCGGTTCTGACCGGAGACCTGGTGGACTCGGACAGCGGTATCCAGCCGCTGCGAGAGGTGGTTTCACACCTTCGGACAACGCTGGGCAGTTACGCGGTGTGGGGCAACGCCGAGCATAAACCCGAGAAGCTTTCTCGCCGTGACGTTCTGGAGCGAGTGCTGGCAGACGCCGGAGTGCACGTGCTCACCAACGAAACCACGACACTCAAAATAGGTAACTCTACCATCTGGCTCGCCGGGGTGGACGACCCGCATTCGGGACATGAGCATCTGGTGCAAATCGCCCCCGCCTCGCGCTGTGCGGACCTGCACCTGTTGCTGGCGCATTCCCCCGACATTTTGCGCCATCCTCTCACCGCACGATTCGACCTCATCCTGTGCGGACATACGCACTGTGGGCAGATACGGATTCCGGGATGGGGGGCTTTGTGGAGCCACACACGACTCGGACGATGGACCGGCGAGTGCGTTCTCACCCCCGACCGTATCGCCCGCCGTCTGAATCGCTCACTGCCCCAGCCTTACGTTGTCGTCTCTCCGGGCGTGGCGACGGTGGGTACTCCCCTGTTCAAAGCGCGTCTGTTTTGCCCGCCGGAAGTTACCCTGCTTGACCTGCGCGCTAGCGCCTCTGCACCAGCGCGTACACCGATGACGGCTTCTCCAGCTCAGGATACTTAACCAGCACCGCAGTGTGGATAATACGTGCTACTCCCTCGGGCGAGAGGTCATCGGTATAGATAACCAGGTCGTAAATCCCCTCTTCATCGATTTGCCGACCGAACACCTGTTTGACAAACGCAGCGCGTCGCCTGTCGGAGTCCCGAATTGTGCGTTCTGCCTGCTCGCGCGTCACGTTCATCTGTTTCATCACGCGCTCAATGCGCACCGGCATGGACGCCTTCAAGCGCACGCGCAGGGCATGAGGCAATAAGAAGTTCGCTCCCCGTCCGAGAATGATGGCAAACCCTGCCCGTTCGATGGTCAGTAGCACTTCCACCAGATGCTTATGGTATCTCGGGCTTTCTATGACCCCGACCCCCAGCAGGGATTTGACCACCGTCTCAATCTCATCTTGAGCCTGCTCGTCCAGCGACTGTACCATCTCCTTGCGCACTTCTGCGTGATTGGCGATGGCGTCGATAATCTGCTGGTCCCATATCTGCCACGGCGGACCGAGCCGCTCCACCAGCTTTTGCGCCACCTCCGAGCCGCCGGTTCCTATCTGGCGGGAGATGGTTATCACGGGAAGCACTGCGCGCGTTTTCTCTCGCTTCTGTATCTCCTCGATACTGCGCAGACGCAGGATAGATTCGGTGACACGCTGGTCAACCAGACGCAGGTCTTCGCTGATACGAACCATCATCATCACCCCCTCTACGCGCTACCCTTCCAATCTCAGTATATCATTCCGGTCACAAAACCGCCAGAGGGCTGTTACCGGTTTTTGCGGTCGTTGAAAGAAAAAGGCGGCAGTTTCACCAACCGCCGCCGGAGCCGGGGGATTACGGGGCGCCTCAGGTGCGTGTTGTGTTCTGCGCTTCTAAGGCGACCTTTCAACATCATCTTACCCCCTCAGTGTTAACAAGGTTTTAAGGTTTCGTAAAGGAAATCTTTTCCAGAACGGTGGGCAGTGTCTCTTTCCGGCACACAACCACCAGCTCACCCGGAGGGCACGCAAGCACCCATCCCTCCGCTGTTCTCTGCAGAGGCACCTCCGTTACCGACCGCGCCACGCCATTGTGCCACTCCACTATCCATGCCGACAGACCCTGCACGTCGCTTCGCCACTGCAGTTTGCCGCCGTCCATCGTGGTCATTGCCAGCGTTTCCGAGCGCAAAAGCGGCTTACCATCCAGGCTCACCAGCATCCACGCGCTCTCCCCAGCAGCCACCTGCGTGCCATCGATGCGCAACCTGCCCCCGCCGGACGCTGCCACAGGCTGTCCCGTATCGTTCATCAACACCGCACAGGGCAGGTCGTTTCGAGCCTCCATATCCAGCCGATGCTCGCCAACTCGTAAGGTGACGTCTGTTGTCGGCTGTTGAACTTGGCGCGGGAAGAGCGACACCAGCCGAAGGGTGTCACTGCCGGACAGGGTCGTCCGCCACACCCCCTCCGCAGATTCCAGCGTCACAGGCGGTTTCAAGCCCATCGACTGCAGGATGCCCCAATACAGGTTGAGCCTGCGATCGGCGGTAAGAGACGCCTCTTGCCCGAAGATGTCTTTGCCGGGCAGTGTCTCCCAGGGGGTCGGTGCGTAGAATACCGCGCCCTTTCCCAAACGATGGCGGTACACCGGCACGCTTTCGGACAGGGACAGCGATTCCGCACCAGCTGCTTCCACTACCGGCAATGGCAAGCCGGAAGGGTGTTCCCGCGCTTCTCGCAGACGCACTCCGCATAGATTTTCCAGGCGGGACGCACTGCGCTTGCCCAGCGGGTCGGTAGAGGGGTCACCGGAGAGATATACCCGGCATCCCGCCTCTGCCAGCGCGGATAGAGCCGCTACCGAGGCGTCCGATAGAGTGTACGCCAGAGGCATCAGCACTGCCTGCGGAGGATTCTGGGCAAGCGCGGGCAAATCCGCCTCGTTCGCTACGTCGAAGGGCACACCTGTCGCCAGCAAGCACTCTACCGCGTTCATCAGTGCGGTATGCGCCAGCCCCTCCGGCGCCCCCAGACGCCAGTTATCGGGAAGCACCAGCACCACATCCGATTTTCGATACTCACGAGGTACCCTGTCGGAAAAGAGGCGCAGGTTGCGATAGAGTTTCAAAACAGGCTTCGGGCGCAGGGGATTGTTCCACGCGATACCCCAGGGGAACACGCTGTCGGGGTCATCTGTCCAGCACCAGTTTTGAATCTTGGTGACATCCAGCGCAAGCGCGGCATGTACCACCCACCAGAACAGCTGCCGCTGTTGCCATTCGGTGCGCCGGATGTGATAGTGACTCCCGCCCAGTTCAGGCTTCCAGGCGTCATGCGTTTTGACCCCAAACTCGCCCAGATTCACCGTTTTACCCGCGAAGCGCATGTCGTTCCACTTGATGGTGGCCATGAGCAGAGCCAGGTCTTGCTGTGGCGGGTTGAAATAGCCGATGTTTGAGGCGTCCATCCCGTCGATAGACAGGCGCAGGTCGATGCCGTTGAAAGGACGCTGGTAGTATTCGCTGGTGATAGGGTGTTCGGTGTCTTCGGAACGAATCGCCTCACAGAGCGCACCAATCCACCGCCGCATGAGAAACGTCTGAAACTCGCGCACGTCGCGTGTTCGCACCTCGTACCAGCTACCCGGAACGGCATTTTGCACCGGTATCTCGCCAAGCTTCGCCTCTGGAACGTGGGGTGCCCATGCCCGGCGCAACGCTTCATCGCTGCCGTAGCGCTGGCGAAGAAACTCGTTCCACAAACGGCGGATATCCGGGATGTCTTTCAGGTTCAGTTGAAAATCGCCGTTGAGATAGTAAATCAAGCCGGGCACGTGCTTGTATCGCGCGGCGAACTGCCGGCACATCTCCGCCTGCTGCTTCAGCGTCGCATCATCTACCACCACATCCTGCCCTATCAACAGACCTGCCATGTAGGGCAATCCGAACCGTTGTGATATCTGTACCACCGCATCCAATTGCCGCCACTGTGTCTCTGTAAACTGATAGTTCTGGGGGTGGTACTGCAGGTTCTCGTACATATGTAATCCGTAGTCGCGCATCAGCTGAATCTCGCGAAACCAGGTGAGCGGACTGTGGCTGCGTGACAAGAACCAGTTACCGTAGGTATCTGTGCCGAACAGAAGCGATCGCTGCGCAAAGCCGTCAGGATGGGTTAAGGTGAAGGCATTATCGCGATAGGTGATGCGCACGCCGTTTCGCAGCACACCCTCGTCTTTTACGCAGAAGCCGCTTTCCACGCGGTCCAGCGTGAGATCGCCCTGCCGGATGTCCACCTGAATGACCACAAAGTCTGGTGCGTCTGTAGGAACCTTCCAGTTCCATTGCGTGTCCGTTTTTCCTCGTGGTGAAACTTCCAATCTATCCTGCTTCTGTTGCAGGCTCTTCCCTTCCGGGGAGAGTAATTGCCAGAGCACGTTCACCGTTTGGGGACGTGCGGACGTGTTGCGTATCTCCAGGTGCAATTGTGCGGTTTCACCTCGCTGATAGGTTGCATAGTCGCTACGCAGTAGTTCCGCCATCACGCCCGTGCGCAACAACCGTACTACACGACGCAGTAGCACTTCACCCTGCGCCCCAGCAAACACATCGCGATTGGTCACACCGAAAATCGCCCAGGTGGAATCGGCAAAGGGACCGGCAAAGTGGCGCACCAGCGCACCTGCTACGCCCGCAAAACGTCCGTACTCATCTTGCACCGTCACCAGCGGCAGCCACCGCGCATTTTGACGGAGCTGGGCAGTGGCTTCGTAACCCCTCACCTCGCCGTCGGAACGCCAGTCCCCTCCAATCCACGGTGCGGACACCAGCTGCTTGCCCGCTATCGGCTGGTCCGGGCTAAAGAGGGTAAGCTGCGTCGGGGTAATCACCAGTCCGTCCTCGGGTTTACCGTAGTGGGCGTTGATGCGCTCCTCGCGTGGAACCGGCGCGCAGGTCACCTCATCGAACCACATCGCGCCCGTAGCGAGGTACAGCCCGGCATGAAACACCACTTTCGTCGCGTTCGGCGCGATTTCAAACCGCTCTTCGTAGCGTCTCCAGTGCTGTGTGCCGCGCACCTGAGCGAAATCTTTAAAGGTCACCAGCTTGCCCTCGCGGTCGTACTGGTATACCGCCAGAAAGGCGAAGCCCGGTCCCTGCACGTTCTCGGTGCGTATCGACGCCCCCACCAGGTAAATACCACCCGGCTCCACAGGCAACGTGTAGCTGAAGCGCGCCCCTGATTGCACGCTGTTCGCCGTTACCCTGGCACAACGTTCTCCTGCAGCGGGGTTTTCGGTGACGATACGACACTGCTCGCGCACGTCCGCTTCCCAACCGGCTCCTCCCTCTTCAAAACCGCCGTCGGGCACCAGTGCGAAACGGGGATCCCGCGCTCGTTCCATCTGCTGTCGGATAAACTCTGCGTAAGATACCCATTTGCCGTCCCGTTTCATCAGCAGATGGTCGAACGCATAGCCGCCGGTGCACAGCAGGTCACCCCCCTGCATCAGAAAAGCCTGCAGGGATTTCCTTGCCTCCACCGGAAACGACGCGCCCGTGGGTACGACAAGCAGGTCAAACTTTTCGGCGTTGAATGCGACGGGGTCGGCGAGCTGGGATGCGCTCAACGGGGTCAGCGGGATGCCTTCCGCTGTCAGAGCGTGCTGGAAGGCTTCTATCGGCGTGCGCGCCCCTTTTACCGGCAACGCCGGCTCATGTAGTATCGCCGCGCGATAGTCTGCGTGTGGTGAGGTGTTGCGGGGTTCCGTCCATTCCACTGCATTCTCCCCCCTTACCAGATTGAGGTCATCGAACCAAGCACTGCCACTCGCGTTGTAGATGCCGAGGCGAAGCGCAACGTACTCCGCCTGTGGGTTCACCGTGAACGTGTACTGCGCGACTGTCCATGTGCGAGTGCCGGTGTATTGCGCAAAGTCGTGCGCTTCCACCATGCGTCCGGCAGCATCGTACTGATAGATTGCCATGAAGGCATACCCGGCTCTCAAAGCAGGAACCACATTCTGCGTCGCCATCCAGCCGACCACCGTCAGCTTTTCGCCGGGCACTACGGCGTAGATAATCTGTTCCACCTGCACGCTCTGCGTGCTGTCCACACGCAGGCTCCGCCGCCCACTGCGCTTATAGTGGATGTCGTACGACGCACCGCTTGCCATGCTCCAGCCTGCATCTGTCTCGAAGCCGCCGTTGCGCAGCAGCGAAGGAGGAGCGGACCACGCCGGGGGCACGAAGATGGTGAAGGCTAACCACAAAGCAGCACATCCCAGGAACAGTCTGTTCATCATCCCCTCCAGAGATACGGTGCTTCCTGGTTCGCCATGTCGGCGGACACTCCTTTGCCAGGGCAACCTCTACGGTTGCCGATGTTATATCTTCTTCATCTGCTCGTCCCACATGGCTTTCAGCTTGCGAGCCTGTTCATCATACGCCTCTTTGTTTTGCCACGTCTGGCGCGGGTCCAGTATTTCGGAAGGGACACCCGGGCACACCGTCGGTACGCGCAAGCCGAACACGGGGTCTATGCGGTACTCCCCGTCATCCAGTTCGCCCTTCAACGCGGCGCGCACCATCGCCCGTGTATACGGGATACTGATTCGGTGCCCAATACCATACGGACCACCTGTCCAGCCGGTGTTCACCAACCACACTTGTGCTTTGTGCTTGCGCAGGCGGTCGCCTAACAGGTTGGCATATGTCTTTGGCGGCAACGGCAGGAAGGGAGCACCGAAGCAGGTGCTGAAGGTTGCCTGCGGTTCGGTCACGCCGGTTTCGGTACCTGCTACCTTTGCCGTGTAGCCCAGCAGGAACTGTTCCATCGCCTGCTCTTCGGTGAGGCGGGCAATAGGGGGCAATACGCCGAAGGCATCGCAGGTCAGGAAGAACACGTTCTTCGGATGCCCCGCTACGCTGGGGATGACCGCGTTCTCGATGAAACTCAGCGGGTACGCCGCGCGGGTGTTCTCGGTGAGGCCGGCATCGTTGAAATCCAGCAAGCGTGTCTGCATATCGATCGCCACGTTCTCCAGCACCGCGCCGAAGCGGATGGCGTTCCAGATTTGCGGTTCGTTCTCTTTCGAGAGACGAATACACTTGGCGTAGCATCCGCCCTCGAAGTTGAAAACACCATCATCACTCCAGCCATGCTCATCGTCGCCGATGAGGCGTCGCTCAGGGTCCGCAGAAAGCGAGGTCTTGCCGGTACCGCTCAGCCCGAAGAACAGCGCTACATCGCCTCCCGGTCCCATGTTCGCGGCACAGTGCATGGACAACACGCCCTGTTCGGGCAACAGGTAGTTCATGATCGTAAAGATAGACTTCTTCATCTCTCCGGCATACTCGGTACCGCCGATGAGGATGATTCGTCTGGTGAAGTTGACGATGATGAACGCTCCCGACCGCGTGCCGTCTGTCTCCGGGTCTGCGTGAAAACCGGGCGCGGACACGATAACGAACTCCGGCTTGTGCTCACCGGTTTTTGTCCAGTCAGGACGAACAAACAGCTGGCGGGCAAACAGGTTGTGCCACGCATATTGCGTCACCACCCGAATCGGGATGCGATAACGCTCGTCCGCTCCCACGAAACAGTCCTGCACAAACAGGCGTTTGTCTTGCAGGTACGCCAGCACTCGCTTGTAAAGCGCGTCGAACTTCTCCGGCTCAAACGGCTGGTTCACCGACCCCCACCAGATTTTGTCGGCAACGTTGGGGTCGCGAACGACGAACTTGTCCTGTGGTGAACGCCCGGTGTGCTGCCCGGTGCGCACCACCAGCGCGCCTCCTGATGCCAGCACACCTTCCTGCTGGCTTAAGCTATACTCTATCAGCTGGGCAGTGCCGAGATTCCACAGCGCTACCCTTGCCTCCTTAATCCCGTGCATCTCCAACCCATATCGGCTGGGGTTCACTCCCAGATTTTGCATAGTTTCCTCCTCCCCGAATGGTCTCTTTTTATGTAAAACCCTGCCCGACCAAGCCCGTGCCAGCAAGATGCTCCGTGACGAACAGTATCTGGCTTACTGCTACCAGTGCCGCTGTCTCCGTACGCAGGATACGGGGCATCAGGGAAATTGTGGTTGCCCCCTGCTTTTGGCAGAGCACCACCTCTTCGTCTGTCAAGCCCCCTTCCGGTCCGACAACGACTGCAACTGCCGAAGCCAGAGCCCCCCTTCTCAACCACTGCGCAAGCGACAACGCTGCACCCTCAGGGTGCAACGCCAGAACGCTCGTACCGGCTAACCGCTCTAGCGCCTGTCGAAGAGACAAAACACCGTCCACTGTGGGCACCTTCGCTCGATGCGCCTGTTCCGCCGCCTCCTTCGCGATTCGCCGCCATCGTTCTATGCGTGTCCTCTCACGCTCTCCTGCCAGCCTCACCACACTCCGCTCGGTATGCACCAGCAGAAAACGCGAGACACCGATCTCCGTCCCGTGCTGGATGACCTGTTCTATCTTTTCGCCCTTTGCCAGCGATTGCACGACCGTGATATGTACCGTCGGTTCCACATCGAGATCCACCCAGTCGTCTACGCGCGCGACGGTTTCATCTTTTTGTACCGATTCTAGCACACAGCGATACTCTTTGCCCGATCCGTCCAGCACACCGATCTGGTCGCCGGGCTGTAGGCGAAGTACCACGCGAATCTGGCGGGCATCTTCTCCCAGAATGCGCACGATGCCATCTGAAAACTGCTCAGCGGACACAAAGAAACGATACCTGGGCACGGTCTAACCTCTCTTCGCGGCGAATGCCCACCAGTCCCCAAGTGTGCGGGTGCGTGTGTCTTGCCAAACAGGTTGTGACAAAGCCCTGCGCACAAGCTCTTGTCGCCCCTCCACGATACCACTCACGATCAGGCATCCACCGCGGCGGATACAGCGCACAAAGTCTGGCAGCAACAGCAGGATAATCTCCGCCGTGATGTTGGCGACCAGCAGGTCACATTCCGGCACGCCTTCGCATCCCTCTGCAAGGTGCACCGATACCACCTTTTCTACTCCATTGCGAGCTACATTCCGCTGCGCAGTGAGCACCGCTACCGGGTCGTTATCGCCTGCCCACACGAATGAGGCTCCCAGCTTTGCTGCTGCAATAGCCAGAATGCCCGATCCCGTGCCAACATCTACCACGACCATACCAGGCTGTACCATTTCTTCCAAAAAAACTAAACACATTTGGGTGGTCTCGTGTTGTCCTGTACCGAAAGCCATGCCAGGGTCGAGTTCAATAACCACATCTCCCTGACAAGGTGTATAGTGCTCCCACGAGGGCTTGACCACTATCCGAGTGCCTACTCGGAAGGGGTGGAAAAACTGTTTCCACGCATCTACCCACTCGGAGTCATCTCGCAACCGCTCTTCCACGCGCTGCACCGGGGAAAGCCCCCACTCCGACAGGCGCAACAGCTGCGCCTTGAGAAACTGCCTGCGTTCCTCCAGTCGTTCGGTTACAGGCAGGCTGGTAATCACCCTGCCCTCTTCCAGACGAACGCCCTGCGCCCCCGCTTGACGACAGATTTCCGCCACCGCTTCGTGAGAGTCTGAGGGAACCACTATTTGTAGCTCCAGCCATTGCATCGTCAACCCTCTGCAGCCGCGCTCCTCCGAACTTTGCGAAGCCAACCGGTCAGCAGGAGGCTCGCCGTAGCCATCAACGGATACAACACAACCCATACTCGATAGTCCATTTTACCGCTGGTTTCCCATGGAGCAACCGGCAACGCCACGTTTACCAGCGATTCAAACCACTCCAGCCTCCCTCTGCCGAAATCCGCTACGCTGACCGTGTAGATGAGCTGCACAAGCACCGCCGGAAAACCGATCAACGCAAATAACGCGCCCCACCGGTTTCGAAAGGCAAACGACAACAGGTAGCCCAGTGACCAAATCCAGCAGAAATAGCCCACCACATATACCCAGACCAGCGGTTGTGTGCGCAACAATGCGGGCATGAAACGGTCTGCCACAACAGCGGAGAGCACGATGAGACACATGAAGGGCAACGCGCTCTGTACCGTGCCTACCCGTAGACTACCCGGGCGTAGCCACTCATGCCACTTTTTGTCCTCGTAAGGAACCCCTGTGAACAACGCAGGGATCACGGGCACCCACATGAACGCGAACACCCCACCCAGATAATTGGCGGAAGCAGAGGCGCGCGTTGTCGCTTGCGCATCGAGGACAGTAGCAACAAGAATAAGCAGATACAACGCAGTTAACAGCACGCGAGTCTTCCACGCTCCCATGCGGGGGTCGGCAAGCAGATAGTTACTGGCGACCTGCAGATACAGCCAGACGGTAAGAAGCAGGGTTAACACACTGAAAGTCCACATCTGCCAGGGGGTTAAACCAGAGCCCAGCCACAGTACGTTAAAAGAGCCGCCCCCGAACACCCGACTGAGTGTAAAAGCCGTCCCGGCAACAGCACCCACAAAGTACCCAACCGCCAGACTGCCGTAAGTAAGCAGGTTTGCCAGAGTGGAGGTCGCACATATCGCGCTCATCATCAGACCGTATGATGCCAGAAGCACCCCCGTGGCGAGCATACCCAGATACAGGGTTATCATCAAGCCAGTATCTACACCACCCATCAGGAACAGCACCGCCACCAGCGGCATCCCACACAGAATCATCACCACAATAAAAGCCACCGCGGAAGCGAACTTGCCCCACACGATGGCAAAACGAGAAAGCGGCGTCATAATCAACAGGTCGTACGTGCGCTGCTCGCGCTCCATCGTAATCGCGCTGGTGGTGAGAGCAGGCGTTATAAACGCCACCAGAAACCACTGGGTCATCACCAGCGTATCGAACAGCATCTGTGCCAGACCGGTGGTGGTGCGCTGTAGCCCACGCGCTATAAACTGGTCGTACGAGATAATAACCACCAGCCCCAGCACCAGTAAGTAAGCCAACAGACAACCATACGTGCGCACGCCGCGCATCCTTTGACGCGAGGATTGTCGAAAAACCGGGTTCTCCAGTCGTTCTATCACTACTGCACCGCTCCCTGTGTAACGCGCATGAAGATATCTTCCAGATCGGTAGGCTGCTCGGCGAAGGAGAGTACCTTCACCCGTTTTTCGGCAAGCGCCCACACCACGCGATAGTGTTCGCCCGGGGGACCGACATAGTGTGCCCGAATAACCCCATCCTCTACCCGCACCTCGCGAATGTCCTCCAGCTGGTTCTGCAGTACCTGCACGGCAGCTTCCTCATTGTCAGCAACCCTTATCTCCAGCACATGCGAGCCGGTCAGCTGGCGCATGATGGTATCGATCTCACCGCTGATGAGCAGTTCTCCTCGCTCGATGATGGCAATCTTGTTGCAGATATCCGCCAGCTCGGGCAGAATGTGCGAGGAAATGAGGATGGTCTTGCCCATGTTGCGCAGCTCTTTCAACAGCTCTTTAATCTCGATACGGGCGCGCGGGTCTAGTCCTGAAGCAGGCTCATCCAGCAACAGCACCTGTGGGTTGTGCAGCAGGGTTTTGGCAAGGCACAGTCTCTGCTTCATTCCGCGTGAGAGCGCTTCCACGTAGGCGTCCTTCTTATGCGACAGGTCGGTTAACGCAAGCACATCATCGATCAGCTTTTCTCGCTCCGAGCGAGGCACGCGGTAGGCACACGCGAAAAAGTCCAGATACTCCCACACCTTCACATCATCGTACACGCCGAAAAAGTCGGGCATGTAGCCGATAATCCGTCGCACCGCCTCCGGCTCCTTCACTACGTCGTGCCCTGCGATGGTGGCGGTACCGCTCGTCGGTTCCAGCAAGGTGGCAAGTATCCGAATGGTCGTGGTCTTCCCTGCACCGTTGGGCCCAATAAAGCCCAGAATGTCCCCCTCGTCCAGGCGCAGATTCAGATTATTCACCGCTACCAGGTTACCGTACTTTTTGGTCAGATGATGGGTTTCAATGAGCGCCATCGCCCCTGCCTCTGGTTCGCTTTTTCCGAGTGATTCCGTCCGGTGTGATAAAGATTAACACAAAAACCCGCCGCATCGCAAGAGGAAGCACCAGAATAACAGCTGAAGTTTATCGATACGGTTGCGGTAAGGGCTACAGCTGGAATCAGGGAGGTTCGTATCTGGCGCGATGCCTTGCCACCGGCGAAAAGCCTTTAATGACTGCCGAGCACGCCTTTCATGTGCTGTAGGTAACGCCCGCTGCGCAGAAATCGGCGGAAACGGGGGAGCGCGTAGCGGTACCCTGCCCCATGGCTGGAGAAATAGCAGAAACCGAACCATGAAAACGAAGCGATTGCAAACCCTGGCGCGCGTTTTCGAGATAAGAGCCGACGAAACCGAACAACCCATCTGAAAGAGGTGAGACATCGCATGACAACACTACCGGCTATCACCACATGGGCGGGCAGAATACCCGAGCTGTTCCGGCGCTGGGAGATCGTCGCAGAGCCCGACCGTGACGAACCCGAGTGGTGGGCAGGCGCGCCATCTGTCGTCCGCGATAAAAAAGGTGTCTTCTGGATGGCGATACGTATGCGCACTGCAGAGGGCGAGCTGGGCAGGCGCGGATACGAGATACGCATCCTGAGGAGCGACGATGGCATACATTTTGTTAAAGTTCATTCCATTAAGCGTGAACAAATACCCACAACCGGCTTCGAGCGACCCGCCCTGCTAATAGACCCGCACACCGGCAGGTTCAAGCTGTACGCCTGCGGACCGCCTACCGGAGACTGGTGTATCTTCAAGTTCGCCGACGCCGACAGCCCAGAGCATTTTGACCCCGCTACCGCTAGGCCGGTTATTGAAGCGATACCTTCTCAGCCACAGGGCGTGCCCTACCCCACCGCCTACAAAGACCCGTTCATCCTGTACGCTGAAGGAGCATACCACTGCTACGTCATCGGTGTGCTGCGCTCGGAACGCATCTTCCATTTCACCAGCGAAGATGGCGAAAGCTGGCAACCGGTAGGACACCCCTCCGAGTCGCTCCTGCCCCTTGCCGGGTGGCACTCCTTTTACGTGCGTCCGGCGTGCGTGCTGCCCGTCGGCGTGGGGTATCTCTTCGTTTATGAAGGCTCCAGCGTACAGTGGAACGACCCTGTGTACAATATCGCCACCGGCTTGGGATTCACCTTTGACCTGCACCACGTGATAGACCTCACCCCCGACGCTCCGCTGCTCGTTAGCCCGACGCCCGGCAGGCTGCATGTCTGGCGGTACTCCCACTGGCTGTGGGTAGAAGATGAGGTGTGGGTGTATGCGGAGGTAGAGAAACCGAACGGGGCGCACGAAACGAGGTTGTACAGGCTACCTGTTACTCCGCACTAAGCCCTTGCATTCTGATCAAACTTGAGGTATTATCATTCGTGGATTAGCACTCGGCATTGTCGAGTGCTAAAATTCTGCTTGAGGAGGTGACCCTGCGATGCCTGAGACTGCAGTCAAGGTACAGCTCAAACCGCTTGCAGACCGCATTGTCGTCAAGCCGATGGAAGCCGAAGAGGTAACCAGTGGAGGCATCGTGCTGCCCGATACTGCCAAAGAGAAGCCCCAGAAGGGAGAGGTTGTCGCTGTCGGTCCCGGCAAGATGCTGGACAACGGCAAAGTGGTGGAGATGGAAGTCAAAGTGGGCGACGTTATCTTCTACTCCAAGTACGGTGGTACCGAAATCAAAATCAACGGCGAAGAGTACGTTATCCTGCGCCAGGACGACGTGCTGGCAGTTCTGGAGAAATAAGAGAGGAGGAGTGAGACATGGCAGCAAAGATACTGTTGTTCGATGAGGAGGCGCGTCGCGCGCTGGAGCGTGGCGTGAACAAGCTGGCGGACGCGGTAAAGGTCACGCTGGGCCCGCGCGGACGCACCGTTGTGCTGGAGAAGAAGTTTGGCAGTCCCACCGTGATTAACGACGGTGTGACTATCGCCAAAGAGATAGAGGTCGAGGACCCCTTCGAGAACATGGGTGCGCAGCTAGTGCGCGAGGTCGCCAGCAAAACCAACGACGTGGCCGGTGACGGAACCACCACCGCCACCGTACTGGCTCAGGCGATTGTGCGCGAGGGGCTGCGCAACGTCGCGGCAGGCGCGAACCCCATGCTGCTCAAGAAGGGAATTGACCGCGCTGTGGAGGCGGCGGTTGAGGAAATCCGCAAGATTGCTACCCCGGTAGAGACCCGCGACGAAATCGCCAACGTGGCCACCATCTCCGCTAACGATCCCAAGATCGGCGAGCTGATTGCCGATGCGATGGAGAAGGTCGGCAAGGACGGCGTGATTACCGTTGAGGAGAGCAAAGGCACCGAGACCACGCTCGAGCTGGTCGAGGGGATGCAGTTCGATAAGGGCTACATCTCGCCCTACTTTGTGACCGACCCCGAGCGCATGGAAGCGGTGCTGGAAGATGCGTTCATCCTGCTCTACGAGAAAAAGATTAGCGCAGTGCAGGACCTGATCCCCATCCTCGAAGCCACTGCCCGTATGGGGCGCCCGCTGCTGATTATCGCCGAGGATGTGGAGGGTGAGGCACTTGCCACGCTGGTGGTGAACAAGCTGCGCGGAATACTGAACGTGGCGGCGGTGAAGGCGCCCGGCTTCGGCGAGCGGCGCAAGGCGATTATGGAAGACATCGCCATTCTCACCGGTGGCAAGTTTATCACCGAGGACCTGGGTATCAAGCTGGAGAATGTAGACATCTCTATGCTGGGACGCGCCAAGAAGGTGATTGTCGCCAAAGAGGAGACCACCATCGTAGAGGGCGCAGGCTCCCAGCAGGCGGTGCAGGGACGCATCGCGCAGATTAAGAAACAGATTGAAGAGACCGACTCCGACTACGACCGCGAGAAGCTGCAGGAACGGCTGGCGAAGCTGGCTGGCGGCGTGGCGGTGATCAAGGTGGGTGCGGCAACCGAAACCGAGCTGAAGGAGAAGAAGCACCGCATCGAGGACGCGCTGTCGGCGACCCGCGCGGCGGTGGAAGAGGGCATCGTGCCCGGCGGCGGTGTGACCCTGCTAAACGTTATCCCCGCCGTGGAGGCTCTGCAGGCGGAAGGCGACGAGCTCGCAGGCATCAACATCGTCAAGCGCGCTCTGGAGGAACCTGCTCGCCTTATCGCGTCGAACGCCGGGGCGGAAGGTTCGGTCATCGTCGAGAAGATCAAGAACCTGCCCAAGGGGCACGGTTACGACGCGGCGAAGGGCGAATTTGTGGACATGATGAAGGCGGGTATCGTGGACCCTGCAAAGGTGACCCGCTCCGCCCTGCAGAACGCAGCGTCCATCGCGGGCATGTTGCTTACCACCGAGGCGCTGGTCGCAGAGAAGAAGGAGGAAGAGAAGTCAACCTCTTCAGCACCCTCATACTAATCTGGGAGCTGCGTATCATGCACTAGGGACGGGCGCTTCGCCCGTCCCCCTTTTACCTATTGAGGAGTATAAGTGAACAGAATCCAACCCGGCGGTTCCAGCCTGGTGATGACGCGAATACCCTGGCCGACCTCGGGCACGGGATAAAAACCTCCCAGCACAGGGTCGTACGGAGCACGCCGCCGCGCCTTCCAGGCTTGCGCCAGCTGCTGCATCTGTTTCTGGTCCGCGGCGAAATAGGATTGGAAGACGAATTGCCTCGCCTGGTTGTAGTGTGCTACCCATCCTTGCAACCGTTCCCCGTCAGGCGCCGCTCCAACTGCTGGCGTGATAATCGCAAAAAGAGGCTGTACCTTCTGCAGCAAGCCTCGCGCAGCCGACATATTGGGCAAGGACTGGTTCCAGGTTATCTTATTGCTTCCCTGCCCCAGCTCGGTAGGCACCGTAATGAGTGGCGTCTCAGGCAACCACACCCAGATATGGTGCGTATACCACGCTGCACGCCACGGCACATCGCTAATGCCGATGATGGGCGTTGGTAGTGCTCCTTGCGGGTTGCGCTGTTTCACTTCGGAGACTATCTTATCCAAGCGTTGGGCAATCACGCTGAAAGCGATCCGGTCCTCTCTAACCTCCTTCGGTTCACGGAAGACCAGTGTTAACACCAGCGGCGCGAGCAGTATCAGCACGATCCCCGTCACCGCCCACCGCCATACTCGCTCCACATTCTCGAACAGAGCCTGAGTCAAGTCCTCCAGCGTGCCCGTCGCCAGCACGCTGAATGGCACCGCGAAACAGTGCAGCGCAAATACATTCGCCCCGGGCACCCCAAACGAGCACCCTAACAGCACCAGTATCGCCGTCCACCACACCATGTTGCGCCACAATGCCAGTGCACGCCGACGCATGGGGATAAACAACCCGGCGAACGCCAGAGCGGTAATCGCCGGATGAGGAAACGTTAATAGCGCGCCGATGCCATTGAGCAGGTTGCGTGACCATTTACCCAGCACCTGCTGGGCGTTCTCTATAAAAAGCGCGGTGACACTGGGAGGACGCTTGCCCTCCTCGTAGCGACGATAGAGCGAGTAGCCCGGGTACGGCTTTGTGGCCATTGCCACCTCGTACACACGCAGGTTAAAGAAGGGATGGCCAAACAGGCGCGCATTGCGTATCCAGTACGGCAGGCTAATGAGCGCAAAACCGAGCAAAAACAGCACCACATGTTTGGCGCGGCGTTCCGGATTGGTCACCATCAGGTAAATTGTGGCAGGTATCAGCAAAAGCCAGAGCGATAGCTGGGTAAGGTAGGCGAACCCCGCCATGATCCCCGCCCAGAAACTGCGTCTCGGGTTGCGCTCTGCCCACGTCTCAACCACCTGCCCTGACTGCGAATCCAGTTCCTCCCGACTGTGGCGATATAACAAGTAACACGCCGCCAGTAACAAGAAACCGGCCATCGCTGCAGGCATTCCTGAGATGGCAAGCCACGCCAGCGCGCCCTCCGCGAAGAGCAGTAACGCCGCCGCCCAGTAACCCACTCGCCGACTGAATAGACGACTACCCACGAAATAGACCAGTATCAAGCTGAGCACGAACCATACCACTGAACCCAGCGCGAGCGTGCTGTCCTGCGTGCCCCTGTATAAGAGAAGCGCCAGATACACCGGATAGACAGGACCGTGCTCGAGGTCGTACGCCTTACGGATATCTTTCCAAAAGTATAGCCCCAGAGGAACGATGTTATTGGTGACAAAACCGCGTCCTTTAGACAGATTGTAAGCTATTTGTCCATAGTCCATCGCCTCGTCTGTAGGACCCGTAAAACGGGCGCGATAAAACAAGCCAAGAACCGCAGCTACGACAGCCAGCGACGCTATCCATATCACTACCAGCCGCACGATGTTCGTTACTCTGGTTTCAGCAGTGCCTCGAGGCGCATCTACTACCATTTGCAAACATTCCCTCCATTTTCCACTCGCCCTACTGTCTGTTTTTGATTCTCGTCAGAAGCAGAATTCTCCTCTAGAGGATACCGCACCCCATCCCCTCAAGTCGCTTAGCTCTTGCAGCTATCAGGCAAATATCCTAAAATAGGGGCGAGGCGTTCCGCTGGATACAGCATTCAAGGCTCAGGAGTGCTCCACCATGCTAAACCTACAGAAAATTCACTGGATGGTGCAGGCTCCCTCCGTGCCCTTAACACGGTTGGGAGAGCAGGAAGCGGTCGAAGAGGCAGCCCGTGAGCGAGGAGTGACCCCGCGCTCGGTGCTTATCGGCACGGTGCTCATCCCCGTGAATACCTACTGGATTATTCAGGTAGAAGGTATCTGGCATCGTAATCACGCCACCGCGATGTCGCTGTTCTGGAACACCGTTTTCTGCCTGATGATACTTATCCTTGTGAACGTTCTTCTCCTGAAGCGATTCCTTCCGCGCTACGCCTTTACCCAGGGCGAGCTGATTGTCATCTACGTGATGATTACCATCGCCTCCGCACTGGCAGGGCACGACACCCTGCAGCTGGGTATTCCTGCACTATCCATGCCTTTTTGGGGGGCAAACGAGACAAACGGGTGGAACCAGCTGTTCAACCACTACTTCCCCAAGTGGCTTACCGTGCAGGATAAAGAGTTTCTACGCCCCTATTACGAGGGACACAGTTCGCTATACATTCAGGGGCGTATTCTGGTATGGCTCAAGCCTGTGCTGATATGGAGCCTGTTCATCGGCGTCATGGGGCTGGTGATGGTCTGTTTGAACGTTATCTTGCGCAAGCAGTGGATGGAAAACGAGAAACTCACCTACCCTATCGTCCAGCTGCCGATGGCGATGGTAGCGAACGGAGGCAATACCACCTTTTTCCTGCAGAAACCGCTCATTATCGGCGCCCTGTTGGGCGGAGGACTGGATGTATTAAACGGACTGCACGTACTCTTTCCAGCCATTCCACAGATCGTGGTGCGCCACGATGACCCCTCACGCAACCTGCAGCAGTACTTCACTTCGCCGCCATGGAACGGGGTGGGATGGTTTCCCCTCCCGTTGTATCCCTTCATTATCGCGCTGGGCTATTTTTTGCCCGTGGACCTCTCGTTCTCGATATGGTTTTTCTTTCTGTTAAAGATGGCGTTGCGCGTAGTGGCAACTGCTGCCGGCGTGGAACAAGGACGCCCTTACACCTTTCCGTTCTTTAACGAGCAGTCCTATGGCGCATGGTTCGCCATCTTTGCGTTCGCGATATGGGGCGCGCGACACCACCTGCGCGAGGTCTGGCGCAAAGCCATCAACCCGCTTTATGCCGGTATTGACGACTCACGCGAGGCACTCAGTTATCGTGGAGCGGTTGTCGGGCTATTGCTGGGCATGCTTTTTCTCGTCGCTTTCTGCGTGGCGGCGGGCATGAAACTGTGGGTGGTGGTACTCTTTTTCCTCATCTTCTTTATCATATCCGTTGGCATCACCCGCGTGCGAGCCGAACTGGGTCCTCCGGCGCATGAAGTGGTGGGCATGAACTCCCAAACCTTCCTCATCATGATGTTCGGCTCCACCGCTATCGGTGCGCCCAGCCTGACGATGATGACCATGTTCTGGTGGTTCAGCGGTCGGGGCTACCGCACGCATCCCATGCCTTGCCAGCTGGAGGCGATGAAAATGGCACAGCAGGGCGGTATCAACATGAAAGGCATGGGCTGGGTGATGATGTTTGCGATGTTCTTCGGTGGACTGGCTTCTTACTGGGCAGCCCTGCACCTGAAATATGCAAACACAACCGGCGTCGACTATATGGACATGCACAACTGGGGCAACTACTACTGGCTGGAGAGCATCCTACGCTCGCCGCGAGAGCCGAGCGTCACCGCGATGCTGGCAGTGGTGTTCGGCTTTGCCGCTGCCTCGCTAATGCATCTGGCAAGACTTCGCTTCCTGTGGTGGCCCTTCCATCCGGCTGGATACGCGCTGTCGCTAAACTTCGGCGTAGAGTACTTCTGGTCGTGTCTGGTTATCGCCAGCGTGATCAAGTGGCTGGTGCTGCGCTACGGAGGCTATAAGCTGAACCGCCAAATGATGCCCTTCATGTTCGGGGTGATTCTCGGCGAGTACTGCGTGGGGGCGTTCTGGAGCGCAATGAGCGTGATACTGGACACGCGGATGTATGACTTCTGCCCCGGCTAAAAATTATCTGAACTCCCCCGGAGATGCAGGAAACTCTTGACACGGGTGCGAAGTTATGGTAGCGTAGAGTGCCTGTTACGCTAAAGTGTGGCGCCAACCGTAATCCTTGAGTGAGAAAAAGGAGGCAGGTGCATGAGAAAAACCATGTGCGTTCTTGCTGTGGCAGCAGCATTGTTGACATCCACGGTATGGCTGCCCGCAAACGTGCAAGCGGTTCCCGACAACGCACCCCGCTTGCAGATTATCAACGCACGCGATTTCGTGCAGCCGCTGCAGGTGAGCACGGAGCTGTCGGTGCGGTACCAGGGCAAGGCGATAGTGAAGCTGGAGCTATGGGTAGATAATGTGCTCTTCGCCGAAAAGTCTCTGGACACCCCCCTTGAGCGAGGTGTTGCCTCGTTCATACTGGACCCCGCCTACCTCAGCGCGGGCAAACACACCATTACCCTGAAAGCGATTGAAGCGGATGGCACGGTGGGCACCGCACGCACTGGCGTAACAGTAGACGCGCCCACACTAACTAACCTGCCTCTCGCCATTGTGTCCCCGGCAAACGGCACTGCTGTGTCGGGCAAGGTGGAGATTGGGCTTCGGGTGAGCGAACAGCTGGGCAGGGCGTACATCAGCCTGTTCATTGACCGCCAGTTCAAGACCCTGCGCAACTTTCCGCCCTATACCTATACATGGGATACTACCACAGTAGAAAATGGGTGGCATCTCATCGAGGCATTGGGCGTGGATGAGGCGCGAAACACGCACAAAGCAGCACCTGTGCGCGTGCTGGTCAACAACCCGGGCGGTCAAACGGTTCGCGAGACACGCCTGCCTGATGCCGTACCCAGCTCACCAGATATCCTGCTCTCTCCGTTGGGCAACACGCTTTCGCTGCAACCCGTCGAGGCAATGCCCACCTCTATCGTGCGCGATACAGCACCATCACCGGTTACCGGCGTTGGGATGAAACGCACCGTCAGCGATGCTGAAACACCCCCGGCTGCAGCCCCGCAGAAGATAGCGCGTGCGGTCGCGCCTCCCTCTCTGCTGGGCGAGCAGCGCAATGCGGCGCCGGTCCCCGAGCCGCGCGTCTCCATGCAATCGCCTGCTGCGGTGGTCGAGGGCGCACATCAACCTGAAGTGCTATTGCCCTCTACCGCACCGTCGGGACAAAAGCTGGTGGTCCCGCAGGTGGTAGCGACGGCGGCGCCGGCTGCTCCGCAGACGGTGTATGAAGTGCGCCGGGGCGATACCCTCATCGGCATCGCAAAGCGACACGGCGTCTCGCCCGAGGCGGTAGCAACTGTCAACGGCATCACCAACCCGAATCGTGTGCGCGCAGGTGAGAAGCTGATTATCCCCGGCTCCACCTTCCAGGTGGTGTTTGACAACACGCGCATCGCCTTCGACGTTCCGCCGCGCGTGCAAGATGGCGTGCCGCTGGCGCCCTTCCGTCAGATATTCGAGCATACCGGAGGGTGGCTCTACTGGTACCCCCAGTCCCGAACGGTGCGAGCGGTTAATGCCGAACGCGAGATAGAGCTGAGAATCGGGCAGCCTACCGCTCAGGTCAACAACCAGGCATTGCCGATGGAAATCGCGCCCTTCATCGAACGGGGACGCACCATCGTGCCCCTCTCTTTTGTGCGCGATGCTCTGGATGTGAAAATCCACTACGACCCGAAAACGGGCAACCTGCTTATCGAGAGCGAGAGGTAACGCAGCCAACTAAAGCATCGCCGGAGAGGGTTTCCTCTCCGGCGTTTTTCTTCAGCGACCGAACCCGCCCTTTTAAACAATCCCCGCAATCTTCTCCTCTTTCTTGCTCGAATCGCCTTCCGGTTTGCTCTCCGATGACGACTTGTCGGACTTTCGATAGTCCGTGATATGGAAGCCCGGGCCCTTGAACAGAATACCAACGGGGTACAGCAATCGCCTTACCGCACCACCACAATGTGGACATTCCGTCAAAGGCGGTTCGGTAATACGCTGGAATTGCTCGAACTCCACCCCGCAGTTATCACACCGGTAGCCGTATGTAGGCATCCTTCACATCACCTCCGATAATATTATGACAACCTTTGGGGGAGGTGGTCAACCTTACCTGAAAAAATTGCGAGAAGGTGCAGGAGTTGACAAATCCCCTGTCGAATGGGTATAGTCACGAGGTGTTGTGCTGCTTGGACAACGCCGTGGCTGTCTTGAAGCCACTAACACACTGGAGGAGGTGAACCGATGCAACGGTGGCTCACACTCTGCGGTTTGATAATGGCATACGGCTCGTTGTGGGCAACAGGTGCGATAGCGCAACGTGTGGTTGTGGTGAAAGAGAACGATACGGTGTGGTCCTTGGCGAAGCGATACCATGTGCTGCCTCAGGACATTGTAAAAGCAAACGGGTTGAAGAATCCGGACTCCTTGAAGCCGGGCACTCGCTTGCGCATTCCTTCTGCTGTAAAGCCAGCGATCGCCCCCGTAACCATGCGCAAGACCGCCGTGATCAACGGGGACAGGGTGTGCGTTCGCTACGCCCCTAACCGCACCGACCGCTTCGTGACCCTGCTGGATAAAGGTCAGCCTGTTCTGGTGACGGCACGCAAGGGCAGCTGGCTGCAGGTTAAGACCCCAGCAGGTCAAATGGGCTGGGTGAGGGACGATCTGGTGAAAGTGACGGGCACGCTGGTGATGAAACCATCAGCACATGAGAAGCAAAAGACTGCCAAACGCCCAGCGGTTCAATCGGCACACAAAAGCAAGAACACCAGAGTGGCACGCGCGCACAGGAGCACCTCACCCCGCAACGCGAACCGCAGCACGTCATCGGGCACTTCTGCCGGAGAGTCCATTGTGCGTATAGCATCACGGTTCAAAGGCGTGCGCTACCGATGGGGAGGCTCTTCGCGTAGCGGTTTCGACTGCTCAGGTTTTACGCGCTACGTTTTTCGGCAGAGAACAGGTGTGGAACTACCGCACTCAGCCAGCGCACAGTTTCGCAAGGGTACGCCGGTGTCGCGTGGCGAGTTGAAGCCGGGCGATCTGGTCTTCTTTCAGACCTATCGGCGCGGCGCCTCACACGTAGGTATTTACATCGGCAATGGCAAATTTATCCACGCATCCAGCGCGGGAGGGCGTGTGCGCGTAGATAGCCTGAACGACGGTTACTACCGCCAACGATATGTTGGCGCACGGCGAATAACTAGGTAGGTTGGCAGCATTTTTTGCAAGAAGGTGTCCAGCACCAGCAGGAGTCTTGCGGAATACTCTATAATAAAAAGGTTGGCACTTCCGCCTTTTGAGAGCAGCAGATGGAACAGCACGAGGTCGGACCGGAGTTTGACCTGCACCGCGTGCGTAAGGTAGTAGAGGTTCGTGCCAACATCGTGAACGAACTGCTGGACCAGGGTTGGATACTGCACGACATCTACATCTCGAACGAATATCGCAGTGTCTACATTCTGTTAATGTTGGACGAGCTGACCTGCCCCCGCTGCGGTGCGCCAGCAAACATCGAGGTATCCGAAGAAGGAGATCGCTACCGCTATATCTGCACGAAGGAATGTCATTAGCGGTTGGCGTATTCCTTTTTGCACGGCAACATTTTGTGAGTTGCAAAGCGTAATTTGCATTGGGTAGAATCTCAAGAACGGCGTGAAACCGAATCCGCCTTCGACGTGTCGAACTAACCGGAGACGATAGCAGTAATCTGCTGGTGTGACCGACTTTTGAGGAACAAAATGAGCAGCAACAACCCAGTCAACCGAAGAGGAAGCTCGCAAGGTAGCCCTACCGTGACGCCGAGCCGCAAGGCGGCGCCAGCAGAGGTACCGTCTTTGCTCAACCGGCTGACGCGGGTGGCGTTACTCACGCCGGAGGAAGAGCTGGAACTGGCGGAACGCGCTCGCAAAGGTGACGAGGAAGCCAAGCAGAAGCTGGTTGAGGCAAATATGCGCCTGGTGATGAACATCGCCAAGCACTACCGAAACGCGCTTGTGCCCTTTGAGGACCTGGTGCAGGAAGGCGCCATCGGGCTGATGAACGCCGTGGAGCGATACGACCCCTCCAAAGGCTATCGCTTCAGCACATACGCCACGCACTGGATCCGGCAGGCTATCGGTCGGGCGATAGACAACAAGGCGAAGACGGTGCGCATTCCCGCTCATGTCGCCGAGCAATTGCGCCGCATGGAACGCGAACGCGAGCGGCTGCGCCGTGAAACCGGCGACGAGCCGACTATTGAACAACTGGCGAAAGCAATGGGCGTATCGCCCAAGAAGATATTGCAACTCCAGCAGGCGGCACAGGAGCCCCTGTCGCTGGATATGCTGGTCGGTGAGGAAGAAGATACCTCGCTGGGCTCGCTCATCCATGACCAGAACGTACGCGACCCCGAAGAGGTGATGCTGGAAATGGAGCGACGCAAGGTACTGGACGAGCTCTTGCAGACCGAGCTGACCGACCGCGAGCGACAGGTGATCATCCGCAGACTGGGCTACGGTGACCAGGAGGAGCAAGTCTTACAGGAGATAGGAGAAGCGCTGAAAATCTCGCGTGAGCGTGTACGCCAGATTGAGGCGCAAGCGATGCGTAAACTCAAGGACGCCGCCAAGCGCAGGGGTTTACGCGAGTATCTTCTGCAGTAGCGGTTAACTTTTCAACCGCCTGTCTCCCTCACCCAACGGCACGAGAGTCTTCTCTCGTGCCGTTCGCCTTACAGATTCGGGGCGCCGAGTCAGCCTGTAAGCGGGGTTCTGTGCCCTGCCTCTGGAGGGCAGGCGACGGCTATCTCTCTGGGGCATTGGTCTCCCAATGCCTCTAGCGGCTGTACCCGGAGGCTCAGCGGGCGCACCTCACTGCCTCCCTATTCAGCCTTGCTCCCGATGGGGTTTGCCCTGCCGACGACATTACTGCCGTCGCGGTGCGCTCTTACCGCACCTTTTCACCCTTGCCCGCATTCAGCACAACGCTGAACCGCTGGCGGTGTGTTTTCTGTGGCACTTTCCGTAGGGTCGCCCCTCCCGGATGCTATCCGGCATCGTGCCCTGCGGAGCCCCGACTTTCCTCCCCGCCCGAACGGGCGAGGCAGCCGTCCGGCTGGCTCGGCGCCCGTTATCATTATATCACTTTTGCTTGCCCGGATGGGGCGACCAGGCAGGCGCATAGTTGTCGCCGGTGCCGTCTGTGAGACGCCGGGCATCCGAGCCGTCTGCCCCCACTATCCACAGGTCGCGCTTGCCATCTTCGCGAAACTTCACGTACACCAAACTCGTACCGCCCTGCGACCAGGTAGGCGTTACCGCGTTGCCCGACACGATCAAACGGGGCTCGGGGTCACCGATGCCCATCACGCCGATACCTGCGCGGTCCTTTTCCTCCCCTTTAACACGCCACATCTCGAAAGCAAGATGCGTTCCCTCCGGAGCCCATACCACCGCGCCGGGCGCAAGATCGCCCTGCCCACGCCAGAGGGGCTGAATCGTTTCGGTCACCAGGTTATACAGCGCTACCGCATGACCGATCTGGCTGTTGCCCATCACGGTGATAGCCAGCTGCGTGCCGTCCGGCGAGAGCGCAATGTGCACCTCCTGCCCGCCGATTATCGGTTCAGGAAGCTTTTGTGTACCGGGCACATGGACCGCCTCTTCCGTTCCTTCCCCCTCATGCTGGTGGTCTACGCCACCCCGGCGATAGCGGACGAGCGCTTCGCCCCCTTCGGTGCGCTGCACCGCGTACACTGTTCGCTTCTCCAGGTCGTATGTCGGCTCACGGAAAAGCACACTGCCGCCAAAGGTGTTGCGCCATTGCTGTTCCAGCTCAAACGGAGGCAAAATCTTCTCCGCTTCGCCTCCCTCGATATCCACCAGCAATACCTGTCCCTGCAAGAGGAAGACGATATGTTTCCCATCGGGTAGGAACTGCGGCTTCTCCTTTGCCCCCACGCTGACAGTCAACTGCTGAACCCGCCTGCCCTCCGGGTCCGCATAGAACAACTGGGGAATATGATTATCCCTATCGGAGATAAATGCGATGAGCCTGCCGTCGGGCGACCAGGCAGGGTCCGTCTCGGCAGAGGGGTCCGTCGTAATCTGGCGCAACCCACTTCCATCCGGGCGTATCACCCACAGGTCGGGGTTACCCGAACGGTCAGAAACGAACAGTATCCAGTCCTTCGTGTCGATATCAGCGGGTTTGACGCGGAAGGGATTAAAGTAGCGAATCCAGAACATGCCCGCCGCCACCAGCACTACCACCGCCAGCAATCCCAGCAGGGTGTGCTTGAACCAGACACGCCGTAAGTACATCGTGCGCTCCCTTTGGAATGTTTGCTCCTGCTTTTTGCTTTTCGCCTCAGGTAGCGCGGATTCCTGTTGCCTCTTTTAATGCAGCTGCACGCTGAGCGGACGAGCGATCAGGTCGGAAACGCTACTGTGAGTATAGGGAACCTGTACCAGCAAATGTCGTTCCCCGGGATTGGCGATAAAGAACGCCATACCGCAGGCGAAAAGCAAACCCTCTGGCGCGTGCTCCGCCAGCAAACGCAGCTTGAAAAAGCGGGGTAGCTGCCCGTGCCGGATGGCGCCGCGTACATCCTCTATCCGCCGCTCCCCCAGCGTACTGCGCTGAAAATGATACGCATAGATGTTCTGGTAGCTGATCCAGTCAAAGCGGTCGTAGACGACGAGCAGTGACAGCTCGGTTACCTCGTGGATGAAATCCGTGCGGGGGAGATAATACAGCCTTTCCAACAGGCTCAAAGTCTCTTTGACGCCAACGAAATGGTGCGTAAACTCTCCAAGCGCACCGGAAAACTCTTCTGGCAGCTCGCGGAACTCATAGTAACAACCACTGCTGGACAAAACCGCACGAGCGATCTCGTTGCTGAACTCCATTCCCTCGCCTACTTGCTGTTTGACGTAGCGTGCCAGTACCTGGTTTGCTCCTCCGTCTGCCTCCAGACGCTCTGTAAACCACTCACTGTCCATCATTGACCCATCCACGCCTGTGCCCTTCCTTCCAAAAGAGAGATTTGAATGCCCGAATGATACTAATCGGATTCTAAGCAATAAGTGCCCAGAAGTCAACAATTACGACACCGGTTTACCGAAAAAACAGCATTTTGACGGGGAGTGTCGGCAACCAGCGATTTGCTGTACACGCAGCAACAGCCTCTTTAGCGTCTATCATGCAGTTCGTATGCGCTCCGCAGGAGCTCCACCGGATGCATGATAGCTACAGGCTGAGGCAGGTCGCGCAGTCCCTGTGCTATCCATGCCAGACAGCCGGGGTTGCCGGTTAACACAATCTCCGCCCCGGTGGCGCGAATACGCTCTATTTTGCGCTGCAGCAGGCGCAATGCCATCTCGGGCTGCAACAGATTGTAAATGCCCGCACTGCCACAACACATATCCGCTTCCTCCAGCTCCACCAATCGTACACCCGGGATGCTGCGGATAATATCTCGCGGTTGCCTGCGCACCCTTTGTGCATGTGCCAAATGGCAAGCATCATGGTACGTGACGACAAGCTCAGGCTTTCCCTCTCGCCCCACCAGTGGGTGCTCCGGCAACCGGATGCCTGCTTCTGCCAGAAACTCCATCACGTCTCTTACCCCGGCGGCAAAGGCACGCGCCCGCGCTTCATGAGGGGTACAGGCAAACAGCCGGTTATACTCCTTCATGGTGGAACCGCATCCCGCCGAGTTGACAACGATAGCGTCTACCGACTCGCGTTCAAAGCATTCTATCAGGCGCAGAGCCAGTCGACGCGCATCATCGGGGAAACCATTGTGCACATGCAACGCGCCGCAGCATCCCTGCCCGCCAGGGACAACCACCTCAAAACCGTTGTACTGCAATACAGCGATAGTGGCAACATTGACCTCGTGGAACAACACGGACGCCACGCAACCGGTCAGTAATCCGACCCTGCCCCGTCGATCGCCCCTGGCTGGATACACACCCGTCAGCTTTTCCCGTCTGCCCTGCACCGACGGCAACTTCGCGACCACACCTTTCACCCCCAGCATCCGCGCTACCGGCGCAGGTAAGGCTCCTTCGCCCAGCAGAGGAGACAGCAGGCGAGCGGCGCGCATGGCGAAGGCAAAGGCTCCGGGCTGAGCCATCAGGTTCAGAATCAACCGCTTCACCACCCTCTGCACAGCAGGGCGCGCGGGCGACTTCTCTACCTGTGCTCTGGCAATCTCCAGCAAGTAGCCATACTCCACCCCTGAAGGGCATGCGGTCTCGCAGGCACGGCACCCGAGGCAGCGGTCTATATGCTCCGTTGCTCCCGCCTCCCAGCGGATACGCCCCTCCGACACCGCACGCATGAGGTAGATGCGCCCACGGGGCGAATCCGCCTCGCTGCCTTCCTCCACATACGTTGGGCAGGATTGCAGGCACAAACCACAATGGATGCACTTCAGCAGATGCTCGCTGCGAAACTGTTGCATTACCATCCTCCCACAAACCTGCCGGGCGCAAGTATCCCCAGCGGATCGAAACCCTCCTTCAGCCGGCGCATGATCCCTGCCCCACCGTACACCGTATCCCATACCCCGAATGCCCCCTTCATCTCGGCAGGAGCATGTTCCAGCACACAAAAACCACCGAGCTGGTGCGTTTCCTCACGCAGACTCTGCAGAGCCCGCACGTCGGGCAGCTCCCTCTCCCACCAAACGCGCACCACACCCACCCCAAAGTGAGACTGTATTTCTGCCTCGGGAAGACGCTGCGAAAGCCATAATATCATCTCCGCCGTCTGCGCAGGAGGCACCACGCACCGGCAACGGCACGCCGAATCCGCCAGCACGTAGCGGTCGCGTAACTGTTGCTCCTCCTCTGGGGTTACCTGCTGCCACTCCATTCGGGTTTGCTCGCGCAGGAAGTCGACCTGCCAGCGCACGTCTTCCTCGAAGCCCGCCAGCCCGCAGATAATGCGCCATCCGACTTCGCGCTCGCAAACCACTTCCAGCATCTCCGGTTGCAGTAGCGGGTGGCTCAGCGCATCACGCAATGAGAACAGCTTCTGCGCCTCGCCCAAAGAGGACTGGTAAACGACGGAAACCTCCGGCAGGGGTGCTACCTTGAAGGTCAGTTCGGTCAGCACGCCCAGCGTACCCCAGGAGCCCGCGAACAGGCGCGGCAGGTCGTACCCGGCAACGTTTTTGACCACCCCTATCCCCGCCTTTATCACTTCGCCAGGGGGGAGTACCGCCCGCACCGCCAGCAACCACTCGCGCAGCAAGCCGTAGCGGTGGCGTCGCGGTCCCGCTCCACCCGATGCGACGATGCCGCCTACCGTCTGTCGGTCGGGCAAGGGAGCATCGACGGGCAGCCACTGCCGATGCGGATGGAGGATATCCTGCAAAGCACTCAGGGTCATACCCGCTTCGACGGTAACCACCAGGTCACCCGGCGAATAGTCCAGCAGGCGCGATAGCCCGCGCATGTCCATCGCCCACCGGTACTGCGGCAATGGGTTGCCAATACCCACGTGCGTGCCGCCGCCCCAGACAACGCCGGGCGCACCATACTCACTACAGACCTTCAGCGCATCGCGCACCTCGTCGGCGGAGACTGGACGGGTCACCACATCGGGCACGCAATCGTCCAGCGCATACGCCGCGCATGGCTCCCCCGTCGTAACCCTTGTAATCGCTCTCAGTTTGCCGGTAATGTCCGTCATAGTATCCGCATTATAGACCAGACGCACCTGCGTACGCAAGTCGGACAGAGGGTGTTCGAGAATTGTTGAGAAGTTGTTTGTAGCCACTGTAAGGCATATAAAATTTTGTAAGAAAATATTGAAAATTCTAAGAAAAATATTGATTTTTTGAATATTAGCCGATATAATGTGAAACATAGCCACCGGATACGGTGTCTGTACGGTGTGGACAGGGCAGGCAGAAAATGCAAATCTTCAAGCCGCCTGGAGGCACGATGAGTAGGAGGTCTGTGATGCAAGCCGTGTTGGAGAGAAGGCAAAAGCAGTTGAGCCGTGCACCGCTGAGCGCACCTGCACAGTCGCAAGCGGAGAACTGGCTGTTCCGGTGCGACCGATGCGGACAGCCTATCACCTACGATGAGCTTCTGCAGGTGAACTGCAACGGCGGCGAGATGGAGGTGACACACCTGAAGTGCCCGCGTTAGTAGCGTGAGCTGGCGTGTTTACGCCTTAAGGAGGACGTCCATGCGACTGGCACGCGAAACATGGCTCTTGCTGGCTATCGGTCTGGTAGACCTGGCAAGCACGCTCTACCTGATACACAGGGGTCTGGCGCGAGAAGCCAATCCGGTGATGGCGTGGTACCTTGTCCACCTCGGCGTCTGGGCTTTCTGTGCTGCGAAGACCACCATGCTGGTCTGCCCGCTGGTGATACTGGAGTGGGCCCGGCGCATCAAGCCGTATCTGGGATTGTGGGCGTTGCGAATCGCGCTGGTGGGTTACCTGTTCGTCTACCTCGGCGTCGTGTGGCGCGCAAACGAAGCGCACATCGATCACATGACTGATGCGTACCTGTGCCGAATTAGCCGGCTCTGGCAGCAACGGTTGAAGCCCTCCGTACCTGCCGACCAGCACCCCAGACCGATGATGATGCCCATCGAGTAGGGTTCCTTCATGTCGTTCCACAGAAACCCCATCACTTTAACGGAGTTTATCATGCCACTTTACCGAATACCCCGTTCTTTTGTCGTACAAATGCCTTCCTGAGTGCAGTACACAAAGTGGTGAGGCGGCATGGGTACAGAAGCGCACCATAGCGACAAACGCTCACTCACGTTGGTATGTCTTCTTTTTCTGGCAAGCCTGCTCCTGCTCAGCTGGGCGATTTTCCCTCATCTTCCCCAACAGCTAGCGATGGCTTTGCGTGAGCGTTCCCTACAAAAACAACAGGCAGAGATACATCGTCTGCTGGCTCATGACCCCAAGCCGGGGCAAACCATGCCTATCATCGCAAACGACCTTCTTGGACGCCCCCTTCCCAAGGCAACGCAGCGGTACATTGCATTCGTGGGTATGGTCAACGATCGCCATTTTGCCAGAGTGACAGCATGGCTTCAGCAGGAAACTTCAGACCGCAGCGCGAAGTGGGTCGTGGTTGGCATCGGGAAGCAGGAGGACTTACGAAAACTGCAGGAGCATTTGGGCGCCAGGTTGCGCGTGGTGCGGGACGCGGATGGCAAACTACACCGGCAATGGAACGCGGTGTTGCTGCCGCGGGTGTATGAGGTAGATGCCACGTGGCGTTTGAAAAGGATAACCCGTCCCTCCGGTGGTTGTGGTGGGGGATGCGGAGGTGATTAAGATGAGACCGGTTCGCGCGTTCACTCTGGTGGAGATGCTGATGGTGCTGGCGATTATCGCCGTGCTGGTGGCGCTGATACTGGGAGTAGTGCAGTTAGGACGTCGGTATGCCTATCGGGGCACGTGCATGAGTAACATGAGGCAGCTGGTGGCGGCGTTGAAGTTGTATGATGACAACTGGGGAGGTCCACCGCCCTTTGAGGTTGGACATGACAGCTGGGATAAGGTCCAGCCGGAGATAAAACCCGTGCTGCTGTGTCCGGCGGATTTCAGCAAAGGCGAATTAGTACCTGGTACTTTGGAGCGCAAGCCGAAGAGGCTCGTACGCAGCTCGTATAGCCCCTTCTACTGGTTGACCGAGATAACTGAGTGTGCAGGTTGGGCACCTCTGCCAGACACACAACGTATCTGGTTCCTCTGCGATTGGTGTAGCTCATGGAAGCGCCTCTCCGCTGCCTACGCTGACGGGCACGTGGCATCGATAGAGCATGGATTAACTCTTGAATACTACAGGGTCTTGCACGATGCCTGCCAAGCAGCTCCACATCGTTAAGCAAGGGGCTTTTCTGCCAACCATGATGTAGGAAGGGAGGTGAGGCAAATGACATGGCGGATGCGTCTGCTTATGGGAGCTTGGCTCACGCTGGCAGCGTTGTCGGTGTGGGTAACCGCCTCTAACGCGCGAGAATCGGCAGCGCTGGTACAGACGGGTCTGGCGCCACAGCAAGTGTACGGTGATGCCTGCCCCAGTACCTGTCCACCGCTAGAGGAATGCACATGGACGCGGATTGTAGGATACCGCCTTCAGGAGTGCTGTGTTTGGGACTGGGGATGCTGGTTAAATCCTCGTGAACCAAACTACCAGATGAAACCCTGCCGGCGCATCATTTGGGATTGTGGGTGGCTACCATTCCCCAGACCGCCGCTGCCCCCCGATGGCTTGGGAAAGCAAGAGCGGGCTATCGCAATGGGGAGCCAGCTTGTGCCGCAAACAACTCCGGTGATTCGCTGTTGTGGCGAAGCGTCGAACTGTAGCGAGGTAGATGGTAATCCCTGCTGCGAACCGCTTAACAATGTGCTCTGCCCATAGGATTTGATCCGGCGGGCGGCGTTTGCTGCCCGCCGTTCTTACGAGAAGTGGAGACAAGCTGGATGGACATCGCGGTGCTGAACGAAGTGGTACAAAAAGCCCTCCGCAAAGCGTATCGCTGGCAAACCCCAGGCAACTGGAGCACTGCTGAGTGGCGGGAGGAGCTGATAGGCGTTGCCTACCTTGCTTGTCTGGAGGCGGAGGGTGACTACGACC
>JBMFOT010000012.1:0-59724 GCA_049969495.1 Armatimonadota bacterium
GAGATAGCTGGGTTTTGTCAAGGGGTTTGGAGGGTGTTCGAAATTGGTGGTTAGAATGAATAGATAACCTAACCCCCTTGCCCCCTTCCCTGCGAGGGAAGGGGGAACGCCCCTCTCCTCGTAGGAGAGGGGACAGGGGTGAGGTAGGACAAGGGGTAGCAAGAACACCTCTCTCCTTGCGCTGCATCCAACTTCTCAACAATTCTCGGACGCCCTCATTTCCGCATGACATCCTCCTCTAAAAGCGGTACAATAGAGGTGGTATCACCTTAAGGGGTCAACAATGCTGGTCAAACGTATTATTCCCTGCCTGGATGTGAAAGACGGCAGGGTGGTAAAGGGTGTTAACTTTGTGAACCTGCGCGACGCGGGCGACCCGGTGGATCTGGGTGCACTGTATGACGCGCAGGGGGCGGACGAGCTGGTGTTTCTGGACATCACCGCCAGCCACGAGCAACGCGATATCGTGGCAGAGATGGCGGCGCGCGTGGCGGAGCAGGTGTTTATTCCCTTTACCGTTGGGGGAGGCATTCGTACGGTGGATGACTTCCGACGCATCCTGAAGGCAGGCGCGGACAAAATCAGCATCAATACCGCTGCTGTGCAGAACCCCGACCTCATCCGCGAGGCGTCGGAGCGGTTTGGCAGCCAGTGTGTGGTGGTGGCGATAGACCCTCGCCGGGTTGGTACAAAGCCTGATGGCACGCCGTACTGGGAGGTGTACACGCATGGCGGGCGCAAGCCTACCGGACTGGATGCTATCGAGTGGGCACAACGGGTAGAGGAACTGGGAGCGGGCGAAATCCTGCTAACCAGCATGGACCGTGACGGCACCCAGATCGGCTATGACATCGAGCTGACGCGGGCGGTAGCGCAGGCGGTAAGTATCCCCGTTATTGCCTCCGGAGGCGCAGGGAGGCCGGAACACCTGTATGATGCTCTGACCGAGGGATTGGCGGACGCTGCGCTGGTTGCCAGCATCGTGCATGACGGGCATTATACTATTGCGGAGCTCAAGCAGTACCTGCACGAACGAGGTGTGCCGGTGAGGTTGACGTAGCGCACCATGTCCACACAGGTTCTCTCGCCCAATCTGCTACATCATGTCGAGTATCCTGCCCCGCCTCTGGCAGAGCGCGTGTGGATAGGGGTAAAGCGACACGCCATCTCGCTGATGCTGGATGAGCGGGAGGTGTACACGTTCGACCCTGCGGGCAGGCTCTGGATGGCGTATATCGATGGCGTCAACTATAAGCGAGGGCTGGACGGACGAATGGTGTGCAAGTGGGTGACGCCCGATGGCGCCAGACACTTACGCCGTTTGGGCGAGGGCGAGGCGGATAGCATCCTGCGATGGGCGAACCAGATGGCGGTGCAGGCGCTGGACTTCTTTCCGCAAGAAGGCGACCTCGCCTGCAAGCAGGCGCTGGAGAAAGCATGTGATTGGGACGTGGAAGCTCACCGCCGAGATGCCCAACGCTTCCTGCAGGTGTACAAGCCGGTGAGCATCCTTCCACCTGACCAGTACCTTGCGCTGGTGCTGCAGGTTACCGAAGGGTGTCACTGGAACCGCTGTACGTTCTGCGACTTCTACCGTGACCGACGATTTGCCATCAAGACGCCTGACCAGCTGCGTGAACACATAGCCAGGGTGCAGGAATATTTCGGCGATACCCTGCGCCTGCGCAACCGCATCTTCTTAGCCGATGCGAACGCGCTGGTGGCTCCGCAGAAAATGCTGGTTCCCTTGCTACAGGTGATACGCGAGACGTTTCCCATAGAACCCGACGACCTCTCCCCGGATAACCTGCAGCAGTGGCGAGAGGAGCATCCCGTGCGCTTTCAGGGCATGTACTCCTTCATCGACGCTTTCACGGGTTACCGCAAGAGCGTCAGGGAATTGCGCGAGCTGCAACAGCTGGGGGTGCGCCGGGTGTATATAGGAGTGGAAACCGGCTGTGAGGAGCTGCTGCGTTTTCTGCGCAAGCCGCAGACGAACGATGAGGTGGTACAGCTGGTGAATGCGCTCAAAGAGGCAGGCATAGCGGCGGGAATCATTATTTTGCTGGGGGCAGGGGGAGACCGCTATGCGCATCGGCACGTCGTGGAGACGACTGCCCTGTTGAACCGCCTGCCCTGGAGCGCGGAGGATATTCTGTACTTCTCGGAGCTGATAGAGCCGTTTGCGGGCGAATACACGCAGATGGCAAAGGAGGCAGGGATTCGTCCCCTGTCGCCCGAACAGATGCGCGCACAGCGACGCGAGATAGAGGCGATGCTGCGCTTGCCGCGTGGTGTGCAACGCGCAACATATGACATTCGGGAGTTCGTTTACTAAACCCACGGGAAAGGAACCAGAAGATATGTTTCGTGCTTTACCATCGCTGCGTTTTGTGATACCGGTCATCCTGCTGATTGCGCTGTGGTTCATCGGCAGCTACTTTTTCACCCAGTGGCAGCTTCAGCGCATTGAGGAACCTCCGCTGCAAAGGTCGCGCGTCATGTTTATCGCTCTGCCCGACGATTTAACAGCGATAGTGGCGAATAAGACCGTGTATGTCTACCGCAAAGGGGATGTGCAGGCGAGGTCCTTCTCGGCAGGTGAGGAGCCTGCTATCCGCCCTGGTGCAAGGGCGATTCTTGTGGAGCAGCTGCTGGAGCGTGCGCCTATCGTGCTGACCGAAGCGCAGTTCGAACCTGATGCGGAGTTGCGTACCGCTCCCGCTCCCCCCCCGTTGACGGGTGAGTACGGGATTGTCAAAGTGCGCCTGACCGATGAAGGGCGGCGCAGGCTGTGGAAGTTTTCCTCAAAGAACGTGGGACGCACGCTGGTCATCGCCGTTGGAGACCGTTACGTGGCGCGGGTGGAGGTAGAGACCCCGCTGAACATCACCGAGTTCGAAATCCAGCCGATCTGGCATGTGGAGAGCGCACGGATGTTGCAAGAGGCGTTGAACACACCGGGTGGACGATAGGAGAAACCTTTGCTATAATGTGTGCAAACACAACGGGAGGGGGTGAGTAACATGGCGATCTCCCCGACGGTCAAGCAGCGTGTTCACTATCCTGACTCGGATGGACAGCCGATGGCAGACAATACGGTTCAGTACGAATGCATGGTGACGCTGAAGGGGAACCTGGAGTTGTTATTTGCCGACAACCCGCAGGTGTTCGTCGCGGGGGACCTGCTCTGGTATCCTGTGGAAGGGAGGCCGGATATTCGTCAGGCGCCCGAGGCAATGGTGGTATTTGGAAGACCGAAAGGGCATCGCGGCTCCTACAAGCAGTGGGAAGAAGAGAACATCCCACCGCAGGTTGTCTTCGAGATATGGTCGCCGGGCAACCGTTTCTCCCGGATGGAAGAGAAGATGCGCTTCTACGAGCGGTATGGGGTGGAAGAGTACTATATTTACTATCCGGATGCCGGTGAGTGGGAAGGTTGGCGGCGTGAAGGGGAGCGTTTCGTTCCCATAGAGCAGATGGACGGCTGGGTAAGCCCTCGTCTTGGGGTTCGCTTCGGCAAGGGGTTGGAGACCGAGTTAGGACTGCAGCTGCCTGATGGCAGGCGGATGCTGAGCTTTCTGGAGATAGCGCAGATAGCGGAGCGTGCCCAGCGTGAAGCGGAAGCAGAGCGAGAACGGGCAGAACGTGCCCAGCGTGAAGCGGAAGCGGAACGGCAACGGGCGGAACGCCTCGCGGCGAAGCTGCGCGAACTGGGCATCGACCCCGAGCAGGTGTAAAACACGAAGACGGCGGTAAGTGGATGTAGTCTATGTCCGTGCGCTTGGGTGGGTTCAAGGCAGCAGCCACCTCCACTTGACAGGCTTCCCTTTTTTGTGTCACAATAATAACATGAAAGGGGGGCGTAGTCAACTGCGTAACTCCCAAAGATATTAACAACAAAATCCCGAAAGGAGGTAAGCTGAGATGCTTCCAATGCGACTGATTGTGTCCCTGACAACATGTGTGGTATGCACGATGTTGTTGGGTACCGCGCGTGCCGTAACCTTAACTTTTACGGATGTCGACCCGTACGGTATCCAGTACTTCGCTTCTGTGACGCCAGTCTCCGGTAGTCTCTATGACGTCTCCTTTACTATCAATACGGCAGGCTACACGGGAACACAGGATGCCTGGCTAGACTGGGTTAACTTGAAGATCTCGCCGCACAACCCGGCTAGTGTGAGCAACCTCAACCTGCCTACTGGGTGGTCGTACACAGGCAGTCAGGCGGGTAAGGTGACACTGGAGTCAGCAGTTGTGAACGCTCCTCCAGACGCCAGCGACATCTACATTCCCGTATCAGGATCAAAGCCCACCGTGACCTTTTCCTACAGGGTTGACCTAACGGGGACATCCCTAAAGACAGATGAGTGGCCCTATCAGGCACGCTATCTATTTAAAACAAACAAGCCGGACAAATACAACCAGACTATCGTCAGCCGCGAATTACGTCCCCAGGGCGGTGTGATTCCTGAGCCGACGACGTTACTGCTGTTCGGCATGGGGGTTGCGGCACCTTTGGCGTTGCGTCGACGTACGTAATCGCCCAAGATCTCATCAGCCCTCTCCGGGTGCGGAGAGGGCTTTTTTTGTCGCCCAACACACATTTGATTGGGGGCGACTGGCTGCCCTGTAAAACACACTGAGCGGTTGCCAGTCGCCTTTTTCGCCAGCACAGGCCGATGATAACAGGGAATGTCGCTTCCTGTGCGAAGATAATGATGAGTCTAGTTCAGGGGGAGCTGATAGAGGCAATGAGAGGTCCGTGGCTGATAGCTCTGATTGTGCTGGAGGTTAGCATGAGCATAGCATCCGCTGAAGAGGCGTTGTGGGTTGTTCGTGACGCCCCTGCGCATGGGCTGGTGGTCTCTCAGGTAAAACGACAGCTTTTTATCGGGCGTTCAGGGGCGCTTTCGCTGAGCGCGATGACTCTACCCGATAAGAAACCGGTTCCCGTGCAGTTTGTGCCGGACGAGGACGGTGAAGGCGTGCTCGTGGCGCAATTGCCCGGAGCAGGCGACTGGAAGGTGCGGCTGCAGATACGCAAAAGCGGTACGGACAGCGCTAAACCGGCGGGCACTGTCTCTACCGAGTATTACGAGATGCTCTTTACCGATTCTCGACAGGCAGGCTATCCTTCCGCCATTCTCTATCGGGCAACGGGCAAGCGACTGGATACCTTTGTGTGGAACGACCGGGTGCACCATCGGTCGCTGGGCAGCTTCCACCTGCGCTTTGACCCCGCAGCGCGCGCGGAGGTGGTCTCGGACGGTGAGATATGCACGGTAGTGCGTGTGCGGGCGCGCTATTGCCAGCCGGACGGCAGGCGTCCGCCCTCGGAGCCGTCGGCAGTGTATTACTGGTTCCTGTTCAAACGGTTGCCGCTGGTGTATGTAACCGCGCGGGTACAGCAGAAGCAACCCTTCGCATGGGACGAGTTTCACTTCCTGGAGTTCAACTTCCCCGATACCAGCTTCACCCGCTGGGCAGGCGGCGAACCGATGCGCCAAGAGCCGCTGGTTGCAGATGGAAAAAGTGTCCGTTTGGACCGGTGGGGTGCACTGCTGAACGGACAGAACGCGATAGGCATGTGGGGACAGCCTGTGCTCATTCACGATGGGCGGGGTGCATACGGTACCTACCTGCACTCTACCTGGCAGAGCTGGGAGAGCACCACTCTGCAGGTATCCACATGGTTGTGGGTGGGCACGGCAAAGGACCCTGCGCACGCTGTGCAGCAAGCGTCTCAAACCTATTTTCCCGTGTCCACGGTAGTTACCACGCCCGCTCTGCGCCAGCGTCTCGAAGCTTTTCGGCAGAAGGCGTCGTCCCTGCGCGGGCGAGAGCGGCAGTATGCGCTCTGGGCAGCCGCGCTGGCGGAGCGTCTGGAGGCGCAGGGAAACTTTGTCGGGGCGGAGCGCGCCCTGAATGGACAGTTGCCTTCGGGATGGCGTCGGTTTGCCGCCGGGCAGCTGGGCATCCTCATCGAGCAGACGGGGGCAGGGTTCCGTCTGCAGAGCCTGTATGACCTGCAATATCAGCGCGAACTGCTCGCCGCCGATAATCCTCCTCTGTTCACGCTGAGCGTGCGGGATGCCGAAACACGCAACCTGCTTGCTCTGAGCGCGGACGGAGGCTGGCAAAAGGTTTCGATTCAACAACGGCGTGACGGCTTTGTGCTGCATTGGAGCCAGCCGCGTGATGCGCGCATTGCAGGCATCCGCGTGACCGCGCAGGCGCAGACCGATAGCCGACAACATGCCCTGCGCTGGAGCCTTCAGGTGCACAACGAAAGCAAACGCTGGAGCCTGTGGCGCGTGACCTTTCCGCAGGTGGCGGTTGCGGAGCCGGGTGACGATGCGACGGTGCTGTTTCCGCGCGGCCCGGGCGAAATCCAGCAGGGCGTTTGGCGGCGCAACTTTGCCTACCGCAGTACCTACCCCAACGGCTGGTGCAGTATGCAGCTGATGGCAGTGTACGCGCAGAAACCGCGTCCGGTGGGGCTGTACTTCGCCCTGCACGACCCGATGGGCGGTACAAAAGACATCGGCGTGCAGAGCAACCCTGCCGGTCGCAGCGTGCGAATGAGCTATGAGCATCCCGTGCCGGATATGGGCAAGGCGGGCAACTCCTTTACCCTCGTGGGGCAAGCGGTATGGCAGCTACTGCGGGGTGATTGGTACGACGCGGCGCGAATCTATCGTCAGTGGGTGATGCAGGAGGCACGGTGGTATCCGCGCGGAAACAGCACCTCCCCACGGCTGGGCAACGTCAGCGCGTGGACCGCTCCACGCCCGCTGAAGACGTTTCGCGAGTGGATGCGCGACCTGCCCGCCTGGTCGCTGGCGAGCGGTGGAGCGCAAGAGGTGGTTCCCCCCGTGGAGGAGTTTGCGAAATACTGCGGCGTGCCGGTGGGTTTCCACTGGTACTGCTGGCACCAGATACCCTTCGATAACGACTACCCGCACTATTTCCCCGTCAAAGAAGGCTTCGCCGATGGGGTGAAGCGGTTGAAGGAGGCGGGTGTTTTCGTCATGCCCTATATCAACGGCAGGCTATGGGACACGCGCGACAAGGGGATGGAGGACTTCCAGTTCAGTACCGTTGCCAAGCCAGCCGCTACGAAGGATGAGGACGGCAACCCGTACACCGAGACCTATGGCAGTAAAGAGGCAGACGGCAGCCCAGTGCGCCTGGCGGTGATGTGCCCTGCGACCGAGCTGTGGCAGAACAAGGTGCGCGAGATCGTGATGCGTTTGTTCGGTGAGTACGGCGTGAACGCGGTGTATATCGACCAGGTGGCCGCCGCGCCTCCGGTGCTCTGTTTTGATGCTTCGCATGGGCATCCGCTGGGCGGTGGGCACTGGTGGAACGAAGGCTACTGGCGGATGCTGGAGCGCATTCGCAGTGAGATGCCTGCCGACCGCGCCCTCACTACCGAGTGCAACGCCGAGCCGTTCATCGCGTGGTTCGACGGTTACCTCACCTGGCACTGGCAGCACGAGGGGCAGGTTCCCGTCTTTCCCGCCGTGTACTCGCAGGCTATCCAGATGTTCGGACGGGCGTATCGTGGAGGAAACACCAAAGACCTCGCGCTGCGGATGAAGGCGGCGCAGCAGCTAGTGTTCGGCGAGCAAATCGGCTGGATAGACCCCAATATCGTGCGCGAAGAGGGCAACGCCCGTTTTCTGAAACAGGTGGTGCAGCTGCGCTGGCAATATCGAGACTTCTTCACGCACGGCGAGATGGCGCGTCCCCCCAAACTAGAAGGCAACATCCCCACCGTCCGCGCCGACTGGCAGTGGGAAGGCGAGTGGTGGGTCAGTGCACCGGCGGTGTACACCGGCGCGTGGCAGATGCCGGAGAAGAGGCGGCTGGTGCTGTTCTTCGTGAACGTGGCGGATGAGTCGGTTACCGCAACCGTCCGCTTCAACCTCTCGACGTACGGCATCCGCGCGAAGCAGATACGGCTTATCGAGAAGAGGGGAGGAGGCGATGCGAGCGAGGAGCGGGCGGTGTCCTCTCGTTTTGAGCGCAGGCTGAGTCTTGCTCCTCATCAGGCGGTGGTGTGGGAGATCGAATGGTAAAGGGGGGCGATATCCCCCTTCCTCTGGCAATGCATGCGCTTTGCGAGCCGAGAGCATGGCTTGCACACTTCGCAAAGGGAGGCGCTCACTCAGGGGGCACAATATCAAACCGTGCCGTGTACCGCAGGTTGGGGAACAAGAAGAAGCCATACCGGCACTGTAGCACCTGCACCGGGCGGATATTCAACGTTCTCTCAGGCTGCCAGCGTTTCATGTCCTCGGCTGTGCGCTCCGCTAACTCCAGCGTGTCCACAATAAAACCGGGTGTGTCCATCCCCTCCAGCCGATACTTCTCTACGCTGGACACGGAGACGGCAAAAGCGGGCGGGGGCGCTACATCCGCGCTTTCAGAGGCCGACCACTCTTCGGCGTCAAACATGCCAAACAGGACGCCTTCCCATGCGCTGCGCCAGAACATCCGCTGCTGTTGGGGGGTGAGCGACGCAAAAGGCAACACACCGTTACGCAATGCTGCCGCTTGTTGCGCTCCGTTGAGCGACGCCCAGAAGCGTAGCATCGGCAGGTGTCCGAATAAAGGCAGTAAAGAGAATCGGACCGTATAGCCGTCGGGCATCTCCAGCCGTCGGCGGTGCATTGCGCTCATCTCCCGCGCTAAAGCCGCGTAGTCGTTCAGGCTGAGCAACTGCCTGCGCGTCGCCTTGCGTTCCATCTCCATCACCAGCCGCTCCGGCAGTTCGCTGTGTCGCATTTCCCAGAAACGGCTGTGTTTAAGCAATAACCAGTCTCCCTCTACGCGCCACCATCCGCCTCCGTACCCGTGAGCTGGACGCACGACTCGTTTTAGCCAGTTCAGAATGGTCTCCCCTTGCTCAATGAAAGCGACCTCGTTGAAGCGGTTCCAAGGGAAGCGGTAGGCGTCCGCCACAATCTGCAGGTCTACCCGCCTCGCCAGCCACTCCAGGTAATCCGCAAGGGTGAAGTACAGACGTATCGGCTTCAGAAGAGGCACGTACTCGGATGCGGGCAGTCGCTCGCCAGGAGCCAGTTCCAGCTTCGCCTGCAGTGCGGTCGATTTACCGGCTTCCTCCTCGCCTGTTTGCCAGCGATTCCACCACTGGAAGCCGGGATGCTCTTCCAGACGATGCTTCGGCTCACGTATGGTGTTCACGACCACCCCGCCAATACTGCGGTATGGCTCTACTGTAGCCGCCTTGAGCCGGTAGATTGCACTGCGGATGGTACCTGCTTGCTCATCCAGCGCGAAGACGAGGATGATGTGAAGCGTTGGGTCCCGCTCAGCCCGGTCGAGCAGAGATTGTCGGAATTCGCGTTCCACCTCGTCGTCGCCGAAGGGCAAGCGAAGCTGTACACTTTCCCGATCCCACTGCAGCGCATTCTCCGGCAGAGGCAGCATGCCCGGAATGTTGAGCGTTGACGCCGCGAACGGCTCGCCACGCCAGAACGCCTGCCACTGTTGCTGGCTAAAGCCGCGCAGCAGCTGACCAATGAGGTAGTAGGGCAATTCGGCGTAGTCGAGGTTGCTCGGCAGCCAGACAGGACCGACTATCCGTATCGTCTCGCCTCCTGGCGCTACAAGCATGTCGCTTGGTCTGCCCGCCATCATCGCTTTGTGCTTCTGGCGTGCCTCTTGCACCAGCTCGGCGTAGGGGCGCTGTGACTGTTGCATGTAGATTTCCACCGTCTTACGGGCATCCTGCATGCGGTTCTCGCGCTCCAGAGCCAGTAGTTCCTCCTCCCAGCGCCGAGCCTGCGCCGTTTGCACCAGCTGGTAACCGCTCTTCGTCTTGCGCCACTCACCCATCACGATGTCTGCCACCCGCTCCAGCAGGTCGGCGGCGGGTACTTCCCTCACGAATACAGTGAGCTTATCGCTTGCCAGTTCGCGCTCTGCGCTCAGCGTCACGCCCGTCTGCCTTCCGACTTCGCGCAGCAGGTCAGGAAGGAGAATCATCTTATTCCGTACCGTCACGAGTTTGCGCAGAGCCTCTACGTCGGCAGGTGAAATCACACCCTGCGCCGATGCACACAGGGCAAAAGCAGTACCACAGATGAGGATATTCCACCAAACCGAGAACCTGGTCATTGCTTACAGCCTCCTCTTTTGGGGCGCATGACATGGTGTGATGATTCCGAATATCCAGCCCCTGGCGGTATGCGGGAAGAGTGTATCATGACGACAAGAAACCTCCCGCCTTTCTCAGGGTAACTGATACGACGATTCTTGTCAGTAACAGTTTACTCCTGCTGATATGAATTGAAACGAACTTCTCAGCAAGAAAAACCGCCCTGGTTGACTCTGAACGTGAATTGCTGCAGAAATCCGAAAGGAGGGACAAACAATGCGCGCGGTTCGTGTATGCATGTTTGCTTTCGGTATTCTGCTTGGTGTGGCTTCTCTGCGTGCGATTGCTCAGCCCCTGGACATTCTGTGGGTGAGACGGTATGAGTACAACTACCGGCCAGATACCGCCTCTGATGTGGAGGTAGATGGGGCGGGCAATATCTACGTGCTGGGTATGCAGAATGATAACCTCAGCACCAGCGCAGTGCTCCTCAAGTACAGCCCTGAGGGCAGTTTGCTGTGGTCGCTTAAGCAAGATCTTGCTCCTGCCTACTCTGGAGCCTCCGTTGTAGATGTGGAGGCGGACGAGCGGAGCGTTTGTATCCTCGCTGGTGATACCTATTATGACAAGTACATCATTTTCAAGTACGATACGGATGGCAATCTACTGTGGACACAGTCGTACGCCGGTGGAAGTAGCGGGTCTGCCAGCGGAGGTCCTTCTGCGCTGACCGTCGACGCACAGGGCAACGTGATAGCCACAGGGAGTACAGATGGCTACTGGTCGCGATCGGACATTACGACGGTAAAGTATGCTGGCGATGGACGCCCGCTGTGGGTACGGCGATACAGTCTTTCTGCCAGCCAGTCAGTAAGCGAGCGGGGCACCTCTGTAGCAACATCACCGGCAGGCGATGTATACGTGTGCGGCATATCCAATGATTCCTCGTGGCCATGTGTGACAACATGGGTAACAGTATGTTACGACGCGCGAGGCAATCAGCGCTGGGTGCAAACGGAAGAGGTGGAGGGAGCAAGTAGCATTCTCTTGGCACGTCAACCGATTGTGCTGTATCGGGGCGATAGTCTGTATGTGATTGGTACCTCGCGCGGAAAAGCCGTTGTGATTAAGTACACTCCTGAAGGAACCAGGCTGTGGCGGTATGAGCACACGGTCACACAGTACACCCTCTATTTTGCAGGGGCTGCACTGGATGAGGACGGTAATGTGTACATGGCGATTGATGCAGTGCAGCAGTACAGCTACCCGTTACAGAGGTACGTGCTTTTGCTCAAGGTCAGTAGCGACGGTCACCTCGTCTGGCTCTGGCAGCGCAATCCCTCCACAGATCCCTCCACATCCGAGATCGCTCGTTGCATGACCAGAGATGCGCGAGGAAACCTCTGGGTCTTCGCCAGCGTGGGAACGGGATACTCGCCGCCAACCCCCATACTCGTTGCCCAGTACAGTGCAACGGGGGAGTCGCTCTTTGAGCAGACGTTCATTAGCAGTTCGGAGGCTATCGACACTCCCTTGTCCGCCTCGGCGGATGAGGAGGGTAACGTGGTGGTAGTGGTCTCTTCACAGTTTGGTAACCCCCCTTGGACCGGTATGGATATTGTCACCCTTAAAATAGGAGAAACCGCGGGGGTACGCTTCAGTGGCAAGGTATGGCTGGGCGACGCGGGGGTAATTCCTCCGGGTATGCCAGTCGAGGTCGAACTTCGCCAGAACGGACACGTTGTTCGACGTGACGTCGTGTATCTCGATGAGACCGGTCGCTTCATCCTGTACAACGCTCCACAAGGTGTGTACGACCTTGCCTTTCGCGGAATGCACTGGCTACGTCGGGTGGTACCGCAGGTGACGATTGCGCCGGGCACACCAGAAGTAGAAGTTTACCTTGTGAACGGGGATATCGACGGCGACAACGAGGTCACACTGTTCGATTTCGGGTTGCTGGTGCAAGCCTTCGGAAGCGACCCGTCCGATGCCAACTGGAACATCAACGCGGATTTAGACGTGGATGCGGAGGTCACGCTGTTTGACTTCGCGGTGATTGTGTTCAACTTCGGTGAGGTGGGCGACGAATAGCCCGCTTGCAGGAATAGAACCCTTCCTGCGCGAAAGAAAGAGTGACGCTGTAACCTTTCAGCACCGTTCGGCGTCCAAAAGCAGAGGAAGTGCGAAGGGAGACGTTTGTCTCTGCGCGCAACCTGCGGCTATCATAGTGGAGAACAACCGGGAGGGAACCGAAATGCCCAAGTATTCCGTGTGGAGAGCTGCGCTGGCGGCAGCGGTAGCAGTGCTTGGCGTGGCGGTATTTGCGCTGGCGCAGGGAACACCGTTCAATATCCTGCGTCCGGCGGACGGCGCCATCGTGCGCGAGCGGGTGCGTATCGAAGTGCCTCGTGCCAGCATTCCAGAGGGCGGTTTCGTTGGAATCTACATCGACGGGAGGTTCCAGACCTCGCTGGCACCCAGGCGAGACGATAAGGAACCGCGCCTGCGCTACGTCTGGGATACTAAAGTGCCGATTGTAGACCCCTCTACGCAGAAGCCGGAGCCGGTTAAGGACGGCGAGCACACCATTACCGTGGTGCTGTACGACCCCGACGGCAAAGCGATAGACCGCGCGGAGGTGCGTGTGCAGGTGGCGAATCAGGAAGGGATTAGCCTGCCTGCTATCGGCACGCGCTTGCAGTATCGCTTCCGGCTGGGCGAGAACGTCAACTACAAGCAGCATGACGAGGTGATTCTGCTGGCGGGGCAGACGGGAGCGGAGATTACCGGCGGCGTTACCGGCGAGCAGGTGGCTTACGAAGCGGATACCTTCTTCAACCTGTTTGCCTACGATATCCGCGGCAACATCTTCATCATTCGCCAGCGTGCGAACAAACAGCAAGTGCTGGCATATAATCAGCCGGTGTATACGCTGGGCGAGGAGATGTTCCGCGCGGTACTGCAGTTTATCACTCCGCTGGGCAGCGTTATCTATCAGAACGTGGATACCACCAACGACCCATACGTGTTCCGGGTCATGGTGTTGCCTGTCCTGCCTGAGCTGCGAGTAAAGGTAGGGGACACCTGGACCTCGTGGGCGCACATTCTGCTGCCGGATATGCCTGTAGAGCGGGCGCGAAAGGTGCAGGTACAGAACAAGCTGGAAGGGGTAGAGTGGGAAGGCGGCTATCCCACCGTGAAGATACGCCAGACCTACGAGGGCACGCTGTCGGGCACGCTGGAGTTCAGTAACTACGTCTTGCAGGACCCGAAAGTGAAGCTGGACAGAACACTGTGGTTTGCTTTCAACGCGGGGCGGCTGGTGCGCAGCGAGGCGACGATAGAGATTGAGGGGCAGGTACCAACCGGCGTTCAACCCGCGCGTCTCGCCGGTTTGGGCGGGATGCCCGGTGCTCCGATAATGGGTGCACCGACGGGACCAATGATGGGAGGCACGCCATATGGGACATACGGCGCACCGTATGGTGGTGCTCCGATGGCTGGATTCGGTGGCGGCGAGGAGGAAGATAGACGCCGGATAGGTACTCGCACACGACGCGGCGCAGTCGGTGCGCCGGGGGTGCCCGGCGTTCCCGGTGTACCCGGTGGCGCGATTGCGGGACGGCGCGGCGCGACGGGCTACGGTGCACCGCCGGGAATGCCCGGTGTGCCGGGTGTGCCGATGATGGGGCCGACTTCCGGCATGGCCGGACGCTTGCGCGGCGGATATGCGGGCATACCGGGTGTGCCCGGAATGCCTGGGGTACCTCGCACCGGCGGACTTCAAGCACGCGAGCAAGCACCGCTGAAGCTGAAAGTCATCCAGTCCGTGCAGCTGCTCCAGCAGTAGGGATTGTTCCTTCCAGTGGCGGGCGGAGCATCTTCTTCTCGCTTCGCCCGCTTTCGTTGTACGGGGAGGCGTATGTGCAGGCGAGCGCATAAACTGGTATAATACGAGCGGGGGGGCAAAAGGTGAACATGAACAGTAGCGCCACCGCAGAAGAAGTGGAGCAGCCCGAACTGCAAGAAAACGAGATAGAGGACCGCCCGGCTGACCTCACTGAGCATCTGGAGGAGCTGCGCACGCGCATTGTGCGGTCATTGTTTGCCATCTTTGTGGGCTGGGTGGCAGGATATGTCTTGTTTCCTGCGGTGTATCATCTGATCTCATTGCCTCTGGCTGAACCTCTGCGCAGGGTTCACGGCACAACGGTGTTTCTGCACTTTGCCGACCCCTTCTTCCTGCGCCTGAAGCTTTCGTTCGTGGTAGGGCTCATTTTCGCCGCGCCTTATGTCACTTACCAGATATGGGCGTTTGTTGCGCCCGGGCTGACCCGCAGTGAACGGCGCGTGGTGAAGATGTTCATCCCTTTCTCCGGCGCGCTGTTTATAATGGGAGTGGTGCTGGGGTATCTGTTCCTGCCCGCGGGTATCCAGTGGTTTCTTTCGTACCTCGCCGATTACGGCGACGCGACTCTGCTGCAAAACCCGCTCAGCTATGTGTTGTTGGTGGTCAAAATCTTGCTCGCCTTTGGGCTGAGCTTCCAGTTGCCCATTGTGCTGATTATTCTGGCGAAGCTGGGGCTGGTCAGCTCCAGACGTTTGCTGACTTACTGGCGCCACGCAGTGGTTATCATCTCTATCATCGCTGCAATTGTTACACCGACCAACGACCCCCTCTCCATGATGGTCATGGCGTTGCCTATGGTGTTCTTATATTTTCTCACCATTGGCGTGGTGAAGCGCATGGAGAACAACGCGGCGAAGCGGAGCAAGACTGAGAGTTAGGTTATCCTGCCGGAGCAGGAGCCTTGCTCCGCCCGGAGAATAAAGGTCAGCAGGGGTGGATACGCCTGTAAGAAGGAGGTTTCTGCCATGAGGCGGGTGTGGCTGGGGTTGCTGCTCACGACGATATGCTATTCCGTTTGGGCGCAGGGGTACTGGGATGCCTACGCGCCCCAACGGGTGTTCACCACCGAAGAGCAGCCGCTGATTACCGTATCCGGTGTTGGTGTCCATCGTTTGCAGGTGCGAGTATATCAGGTGGACGAAAGCAAAGTGGTGCGACACCACCTGAATCAGGTTAGCCCGCTTGCCCTGAAGGGCAAACCGGTTAGTGACCCTCAAAGTGTTCTGCTCAAACCCCCGTCTGCCCGGCGCGTGTATTATGCGCGAGAAGTGCGCTTGCCCCGCTTGCCTGCAGGGATGTATGTGGTGATTACCAGCGATGTGCGCGGCAACTCGCGGGCGAACCTGTTGTGGGTATCCGATATCGGACTGGTTGTCAAGTACGCCCCGGTCGGCAACACGGTGGTGCGTGTGGTGCGTTTGAAAGATGGCAGGGGCGTATCTGGGGCGACGGTAGCGTTGTACTGGAAAGCGAATACCCCCGGTGAGCAGGCGACCACTGATGCCGACGGCGTCGCTATGCTGCCGCCGTGTCCGGCGGATACGGCAATGGTATGGGCGTTCAAGGGAGCACACCGTGCCGCGACATACATCTCGCGGGGGGAGGTTTCTCGCTACGTACACTATCTATATACCGACCGCCCGGTATATCGCCCCGGACAAAGGGTATATTTCAAGGGCATCTTGCGTGAACGGGTGGAGAACGACTATCGCATACCGCAGGTGAACGAAGCGAAGGTCGCGTTGCTGGACCCGGAAAACAAGCAGATAGCCGAACAAAGTGTGCCCTTAAGCGAACGCGGTACTTTCGCCGGAGAGTTCGTCTTGCCCGAAGAATCGCCGCTGGGGGGATATTCGTTTAAGGTAGTCTATCTGCGCACCGGTGAGCTGGAACCGGTCGAGGTGGTGGAATATGCGGGCGGGTTCGAGGTGCAGGAGTACCGCAAACCGGAGTTTCGGGTGAAGCTGGAGCCTGCGCAACCGGTGTACATTCGCGGTGAGACGGTGACCTTCCGCCTCCACGCGGAGTACTATTTTGGTGCGCCGGTGACTCAGGCGCGGGTGCGCTACTACCTGTATAAACGCCCCCTGTGGGACTGGGGCTGGTGGGAAGAAGAGGACGAGTACCGCGAGCTGTACGGAGCCGAAGAAGAGGGAGCAGAGGAGTACGACGGTTACGGCGAGCTGTTGACCCAAGGTGAAACCGCTACCGATGCGCAGGGCAACGCCATTATTCGCTTGCCCGCAGGAAGGCATACGGAGCCGTGCATCTACGCGCTGGAGGTAGAAGTGATTGACCTGAGCCTGCGCACCGAGGAGGCTTCGGCTTCGGTAGACGTGTATCCGGCGGCGGTGCGGCTGGACTGGCGTTCGGAAGCATGGTGGCTGGGGCCGGGGCAAACGGGGAAGTTTCAGATTCGTGCCATTCATCCGCGCACTAAACAACCTCTCAGCACAACGGTCAGGGTGACGGCATACCGCGTGCGCTGGTTGCACATTCGGGGGACACAGTGGAAGCGCGAGGAGATACCGCTCTGGAGCCGTGCCGTACGCACCGACGCCCAGGGCATCGCCGGCGTGGATTTTACGCCTCCACGCGAAGGAGAGTACCTGTTAAGAGCCTCTGCTACCGATGCACAGGGACGCAGCACACAGAGCGAGTACATCGTGGGCGCGTACACCTCTCTGTATCGCGGAGAGCAACTGGGCGCACGCCAGACTCTGGAACTCTCGCTGGATCGCAGGAGCTACTTGCCGGGGCAAACCGCGAAGGTACTGATACGTTCCTCCGTGCCCGATGCAGAGGTGTGGCTCACCGTAGAAGGACGCAAGCTGTTTTCCTCGCAGGTGGTGCGTTTGCGCAACGGTGTGGGGGTTGTAGAACTGCCGGCGGAGCGGCAGCATGCCCCCAACGCTTTCGTCACCGCCGGCTTTGTGAACCGCAAGATGCTGGTCCGCGTGCAGAAACTGCTGAGAGTGGCTCCGAAGGGTAAGATACTGCGGGTGGAAGTATTACCGGATAAGGAGCGGTACCTGCCCAACGAAGAAGTGGTATACACCATTCGCACGCGCGACGACGAGGGCAGACCGGTTTCGGCAGAGGTTTCGCTGGGCGTGGTGGACGAGGCTATCTACGCCATCATGCCCGACTACACCCCCGATATCCGCAAGTTCTTCTGGGGCGCAACGCCTAACGCGGTGAGCACGGCGGTCTCCTTTGGAAGAGAGTACGCGGCAGGCGCAGCGAAAGAAGCGGCGGGACGTGAGATGGAGGAGCAGATTCGCCGTCGCTTTGAGGATACCGCCTTCTGGAACCCCACCATCGTGACCGATAGCAACGGCGAGGCGCAGGTGCGCTTCCCCATGCCCGAGAACCTCACCGAGTGGCGGGCGACCGCGCGGGTGGTTACCACCGATACCGCCGTGGGCACGGTGCGCAGCTATGTCAAAACCTTCAAACCGCTGCTGGTACGCCTGCAGACCCCGCGCTTCCTGACGCAGGGCGATCGCTCCGTTATCGCAGGCGTGGTGCATAACTATACGGAAAAGACACAGGAGGTGCTGGTTTCGTTGCAGGTTGGAGGCTCGGTGCGCCTCGCGGAAGGACAGAGCAAACGGATAACTTTGCTCCCGCAGGGGCAGGCAAGCGTGGAGTGGGTAGTAGAGGCAGGGGCAGCAGGCGAAGCGGTTTTCACGCTCACCGCTCGCTCGCCAGACGAGTTCGACGGCATGGAGCTGAAAGTGCCCGTGTATGCGCGAGGGGTACCCCGTCTGATTGCCTCCGCGTCGGTGGTGCAGAAGGCTTTGGAGAAGCAATTCAACGTGGCGGCTACGCGCGTTCCGGGCAGCCTGAAGGCGGTAGTGCGCGTTGCCCCTTCGTGGTTCGGCACGGCAGTCGGTGCGCTGGACGAGATTCTGACCTACCCGTACGGTTGTGTGGAGCAGACGGTGCACCCCATGCTCGGCGCTTTGCGCGTGCTGGAGGTGATGGATGCGCTGGGTCTACAGGATGCCGAACGTCGCAAGCGAGCACAGGAGGCGATACAGCGGGGTATTATCCGGCTGAGTGCACTGCAGTATCCGGACGGCAGTTGGGGCTACACAGAGCACGCGCCGGACAACGCTCTGTGGACTGCGCTGGCGCTGGATGCGCTTCAACGGGCGAAAGAGATGGGCTTTGCGGTCTCTCAGGAGCGTATCACGCGAGGTATTAACGCCCTGTTCCGCCTGATAGTGGAGACACCGTCACAACCTCCCGTGGTAAACGGATTGCCGAAGCCCAAACAGGAGCTTCTCATAGGGCGGTGGATTCACCAGATCAACGAGAAGGCGCACGCGCTGGAGGTAGCGGCCCGGATTTCTCCACAATGGGCGCAGAAACCGCTATTGCGACTGTATGAGATGCGCGGATACCTCGGTACTTCATCGCAATGCGCGCTGGTCATGGGCTTGCAACAGGCGAATCTGCCCGCGCAGGCAAAGGGGCTTTACGATGAGATACTCGCCCGCGCCATTCAAACCCCGACGACCGCCTTCTGGCGTGAGGCAACCCCGCAACTGCGGCGCCGGATAGAGTGGCTGTGGTATGCGCAGGATACCTACGCCACCGCATGGGTGGCTCGGATGCTGGCGAGAAGCGACCCGCGACACCCTCTACTGCCGAAGGCGTTGCGCTGGCTATCGGAGAAGCGTCAGGGCGAGTACTGGTTCTCCACGAACGATACCGCGCAGGTCATCATGGCGCTGGTGGACTATGCCCGGAGGATGCCGCAGGCGGCGAGGGGCGCGCATCAGGTGCGGATACTGTTGAACGGCGAGGTGGTCAAGGAGCTGCAATACGGTGCAGAAGACTGGTTGCGCCCGGAGGATGTGATAGAGATACCCACTGCCCGCCTGCGCGACGGCGTGAATACGCTGCATATCGAGCACGAGGGAGAGGGGGCAGTGGTGGCGTCGATGCTGGTACGCTACTTCGAGCCAACAGAGCGTGTGCAGGTGTCCGCACAGCAGCTGCGGGTAGAGCGCACTTACCTCAAGCGTGTGCCACGCAATCTCACGCCGGAGGAACGCAGGCAGTTGATACGCCGTTACGGTGATGAATCGGAGTATCTGTGGGCTTTGCAGCCGGCGAAAGGCGTTTTTCGTTCGGGCGAACAGCTGGTGGTGAAGCTGGTGATACACTGCGCCACCGATATCTACTACGGCGTTATCGACGATCCCAAGCCCTCTGGTTTCGAGTTTGTGGAGCGCGCTGCCGACCAGTACGATTGGGCATACTGGTACTCACGTCGGGAGGTGCGAGACGACCGGGTAGCGTACCTCTGTGTGCGCATCCCGAAAGGCAAGAGCGTGATTACTTACGTCCTGCGGGCGGAGCGTCCGGGACAGGTTCGCGCCAGGCCGGCGCAGGCGTTCGGCATGTATCTGCCCGAAATGAACGGCAGCAGTGGCGAGAACGTAGTTCGAGTGGAAAGGCGATGAAGACATTTGGACGAATCTACCGTGCCATTGTGGAGCCGGACGACCCCAAAGGCTTCGTGGCGATATTGCCCGCAATACCCGGACTGGTGGCGCATGGCGACAGCGAGGAAGCGGCGGTGGGGCTATTGCGCGATCTACTGCGAAATCATCTCGTTCGGCTGGAAGGTGCAGGAGGAGCCTTGCCCGAAGACAACATCGAGATTGTGTGGGATGAGGAGGACGAAGAGGCGGGCGCGAAGCTGATAACCGTCGAGGTGTGAATTGCAATGGGCGAGGGGTTGATGCTGTTCGTGCTGGGCGCGTTGTTGGCGGCGTTCCCCGTATATCGCTTCGTCGGCTGGTGGATTGAAGGGAGCATCACGGGCGGGGAGCTGGCGGTGCTGGTGTGCTCGTATATTGGCTTGATGGGGCTATTGCTGATGAGCAACAGCGCGTGGCTGGCGTTCATGGCGCTGATTTTGCTGGTATCGGGGGTAGCCATGGTGCCCTGGCTGGGCGAGATGTTCAACCGCCGTGCCCTGCGTAAGATGGATGAAGAGGAGATGTATCGGGCGCGAGATGCGCTTGCCGTGAACCCCGAGAACCATATCGCCCGTGTGGTGCTGGCGGAGAAGCTGTACAAACTGGGCAGGTTGGACGAAGCCATTGAGCACCTGGAATACGCGGTGGAGAGCTCGCCCGCAATCGCACGGCTGGAGAGAGGAAAATTGCACTCGTGGAAGCGAGAGCAGGCGTTCGCCCAGCGCAAGTTGGTCATTTGCCCGATGTGCGGTACGGAGAATCCCGGCGAAGCGAGGCGGTGTATCCAGTGTGGTAGCCCGCTGGAGACCGTCGCCGCGCTGAAGGAGTGGGCGATGCAGGAGCAAGTGGTGCAAAAGATACTGCGGGCGTGGCTCACGGTAATGGCGATATTGACTCTGTTGAGTTTCGTGTTCATCCTGTTGCCTTTGGAAACGCAGGGGCTGGTGACCATCGCCGCGCTGATTGTGGGCGCGTGGTACTTTCTGAACAAAGTGAAGGCGTGGAAGCAGACCGTATGACGCAATACGCGATAGAGACTTACCGGTTGCATAAAGTATATCGTTCTTTGCTGAGACGGCAGAGCGTGGTAGCGGTAGACTCGCTGGACCTGAAAGTGCCGACGGGATGCGTATTCGGCTTTCTCGGTCCCAACGGCGCGGGCAAGACCACCACCATCATGATGTTGCTGGGAAACGTGTATCCCACCTCTGGCTCCTTCCACATTCTGGGGCATTCTATCTCAGATATGGGTGTACGCAGGCGTATCGGATTCCTGCCGGAGAAGTTCCAGTTTCACGATCTGCTCACCGCTGAAGAGCTGCTGTGGTTTCACGGCAGGCTGGCAGGGATGGACAGGCAGTTATTGGCGCGGCGTGTACCGGAGGTGCTGGAGCAGGTCGGCTTGAGAGAGCGAGCACGTTCGCGAGTGCGTGAGTTCTCCAAAGGGATGCAGCAGCGATTGGGTATTGCACAGGCTATCCTGCATGACCCTGACCTCATTATTCTGGACGAGCCCACCTCCGCGCTGGACCCGCTGGGCAGGAGAGACGTGCGTGACCTTATCCTGCAGCTCAAGTCACGCGGTAAGACGGTCTTCCTGAACTCGCATCTGCTGTCGGAGGTGGAGATGGTGTGTGATGAAGTGGCTATTCTGCGGGCAGGACGGGTACAGAGACAAGGGGATATCGAGATGCTACTGCAGGTACATCCGGTGGTCGATGTGGAGCTGCGCGCCTTGTCCGAGCGAGTGATGCAGGCTGTTCGCTCGGTGGGGAGGGTGTTGTTGGAGAACGGCACGCGCTTCACGGTGGAGGTACAGGGTGAGGAGGATATACCTGCGTTGGCGCGATGCATTGTAGAATCGGGTGGTGAGGTGATGCGTTTTGCGCCACGTCGCGAGAGCCTAGAAGACCTGTTTGTGCGGGTGGTGGAGGAAGCGCAATGAGGGCAATCTACCTGATCGCTTCTCTGACCCTGAAGGAGACAATGCGCCGGCGCCTGTGGGTTGCCTCGCTGCTGGCTTCGCTGGCGGTGGTGGGCTTCGTGTTCGTGGCGAAGATGGGGGCATCGGTGCGCGCACACGACCCGATTGTGCAAAGTGTCGTGCCACGCATCACGCTAATACTGGGGTTGGACGTGGTGAAGTTCTTTGGCTCGGTGATGGCGATGACGCTGGCGTCGGGGGCGATTGCGCTGGAGATTGAGCGAGGGATGCTGTACGCTGTGCTGTACAAGCCGGTGCATCGCTATCAGGTGGTGTTGGGGAAATGGGTCGGTGTGCTGGTGTTTGCACTGGTCAACACGCTGTTCTGGACGGTTCTGCTATACGTTTCTGTTCGCGTGATGATGGGCAAGAGCTATTTAGAAACATGGCGTGCTCCGCTGGTGGTGTTGCTCTATCCGGTGCTGTTCGGCACGCTGACGCTGTTTTTCTCTACCTTCGCCTCGATGGGGCTGACAATTGCTCTGTCTATCATCGCGGCGGGCGTGGCGTGGTCGGAAAAGCCGATGCGAGAGTTCGGCATTGTATTTGATATCGAGACTTTAGTGAATATGGCAAACAACGTGCGCTGGATTATCCCGATGAACCACCTGCGTCGCTGGGTACTGGAGGAGATGATGGTGATTGTGCCTGAGCGGATGCTGGCGAGCCAGCGATTTCAGGCGTACGAGACCCCACCCGGCGGATGGGAAATCGGCTATGTGTTCGCGTATATCGCGGTGGTGCTTGCGCTGGCGGTGCTGGTGTTTGGCAAGAGGGACGTGTGACCGATAGCCCTATCTCTTCCTGCCAGCGCAGCTCCTCCTCGCGGTCGAAGAACGGTTCGGGTTAAGAGATAGACACCGGCTTGCCTATCCCTGCGGACTGCAGCGCCGCTTCGATGACGTGGATGACCTCTCGCGCCTCTTCCGGTTTCACAGCCAGCTCTTCGCCCCGTAGCAGCACCCTCGCGATGTTGCGGTAATACTCGCGCCAGTCGCCGCGCACGCTCTCAACGGTACGCTCCACCATCTGGTCGCCTTCGCGTATCCACAGGCGGGCGTGGTGCTCTGACGGCTCGTCAGCCTGCGTGATGTCCCCCGCAATCATCGCCTTCTCTTGCGGGTCTAGCCCGTATTTGACCAGACCACCTTTGTCACCCAGCACGTACCAGCGAGCACGCTCGGCGGCGCGGAGGTAGTTTACCTCGACGGTGAAGGTACGCCCTTGACCGTAGTCCAGTACCGCACGGATGAAGCTCTCCACGTCGCTTTGCCACACACGGAAATGTCGCCATGCCATCACTTGTTGCGGCAACCCCATGAGCTGGATTGCCTGGTCCACCAGATGTGCGCCCCAGTCGTGAAGCAGCGACCCCATCCACTCGCGCCGGGCGCGCCAGCGGCTGGAGTGTCCGTAACGCCCAACGCAGCTCTCCACCTGCCACACCTCGCCCAGCAAGCCCTGCTCGATAACATGTCGTACAGTCAGATAGTCCCAATCCCAGCGACGATTGTGGAAGACGCTCAGCAGGAGGTTGCGCTGTCGTGCTTCGGCGATGAGGTCATCCGCTTCGGCGGTGGTGATGGTAAACGGCTTGTCGATCACCACGTGTTTGCCTGCCTGCAATGCTATCTTACCGAGCGCGTGGTGGGTATGGTGCGGGGTAGCGATGACAACCAGCCGAATGCGTTCGTCAGCCAGCAGTTCCTCCGGTTGGGTGTACACGCGCACGTTCCACTGCCGACGTGCTTGTTCGCGTCGGTCTGCGTCACGTGAAGATACCGCCGCCAGGTGCAAGCCTTCTGTTTGGGCGATGAGAGGGCAATGAAAGACGCGCCCTGCATAGCCATAGCCGATAACGCCGACTTCAATCACTCCTGATGACCTCCCATATGTTATGCAGCCTTTTTATCCGGTCTGGCAAGACATACCCGATTGCGTCCGCTCCGCTTCGCTTCGTAAAGCGCCTCGTCTGCCTCTTGAATCAGCGTGTTGGAGTCCACTCCTGCGCGCCAGCTCGCCAGCCCGACGCTAATCGTCACCTGACGGTTGGGGAAGGGGTAGCACTCGATGACCCGACGCACGCGCTCTGCCACTGCGGTTGCGGTATCGATATCTGTATCCGGCAAGATGACGGCGAATTCCTCTCCACCGTAGCGTGCCACGAAGTCGTAGGTGCGGGTGTTTTCGGTAAGGAGGCGCGCTACTTCACGAAGCACCATGTCGCCCTGCGGATGCCCGTAGGTATCGTTATACTGCTTGAAATGGTCGACATCGATGAGCATGAGACACAGCGGTATTCCTTTACGGGCGGCTAAACTAATCTGGGAGTGCAGGTGTTCTTGAAACGCGCGGTGATTGCCTACCTGTGTCAGTGCGTCGGTAACCGAAAGGCGAGCAAGCAGTTCGTTGTGGGAACGCAGTTCGTTCTGCTGTTGTTTCTGGCGCAAGGCAAACTCCTCCAGTTGCGAAGCCATCAGGTTGAAGCTTTCGGCGAGCAGGTGGAAGTCGTGGGGCGCCCAGCGGGAGACCTTTACCCGGTAGGCAAATTGTCCCCCTGCGATGATGTGCGCAGCGGTGGTTAGGCGGCGGACAAGGTTAATTACAGGATGCACCTGCACTATCGCAACGAGCACGGCAAGGAGCAGTGCGGCGGTCATCGCCGAAAGCATCGAGTGCGCCAGGCTGTGCTGCATCAACTGGATATAGGGGTCGTTTTGCCACACAGCCATTACCGCCAGAGGTGCGCCTTTCTCGTCACGCAAAACCATGTAGCTAATGCGCAGCATCGGTGAAATCGCTTCTGTTTGATAATCTTCCCGCACCCCTTCAAACTTTTCTTGTGACCAGCGCAAGAGCTGCTCTGGAGGCTTGCGGGCGAACAGCCATTTGCCTCCTGCAAGTAGGGCAACATCGATGCGTGTCATCTGATACAGGCGCATAATCCAGTCCAGCGAAACAGAGGAGGCAACGACGAGCACGCCGGCACAGACGTCTCCCTGACGAAGGACAGATGCGGCGACAGCGTGCACCTCATCCCCCAGGCGCAGGTGAGCGGACGCGCTGCCCGCGCTTCGGGCGGTATGGAGAAGGCGACTGTGACGGAGGTCATCCAGCTGTTCTTGCGTAAAGCCGGTGCTTGCGATCACCTCTCCATCTGGTGCAAACACTGCCATCTGCCGAAAACCTTCCTTCTGCGCAACCGATAACAGGAGGCGCTTCAACCGGAACTCGTCTCGGCTGGCAGTAGCGCGTACGATAGGAGGAAGGCTGGAATAGTGGCGTACCTGGGTTGCCAATTGCTGACGCAGGCACAGATTGTGAAAATTGACCGCCTGCCTGAGCCTGTTACTTACCGCCTCGCTCGCCTGTACGTCCATCGCTTGAGCGAACTGCCGGTACGCAACGATGGTGTGCACCACCAGCACCGCGGTTGCACACAGAAAGATGCCGATAAACAGGCGTTTACGTAGAGAGATGTACTGAAGTTTCCTCAACATTTCGCCTATCGGGGCAGGTGTTATGGAGTACCCCTGCGAGAATCATCGGCATTGTTGAGGGGGTAGTGTGCTGTCAAAAGTGCGGTTTTACGGAGTCCGTGTTATCGTCTGCGCAATAGCACGGGTAAAGTCAGGAGTAGAACCACAGCAGGAGCCGACGATGTTCGCACCCGCCTGTACAAACTGCGGCACGAAAGCGGCCATCTCTTCGGGTTTTTGGGTGTACACTGCCCTGCCTTCTACCAGCACGGGCATTCCCGCGTTGGGCTGGGCGATGAGCGGAACGGAAACAACCGAGCGCATCCGCCGGATGACCGGCACCATCTCCTGTGCTCCGGTACTGCAGTTAGCGCCGACGACCAGCGCGCCTTCCGCCACCAGAGTGGTGGCGGCTTGTTCCGGGCTAACGCCCATCATGGTGCGCTCGCCTGAGCCGAAGCTCATACTGGCGATCACTTTCATGCCCTGCGCCTTCGCCGCGCGCAAGGCGATGACAATCTCTTCCAGCGCCATAAAGGTTTCGAGAATCACGGTGTCTGCGCCGCCCTCGCGAAGGGCGTGAATCTGCTCGCTGAAGACCTCAAACGCCATCTCTTCGCTCAAGTCGCCGAGAGGTTCCAGCAGTGCGCCCGTTGGACCTACCGATGCCATCACCGCAGCGGTATCCCCGGCAACCTCACGCGCCAGCTCCACTGCTCGCCGGTTGATCTCGGTCAGTTGTTTGTCCAGTCCATGCGCTGCCAGGCGAATACGGTTGCCCCCGAAGGTGTTGGTGGTGAGCAAGTTGGCGCCCGCCTCCCGGTAGGCGCGATGCACCTGCTGCACCTTCTCCGGGTATATCAGGTTCCACGATTCGGGGCATTGACCGGCTTCCAGCCCCAGTGACTGGAGCATCGTGCCCATCGCCCCGTCGGAGACGAGCAGATTGCCTGCGGATACCTCGTGTAGCCAGTCCATCCGTTTCCCCTCACAAACGGTCTTCTAGTACTGCCTGACAGATATCGATGCGGCTGATAATGCCGACCAGCTTCCCATCGGCAGTGACGGGCAGGCGTTTGACTTTCTTTTGAAGCATGATGGCGGCAGCTTCCAGCACGTCGGTGTTCTCGTCAACAGCGATGACGTTGCTGGTCATGGCTTGTTTGACCTGCATCCCACGCACTCGTGAGGCACGGGTGGGCAGGTCCTGCCACTCGGCGCGGTAGCTCTCCTCCGTGTGCGCCTCGCCGGGGTGGGGGAGAAGCTCCCGAATAATGTCGTGTTCGGTGATAACACCTACCAGGTGCCCTTCGTCGTCCACTACCGGCAAACCGCTGACCTGATAAAGGTCCATCTTGTCTACCGCGTCGCGCAGAGTATCCTCTGGCTGCACGGTGACCACGTGAGTATGCATCAGTTCCAGCACTCGCATAACCTGTTTCGCCTCACTCAAGCCCTGTTGGCACCGTTATAGTTTTCACCGCCGAGAACGTTATCCCTGCTTCGGCGCAGGGATTTTCGGAGACGCTCGCTAAACTACTGGTGTAAGAAAAGACCTGAGCGATAGATGGAGGGCAACATATAGATGTCGGAGTTGCGGTGGCATCCGTATCTGGAGCAGTGGGTGATTACTGCCACACACCGCCAGGAGCGCACTTTCCTGCCCCCAAAGGAGTACTGCCCGCTCTGCCCCACCAGGCCGGGAAGTATGGAGACAGAGGTACCCTATCCCGATTATGAGATTGTGGTCTTTGAAAATCGCTTTCCCTCGCTTCAGCGCAACGCGCCCGAGCCGGCGATAGAGGGTACTCCGCTCACCCCTGTTATCCCCTCACAGGGGATATGCGAGGTCGTACTGTACACCCCACAGCATGAGGGCGAAATGGCAGACCTCTCGGTGGAGCAGATTGCGAAGCTGGTGAAAGTGTGGACCGACCGCTTTGAAGAATTGTCGGGATACCCGTTTGTGAATTACGTGCTTATTTTCGAGAATAAGGGCAAAGAGATTGGGGTGACGATCCCTCACCCGCATGGGCAGATATACGCCTATCCGTTTTTGCCTCCACTTATCGAGAAAGAGGTGTTGTCTGCTCGCAGATATTACGGGGAGCACGGCAAGTGCCTGTTTTGTGCGGTGATGGAGCAGGAGCTGCAAGATGGGCGACGGCTGCTTACCCAAAATGGGCATTTTGTGGCGTTTGTGCCCTTTTTTGCACGATTTCCTTATGAGGTGCACATCGTATCGTTGCGTCACTTGGGTACATTGTCGGAGATGAGCCAGGAGGAGCACTGGTCACTGGCGGAGATGCTTTCTATCGTAACGCGCACCCTGCGTAACCTGTGGGAGATGTCCATCCCGTACGTTATGCTACTTCACCAGTCGCCGGCGAGAGAGGTCAACAGCCCAAGTTATCATTTTCACGTGGAGTTCTACCCGTTCAACCGCACACGCGACAAACTGAAGTATCTCGCCGGTTCGGAACAGGCGGGTACGTTCATTAACGACACGCTGCCGGAGGAGACCGCCGCAGCTTTAAGGGATGCTCTGGCAAGGTTGTGAAAAAAGAGACGAACGTCACAAAAAAGCTGAAACCTGAGGGCTTATGCTGCGTCATTAAAAATGACGGCAGCTCGATTGAGGGAAAAGCCCTCCCTTTTGCGGCAACAGCTACTGCAGTCCGCAAACCGCCTCCTGAGGCGGTTATTTTTTTAGGAATGCTTGTTGCAATATTCCTTTTCTTAAAACAAAAAACCGACCCCCTTTTTGGGCGGCCGGCTTTTGGTTCAGGTGGACACGGATACTTTCAGGGGGGGTATTACACCCCTTCATGTGCTCCGGCGACTGCCTGCGGAGCGTAGATGGCTGCCATCGCCTGCGTCACCTTGGCGAACTCTTGTCGCAGGTATTCCGGCTCCAGCACCTCAGCATCCGCTCCCCAGGAGAGTATCCACCATGAAATCTCTTTGGTGCCGTAGGTTTCTGCCGTGCAGATCATGCTGCCGTCAGGTTGCATCTCCATCTTGTAGAATCGCCTTCCATGCGTGTCCTTCACGATATGTGCCACGCGCGGTGAGAACTTAATCTTCACGATGACCTCATCGGTCTTGCCCCACACGCCCCACGACCGCTCGAACCAGGTATCGGGGTCAAAGCGGGTGGGCTTGCGGAACTTCTGAGGCAGCATCTCGGCTTCGCGGATGCGGGACACGCGGAACAGGCGTACCTCCCCATGTCGCTCCGAGAAGGCGAGCAGGTACCAGTGGTGCTCGCGGAAGGTGAGGTGCAGGGGGTGGATAATAATCTCCTCTTCCTGGTTAGTGGACGCTGCCCAGTAGCGAATACGCACCTTGCGCCGTAGGGCGAAGGCGTTTTGCAGCGTGAGCATGATAGTCTGGAACGCGAAGTAGTTGGCGTAGGTATCGGTGTCGATGCTCACGTGCTGCTTTAGCCTCTCTACTTCGCGCTGCGTAGCTGAATCCAGCATACTGCGGATTTTGTTCATCGCGTTCTGCAGGTCCTTGGCGAAGATGCTACCTTGCATGATAGCCGGGTTGGACGCTGCAATCTCCAGCGCCAGCGCCTCCTGTGGGGTGAACCGGATCGGTTCCAGCGATGTCTGCGGTTCCAGAACGTACTGCCTTTGCCTGCGACTGTAGCGTTTCGCCAGCAAATCGTTGTTCTCCAGCAGGCGCAGGTAGCGATACACCGTGCGCTCAGACACTCCCAGCTTTTCCGCCAGCCGCTTGGGTGTCAAATCTTCTTGCTTGTGGATCTCCTTCATCAGCGCCAGTAAACGCTCGGTCTTCGGACGCCTGGCTTGAAAGCCGTACACGTTTGCCTCGGGCATGTCGCAATCCTCCATGTCTGGTTTTGACCGCCATGGGTGCGTAACAATGGTTTGACGGTTAACCCTGTCTTTCCTATCTTATAACATACTATACGCAAAAGTCAAGCACTTCATCTAACAAACTGAATATCTTTCGAAAAATCATTTCCTGCAACAAAGTGTGAGACTCACTTACCCGCCACTCATCGGCGGAAGCAAAGCGATCTCGTCGCCTTCGTGCAACGGTGTATCTGGAGAGGCGTACTCCATATTTACAGCCACTCGCGTGAACTCCAGCCACTGCAGGAGTTCAGGATGCCGCTTGCAAAGGATGTCCAGTACATCCTGGACGGTAGCAGGGCTGGGGGCGTCAACCTGCTCGCACTCCCCCGACCGGTCCTTTAGATGACCGAAGAACAACACACGTACTTTCATGAACCGTCCAGCAGCTCCTTCAACCGACGCAAGTTCTCAGGATGCATCTTTTCTGCATCCGGCGTTTCCAGAATAACCGGCACATGCATCAACCGTGGCTCCTGTAGGAGGATACGAAAAGTTTCCTTTCCGAGTTCCCCATCACCGATATGTTCGTGGCGGTCGACGCGGCTACCGAGTGGTTTCTTTGCGTCATTGACGTGGATAACCTTCAACCGGTCTAGACCGATAACCCTGTTGAACTCGTCCAGCGTGGCAGATAATGTTTCCGGGGTACGGATGTCATATCCTGCAACGAACACATGGCAGGTATCGAAACATACCCCAACGCGCTCTGAGCCCCCTGCCATGTCGATAATACGTGCAAGGTGCTCGAAGCGATAGCCCAGGTTGGTTCCCTGACCGGCGGTGGTTTCCAGCGCGATGCCCACTTTCATCCCTTCTGTTTGCTGTAGTAATAAGCGTACGCTTTCACCCAGTACCGCCAGCCCCTCTTGCTCGGACGAGTCGAGATAGGCTCCCATGTGGGTAACAACCCAGGGGATGTTCAGGGACTCCGCTCGCTGTAACTCCTCCAGAAAGGCTTCACGGCTGCGCTGCAAGATGTCTCCGTTCGGTGCAGCAAGGTTAATCAGGTACGAGTCATGCGAGATGATGGTGTGGATATTCGTCTCCTCACGCGCTTTGGCAAACGCCCGGATTTCCTCTTCCGAAAGGGGGCGCGCACGCCACTGGCGTGGGCTGGCAGTGAACAGCTGGACGGCGGTACATCCGATTTCATGTCCCGATATAATCGCCTTGTGTAGTCCACCGGTTGTGGGCATGTGCGCGCCTAACAGTCTTGTTTGGTGCGACATCGCTGAGCTTAACTCCTCCGGACCAGCGGGATTTGCCGTAGAAGGGTATGGTCTGCCATACTCTGGATACTACATTGCGCTGCCATCGCCTGCGCGATGCTGCGGAACGCCTTCGCCTGTGCCGATTCCGGATGCGCGACAATAGCGGGCACCCCCTCGTCTCCGCTGAGCGAAATATTCGGGTCAAGGGGAATGGAACCGAGGAAGGGTACCCCTAATCTCTCCGCAGCGTGCTCTCCGCCCCTACCTGCGAACACAGGCGTTACCTCGCCACAGTGCGGACAGGCGAAGCCGGACATGTTCTCGATAAGACCCAGTATGGGTATCGGGCGTCCTAAGCCTTCTTCCATCTTGCGGAACATGGCTACCGCCTTACCGGCGATAGCGAAGGCTACATCTTGAGGGGTCATCACGATAACTACGCCGGTGATAGGCACCGATTGCGAGAGGGTCATCGGTGCGTCGCCCGTGCCCGGTGGCAGGTCTACCACCAGGTAGTCTTTTTCACCCCATTCCACATCGGTAAGTAGCTGCCTGACCGTGCCTGCTACCATCGGCCCTCGCCATATCACCGCCTGGTCGTCGGGCAGGAGGAACCCCAGCGACATCATCTGCACGCCGTAGCGCTCGATGGGGATAATCTTTTCGTTGATGACGTGGGGTGTTTCGCGCGTGCCCATCAGAAGCGGAACCGACGGACCATATACATCCGCATCCAGCAAGCCAACCTTTGCGCCCAGCTGCGCTAGCGCCACCGCCAGATTGACCGCCACCGTGCTTTTGCCCACTCCACCTTTGCCACTGGCGACCGCTATCACATGCCTTACACCGGGTAGCAGGTCCTCCGCATCTATCTGCCTCGAACGCACACTCGCGGTCATCTCCACGTTGACCGATTTCACGCCGGGAATCTGGAGCACTGCCTGTGTGGCTTGCGATTTCATCATGTCCTTGACAGGGCAGGCGGGGGTTGTTAGTTCTATCTTAAAGGCGACGTTGCCGTCGCAAATCTTGACGTCCTTCACAAAGCCCAAGCTGACGATATCGCGGCGCAGGTCAGGGTCTACCACCGAACGCAGAGCATCCAGCACTTGCTGTTCGGTAACGGTGTGGTTGTTCATTGTTTGAACTCCTTGTGTCCCCGAAAGGCTTTTAAATGGATTGTACCCCGAAGCGTTCGTGAAGGCAAGCGTGCTGTTCTCAAGCAGGAAAACAACCGGCGCGGGCGAAGCATAATAACGAGGGAAGTTCAGGACGCTTATAGAAGGAGGAGATTATCATGGTACAACTTCCACCTATAAAACTTGGACTTATTGCAGCGAACCGGGGCTTTTTCAGCGATGAACTCGCCGCACAAATGCGCAACGAGACCATTACCGCCATGCGGGAAGCAGGCATCGAAGTGATAGTGCCCGACGAGAGCATGACCAAGCTGGGCTGCGTGGAGACGCTGAAGGAAGCCCACATCGCGGGCAAGCTCTTCCGGGAGAAGGCGGTAGACGGCATTGTGGTCGCTGCGGTGAACTTTGGCGACGAGCAGGGTGTTGCCGCTGCCATCAAAACCGCTGACCTGAACGTGCCGATCTACATCTTCGGGTGCCAGGAAGAGGAGGTACTGACCCCCACAACGCCTCGGCGCGACTCGTTCTGCGGATTGCTTTCCATCGGTGAGGCGTTGCGCCAGCTGGGAGTGGATTACACTGTCGGACGAGTGCCTATCCTGTTCCCGCGCGAGGAGGCGTTTCAGAAAGACATTCGGCGATTTGCTGCCGTATGCCGTGTGGTCAACGGCATTCGCAAGGCGCGTTATGGGCAGATCGGCGCACGCCCGGATGCCTTCTGGACGTGTCGTTATGATGAGAAGATGCTCCAGCGGCTGGGACCAACGGTGGTGACTTTAGACCTGTCGGAGGCGATTGCAGGGGTACAGCGCATTCCGGCGGACAGCGCAGAGGTACAGCAGAAAATGGAACAGATTGCTCAGTATGCGGACGCGAAAGGCGTGCCTGCCGAGGTGCTGAACAAGATCGCCCGCTTCGAACTGTTCGTCGAACGGTTCGTGGAAGAGAAATCGTTGGATGCGCTGGCGATACAGTGCTGGACATCCATCCAGATGAACCTGGGCATCTGCACCTGCACCACCATGAGTCGTCTGGGCGACCGGGGTATTCCGTGTGCGTGCGAGTCGGACATCATGGGCACACTGTCCATGCACGCTGCGTTGCTGGCATCCGGCGCACCGGCTACCCTCGCCGACTGGAACAACCTACACAATGAGGACCCTGAGCTGGCAAACCTGTGGCACTGCGGTGTCTATCCCACCACCTTTGCCAAGACAACACCGCGCATCGGCGTACAGGAGATTATCGCTACGACCACCGGACGCGAGAACGCTATCGGCGTGATCGAGTTTGAGGTGAAAGAGGGACCGGTCACGCTGTGTCGCATTACACAAAGCGCGGATGGCGCGTGGAAAGCCGCGCTAGCGCAGGGTACCGTAGAGGAGAATCGTGCGAAGACCTTTGGCGCGTACGGCTGGTGTCGTATCCCTGGGCTACAGCGGTTCTATCGCGACGTGCTGTGCCGACACTTCCCGCATCACGTGGCGATGACGCTCGGTTCCGTCGGCGATGTGCTGTGGGAGGCGTTAGGCAATTACCTGGGCATGGACGTGTACGCGCCCGATGCTACTTCCGGCTACTGGACGCCCGAACCGCCGTTCTGGAGTGAGTAGTCTGCCGAAAATGGTTGCGTGAAGGCGAGTCCGCGGAGAGAGCAAACAAAGAAGGTGAACACAGATGGAAAGAGCCATGATTGACCTGTCCAAAATCAAAACCTACCCTATCGCCGAACGCCATAACCTGGTCAAACGGTCGGATTTCATCGCCGACACACGAGACTTTCCCGTCTGGCAGAACCGGCAGTTTCTACAACTAGCGAAGCGAGTAATCCAGGCGGCGAAGGCAAAAAGGCAGATTATCGTCATGATGGGTGGACACGTGGTCAAGAGCGGGCTGTCGTTGCTGATTATCGACCTAGTGAAGCGGGGCGTCATCACCCACCTGGCAATGAACGGTGCGGTGTCCATCCATGACTTTGAAATGGCGTTGATAGGGGAAACCAGCGAGTACGTGCCCCGCAGTATTGAAGACGGCTCCTTCGGTATGGCGGAGGAGACCGGACGCTTTATGAACGAAGCCATCAACCGCTATGCGGAAGAAGGCATGGGCTACGCGATAGGGCGGTGGATTGTGGAACACAATCTGCCATACCAGCAGTACAGTATCCTTGCCAACGCCTATCGTTTGGGTGTGCCTGCAACGGTGCACGTGGCTATCGGCACCGACATCATTCACCAGCACCCTACCTGTGACGGTGCAAGAATAGGTGTGGCAACCTATACAGATTTTAAGATATTCTGTCACAGCGTGGCGCAGATGAAAGAGGGGTGCTACCTCAATTTTGGCTCGGCGGTTATCGGGCCGGAGGTGTTTTTGAAAGCGCTGAGTATCGCCCGCAATCTGGGCTATCAGGTGCATCCGATTACTACGGCGAACTTCGACATCCGGCGCGGCTTGAACGACTATTTCTATCGTCCCTCCAAGAACATCGTGCAACGTCCCACCTCTCTGGGGGGCAGGGGATTCAATCTGCGCGTAGACCACAGGGTAAGCATTCCCTCGTTGCATCGGCTGATTGTGGAGGCGCTGGAGGCGAAGTAGCATGGCGGAAGTGTTAACCATCGCCCATGTCAGCGATACCCACCTGGGGTATCGCTCGCTCTCTAAAGAGGACCCCAGGACGGGGGTGAACCAGCGCGAGGTAGATGTGTATCACGCCTTCGCCCATGCGATGAAGGCGATTCAGGAGGCCTCTCCCGACCTTGTGCTGATTACCGGCGACCTCTTTGATAAGAAAGTGCCGAGTATCTGGTCGCTTCGGCGAGCGTTCCGGGTGCTCCGCACGGTGCAGGAGTCACGCGGTGGCAAACCGTTAATTCTTCTGGGGGGCAACCACGACACCCCTCGCACGCGCGAAAGCAGCGCGGTGTTTCCTTTGTTTGAGGAGATACCCGGCATTAAGGCGGTGTACGGAATGCCCGAGCAGGTGCAGCTGCCCGAATTGAATGCTTCGGTGATGTGCGTGCCTGCAGCCAGCGCAACGAGGCTGGCGGACGAAAACCTAAAGCCAGAACCCGACGAGCGGTTTCGCTTCAATATCCTCGCGGTGCATGGAGTACTGCAGGGGCTGTTCACCCACGAGTACACGCCCTTCTTCTTGCCGATGTCGCGTGTGCTGGACGAGCGGTGGGACTATATCGCACTGGGCGACTATCACGACTTCCGCAAGGTCAGTCACAACGCCGCGTACGCCGGAGCCACCGAGTTCACCACCACCAACATCTGGAGCGAGAACCGTGAGAAGGGATGGGTGTGGGTGGAGATAGAGAAGGGCAAGCGTCCTCACATCCGTCACCGAACGGTTCCTACGCGCAAGGTGCTGAGCCTGCCCGACGTGGATGCTTCTCAGTGTGCCTCGGCAGAAGAGGCGATTCAAACAGTATTAACAGAGGCGCAGCAGGATGAGGTCAGCGGCGCGCTGGTGCGGGTGCGCATCCTGAACCTGCCCTACGCGGAGCGCGCCAGAGTACACCGCACCATCGTGGAAAAGATGGCGGACGCCTTCCATGTGCAGGTGGATTTTCGCGCCGCCCCCCGAACGGTGCCCTCTGCGGGGGCACAGCAGGTTGGAGTCAGCGTGGCACAGCCCATCGAGGAACGCTGGCGGCAGTTTGTAGAGGAGCATAAAGAGGAACTGCCTGCGGAAATCGGCGCAGAGGAAGTGATATCGCGTGGGCTGCAGGCGCTGGGTGCAGTCGGTGAGGTGATGCTGCCGTGAAGTTGCATCGTTTGCAGCTAACCAATTTCCGACAGTACATGGATTTAGACCTCACCTTCGGCGATGGCATTACCGCCATCATCGGGGCAAACGGGTCGGGGAAGAGCACGCTACTGGAGGCAATCTGCTGGTCGCTGTACGGCGCGGAGGCGCTGCGCAGCAAGGTGGAGGAGGTGCGCCCGTTATTCCTGAGCCTGCTGGATAGCGCTTCCCAGAGAGGCAGAGGCACGAACCCCAAAGCGGTTCTCACCTTCTCGTTAGGCGACGCCATCTACGAGATAGAGCGCACCGCGCAGGGCGCACGGCTGTATCGTTTGCAATCGGGGCGTGAAGCGGTCGCGGACGGCACGACGGCGGTCAATAACACGGTGCAGCGGTTACTTGGGGGAATGACCTACCGCCAGTTCCTTACCTCTTTCTTCGCGCAGCAGGGCGAACTGGAGTTCTTGCACTTCGACAAGGCACGTCGGCGCGAAGAGGTGTTGCGGATGCTTGGTCTTGAGCGCGTCACCCGTAGCGTGAAGTGGATAGATGAGGAACTGGCGAAAGGGCGTTCGGAACTGCGTGGCAAGCAGTCACTGCCTCTCGACCCCGAGGAGGCAAAGGCGCAGCTAGAGCGGGCGAAAGAGGAGTTGGAAACTGCGCGCGCCGACCTGCAAAAGGCGGGTGAGAGGCTGGAGGCAGCGAGAGCGGACTGGGAGCACTGGAAGCCGATAGTTGAGCAGTGGAACGCCAAGAAAACCGCTTATGACAGCCTTCAAACGCAGGTGCAGCTGCTGGAGCAAAATATCCGCGCACGCGAAGGGGAGCTGAGCCGCCTGCAGAGTGAACTGTCTGAGGCGCAGACAGCGCGAGCGCGCCTCGAGAAACTGCGTCCACAAGGCGAGCGGTACAAACAGGTACGCGAACAGCTGCAACGTCTGGACGAGCTGCAACGATATGAGCAACGCCGCGCCGAACTGCGGGTGCAGATACAGAATCTAACGGCACAGGTCGAGGAAAGGGAGGCGCAGCTGGCGCAGGCAGAAACGGAGATGTCCAGACTGCAGAACCAGAAAGAGGAGCTCGATGCGCAGCAACAGCGTGTACAGGAGCTGAACGAGAAGGCAAAACTGGCGGAAGAGTTGCGCCGCCAGCTGGAGCAGATGGATAAACACAAAACGGCTGTACAGAGGCAGTTGTCTGCGCTAGATGCACAAATCGCCTCTTTGAACGAGCAGACAGAGCGGCTAAAACAACAGATTGCCTCCACAGAGAGCATCACTGCGGATGAGAAACGTATTGCCGAACTGGTCGGTGAGGCGGAGGGTAGAGTGCGCGAGCTGGAAGCAGAGCTGGCAAAACTGGAGAGACAACGCGCCAGCGCCATCGCCAGCGCGGAGACGGAGGCACAAAGCGTGCGCCAGCAGATGCAAGAAATAGAAAAACGACGCAAGAACGTAGAGGCGCTGGGGCCCAACGGCGAATGCCCCGTCTGTACCCGTCGCCTGGGCGAGGAGTACTCCAGCGTGGTGAAACACTTTGATCTGGAACTGCAGGAGGCGGAAAGACGCCTGCAGGCTGCGCTCAGCCGCAAGGCAGAAGCAGAGCGCGATACCGAAGCCATCGAGCAGTGCCGTGCGAATTTGCAGGAAGCGCGTGCCGACCTCCAGCAGTACCGAGAGCAGCTCGCCCGTCTGCAGGAGCAGTTACGCCAGCGCGAAAGCTGGCTTCAAGAAGCACAAAGCCTGCAGAAACAGCTGGACGATCTGTCGCAGCAGCGTGAGCAGGTAGCCTCTACCTATGACGCCGAGGAGCACGAAAGGGTTCGCCTGCAAGTGGAGGAACTACAGCCTGTTGCACAGCAGGCACTGGCAGAAAGACAAGTATGGCTGGAGCGACGCAACCAGTGGCAGCGCGAGATGACGCGTTTGCAGGAGGCGGCGAATCAGTTGCGTGCTGCGGTAGAACAGGCACAGAAGGCGATGCGGTCCGCTGAAACCGAGATGCAACAGTTACCGACAGGCTACGATGCAGCGCTACACGACCAGCTGCGCAAGGAACTGGTGAACCTGCAGCCTGTGTGGGATGAAGCGCTGCGCCTGCATCCTGTCGCACAACGCCTGCCGGACCTGCAGGCGCGCTTCGGCGAGACGCAAGGTGCATTGCAGACGGCGCAGAATCAGCTTGAGCAGACTCTCCAAACTCTGCAAGAACTGGCTTACAACGCGGAAGAGTATGAGAACATCATGAGGCAGTTCGCCGCCTGCGAAAACGCTCTGCGGGATGCGGAAACACAGGTGCGTGTGCTACAGGAGCGGGTGAAACAGCGGACGGCACAAGTAGCCGCCCTCGAAGAGCAGTGGCAACGTTTGCAGGAGCATCTGCGCGAACTACGCGAACTGCAACGTGCCGTGCTCAGAGATGAGACCGTACGCAACTGGCTGCGCAGCTTTGCCGATCTATTAAACGGTGAGGTGGTACCAGAGCTTCAGGAACGGGCGGGCGAATTGCTAAACCTGCTGACCGATGGGCGATACACGCAGCTGCAGATTAGCGAGGAGTTTGAGTTCACACTGGTTGATGAAGACCGTCCCAAGCCCATCATCTCCGGTGGGGAGGAGGACATCGTAAACCTCAGCCTGCGCCTGGCAATGGCGGAGATGATTTGCGAACGTAGCGGTCAACCGCTGGGGTTGCTGGTGCTGGATGAGGTGTTCGGTTCGCTGGATGCCGACCGGCGCGAGAACACCCTGCAGCTGCTACGCCGTCTGCGCGACCGCTTTGACCAGATTATCATCATTTCACATATCGAGGAGATACAGGCCGGCGCCGACCGCTGTCTGCAGGTAGACTACAGTCCGAGCCAGCATCGCAGCACCGTGCGAGAAGTGAGCCTGCTGGCAACTGCGGAGATTCTGGGTGAAGAGCCTCTGCTGGAGACGACAGCCTCCGAACCGACACCGCAGGGATGGGGAGGGCTGTTTGAAAGCTAATGAATGAACGCAGCAAGCGACGCAAGTGGCGACGCTGGCTCACGCAGATGTAACGGATTAGCGCGGATTATGCCGCCGCGTGCCTCCGCTGATAAAAAGACCTCCTCGCGGAGGGCGAGGAGGTGTGAGGGGGAGCACAAAAAGCATCACACGCACCGGACGACTGCGTTTCCTGTACCGATAATGCCCTGATAGCTGAGCACCTGCACTTCACGGGCTTGCTGGGCAAAACCCGATAGCACCGCCAGATGATGCATTCCGCCAACCGGTTGTGCCCGTGCCGAAAGCAGGGGGTCTATGTTTAACAGGTCACTCCATGCCCTGCTCTCCAGTACACGCAGGACCTGCTCGTCGTGTTGTTGCCCCTCAGGCGATATGGCGGTAATTTCGCGGTGGTCCAGCCTGCCGGATAGTCCACCTACTGCCAGCAGGACAACGCGCTTGCTCCACGACGAAGCGGTTTCGGCAAGCACGCGCCCCCACCGATAGCTGTCGCGCAGAGAGAGAGGGCAGATACTCAGAGGGACTACCTCCATTTCCGCGCTCAGCTGTAGAGCGTGTAGAGCAACCACCGTGCTGGCGTCCAGCTCACAGCGGTCTGCCACCAGCTGAACTGGTAGCGAAGCGTCCGCCCCCCGTTCCACCAGAATCTGCGCCAGCTGGGGAGACCCGCAGTAGTTATACGGCATCATTCCGATAAAGTTTTCTTCCAAAACCCCAGCATATTGTGCGCAAGCTCCCACGCTGAAAACATCGGGGGTTACCCAGCCCGCCGAAACCACCAGCAGCACCTGAGTGGCGTTCTCTCTCAACTCCTCGGAAACACGACGGAGCGCACTATGCAAAGATAAAAAACTGGGCGCCAGCTCCTCATCCAGCAACAACGATTGCGCCGGTATGACGTAACTGCGTAGCGCCGACGGGCTGTCAGGCAAACGGTGTCTCATTGTGTGAATCTGATACACTTTTTCACCCCTTCCTTTTACAGATAGTGTGTATGGTGCATCCCTACTGCAACCACACACTGTCACGTCCGACGATGCGCACCAGGTCTTGCTGTGTGTTATCGCTCACGTCTACGTTCAGGTGCGAGATGACGCGATACCGTTGTTTGCCGGAGTCCACATGCAACACCAGCCTTGCTTCGCCGGGGTGCCTGGTGAGGATCTCGCGCAGCACCCGTAGCGCGGGGCGGTGGGCAGGCGTCAGGCGAATATGCAGTGTGCGAGTGGTATGCCTACCGTTCCCGTTGTTGCTACCGTTTCCGCTTGGCGTGCTGCCATTGGTCAGGGCGTGTGCCTTCTCACATACCAGTTCCACCTGCACCTGCGTTTCGCTGGGTTCCTGGTCTTCGGTACGCAGGCGGTCGCGATGCTTTACTCTGCCTTCCAGCACTATCAGGCTGTCTTTGGTGAGCAGTGACTTGTGCTCCTCATACACGTTGGGAAATGCGGTGGCAGAGACGGTTCCGGTAAGGTCCTCGATGACCACCGTAGCCATGCGATCCCCCCTTTTAGTGCGCAAGTAGCGCACGCTGGTAATCACGCCAGCGACGCGTACCTGTGCGCCGTCCGCCATTTCGCGCAGGTGGCTGCATGGCACGACGCCCAATTGCTTCATGCGCGTTTGCAGTGACCGCAGAGGATGGTCGGCGAGATAAACGCCCAACAGGTCTTTTTCGAAAGCGAGTATCTGTTCGCGCGAGAGCTCAGGCACGTTGGGTAAGGGAGGCTCTTCTACCTCCTGCATCTGGCCACCTGCGAATAGCGACTCTTGCCCGATGCGCCGATTGTGCACCGCTCGTTGTGCTGCCGCCCAGGTATCTTCCAGCGCGGACAGCAACCTGTTGCGGTTCGGTACCAGCGAGTGAAACGCTCCTGCCTGGATCAGGGTTTCCACCGTGCTCTTGCCGAAGTTGCCCTGTTGCTCCAGTGTGCGCACGCAGAAATCGAACAGGCTGGTAAACGGTCGCTCAGCCCGTGCGCGCAGGATAACCTCCACTGCCGCCTTTCCTACGTTTTTGATAGCACCCAGCCCGAAGCGGATAGCCTCTCCTTCCACCGTGAAATCCATGTCGCTGCGGTTGATGTCCGGAGGCAGTATCTGGATGTTGCGTCGACGGCACTCCTCTACGTATTGTACCACCTTGTCCTGGTTGTCGAAGTATGCTGCCATTAACGCGGCGAAATACTCTACCGGATAGTTCGCCTTCAGGTAGGCGGTTTGGTAGGCGACCATCGCGTAGCACACCGCGTGCGCTTTGTTGAAGGCGTAACCCGCGAAGGGCTCGATCAGCTTGAACAGGTTTTCCGCCTGTTCGGCATCGATCCCGTTCCGTACCGCACCCTCGATGAACTTCGAGCGCATCTTCTCCATGTCTTCCGCTTTTTTCTTGCCCATGGCGCGGCGCAGAATGTCTGCTTGCCCCAGCGTAAAGCCTGCTAAGGCACGCACAATTTGTAACACCTGGTCCTGGTAGACGATGACGCCGTACGTCTCTTTGAGAATGGGCTCCAGCGAGGGATGCGGATACTCGATAGGTTGCAAGCCCAACTTGCACCGAATGTACTGGGGAATATGGTCCATCGGTCCCGGGCGGTAGAGAGCAACCATCGCCGCCAGTTCGCGCACGTCGTTCGGTTTCAGCTCCGCGATGTTGCGACGCATCCCCTGCGATTCCAGCTGGAAGACGCCGGTGGTATCGCCCTGCCCGAGCATCTCATAGGTCTTACGGTCGTCCAGCGGGATGTTGCGCAGGTCGATGCACTCGCCCCGTGTTTGCTCGATGTTCTGTAGCGTCTTGGCAAGAATGGTCAGATTGGTCAACCCGAGGAAGTCCATCTTCAGCAAGCCAATCTTTTCCAGTGCCCCCATATCGTACTGGGTGACGGGCGGGCCGTCCCCCACCCGCGCCAGGGGAACGTGCTCCGAGAGCGGGTCCCGGCTGATAACCACTCCTGCCGCGTGCGTGCTCATGTGTCGGGCGACGCCTTCCAGGCGCTTGGCGACCTCGATTAACTCTTGCAGGCGAGGGTCGTTTTCAATCATCGCCTGCAGTTCCGGGCTGTTTCTCAGCGCGCTGTCGATAGTCACTTTGGGGCCGACAGGGATAAGACGGGCAATCTGGTCTACGGTTTGCGCGGGGATGCCCATCGCCTTACCCACATCGCGCACCGCTTGTTTGGCGCCCAGCGTTCCGAACGTGCCGATTTGCGCCACCCTGTCCTCGCCATATTTCTCGGTGACGTAGCGGATGACCTCATCGCGGCGGGTGTCTTCGAAGTCCATGTCGATATCGGGCATCTGCACGCGCTCGGGGTTCAGGAACCGCTCGAACGTCAGCCCGTAGTAGAGCGGGTCGATATCGGTAATACCGACGCAGTAGGAGACCATGCTTCCCGCCGCCGAGCCGCGCACGCCGAAGAAAATCCCCCTGTCGCGGGCGAACTGGGCAAAGTCGCGCACGATGAGGAAGTAGGGGGCGAAGCCTGTCTTGTCAATGACTTCCAGCTCGTACGCCAGCCTTTGTTCCACCTCCGGGGTAACGGGGTGGTACTTCTGCTTCATTCCCTCGCGGGCAAGGTGTGCCAGATAGCTGATCGCTGTGTGCCCTGGGGGGAGGTCCGGCTCGGGGAGGTGTACCCGCCCGAAATCCAGGCGCAGGTCTACCATCTCTGCAATGCGCAGGGTGTTTTCCAGGGCTTCCGGGTGGTCAGGGAACAGCCTCGCCATCTCCTCGGGAGCTTTCAGGTAAAACTGGTTGGAGCCATAGCGCAGGCGGTCTTCGTCGTGTATCGTTTTGCCTGTCTGCACGCACAGCAATACATCATGTGCGTGGGCATCGTCGGCGTTTAAGTAGTGCACGTCGTTGGTGCATATCAGCGGCACGCCCAGGTCGCGCGATAGTTTGATGAGACCCTCTCGTATCGCCTTTTGTTCGCTCAGCCCATGGTCCTGTAGTTCAATGAAGTAGTTCTCCTTGCCGAAGAGGTCTCGGTAGAAACCGGCGATGCGCAGCGCTTTGTCATAGTCACGGTTAATCAACGCGACGCACACTTCACTGCTCAAACACCCGCTGGTGGCAATCAGTCCTTCGCTGTATTGCTGCAGCACCTCGTGGTCTACACGCGGTTTATAGTAAAACCCCTCCAGCGAGGCGATGGTGCTGAGGCGGATGAGGTTTTTGTAACCGGCGAGGTTCTTCGCCAGCAGAAGCAGATGGAAGGGGGAGGAGTCTTTGCGTGGGTCGCGGTCGGTACGCTTTCGCGGGGCAACGTACACTTCGCACCCGATAATGGGTTTGATGCCAGCCTGCAAACATGCTTCGTAGAACTCGATGGCACCGCTCATCACGCCGTGGTCGGTAATCGCCAGGGCGGGCATTCCCAAGCTGGCTACTTTCTGCACAAGCGGCTCTATACGATTCGCACCATCCAGCAAGCTGTATTCCGTGTGCGTATGCAGATGCACGAATTGCGGTTGTGACATCGCTTTTTGACCCCCGACTCCCGTTCCTGCGAGGCTCAGCCCAGTGGGCTGGGAAAAGGTAGATAAAAGTCAACACAAACAACATGTAGTAAATTGTATCGCTACTCACACAATATATTGTGTTCCTTGCGCCATGCGCTGATATTCTACAAAATTTGGGACACGATTGTAAAGGGGTTTCGAGGGGACTTTGAAAAAAATTTTCTTTATCCGCTCTTTCTCCACAAACGGGTGGGCAGGAGGAGGGTAACGCCTTTCAGTACATTGCTCCTTGACCGGCGAGATTCCTGCTTCTTATCGACGCAGCAGTCGCTGTATCCACCACAGGGCGATCAAATCGTACAGGGTGTGGGCGATGCAACATCCCCACAGGTTACCGCTCCAGATGTATAGTCCCCCCAGTAGCAACCCGAAGGGCGTGTAGAATGCTATCATCTTGATGCCGTCGCTGTCCCATCGCAGCACGTGCACCACCGCAAACAACAGTGAAGACAGCCAGATACCCGATAGCGACTGGATGACGCCTCGAAACAGCGCCTCCTCACCAAAGCCCGCCACCACCGACAGTAGTATCATCTCCCGAGGGTGTATCTCGGCGAACAACGGGGAGACCTGAAGCATCCAGCGTTTCAAAAACGCCCACGCTGCCCAGCGTTCCGACGCCGCAGAGCCTGCTACCGCCATTGCCAGCATGAGCATAGCCAGAAGCATCCCCAACGCGGTGTCTTGCCATGTGGGATGTAGCACCTCCTGCCATGTTGTGCGCTGAAAGTATATCCGTGCGGCAAGCAGACCGAACCCTGCTACTGCCAGCGCGCTCTCCAGCCAGAACAGCGTAAATACTAGACGACGCATCGGCACACTCCTTGTTTGCACACGCAGTATAGCCCAAAGGTGTCTCGCAGGTCAATCGCGTTGATTTTTGCCCCCGATTCCCCGTATACTACTACAGGACGGTGCGGTTGCCGACAATAGAAGTAAACACCTGAGAAAGGGAAAGGACGTATCCACAATGAAATGGCTCTGGATGACCGGTCTGGTATGTGCGCTATTCGCATCGGTACAGGCGCAGCCGCAGCCTCTGCCGGCGGGGGTGCAGAAGCGTATAGATGCTATCTTCGACGGGGTGGTAGACCGCTGGATTGTGCAGATGGACCGCTGGTGGCACGATGGTCAACATGAACATCTGATTAACATGACCTATTTTGCCATCGTGCTCGATCCGCACAACATCTCTTTGTACGAGAACGCAGGATGGCTGCTGTGGAGCTCCAACCGCGATGATGAGGCAGTCGCGCTCTACCAGCGTGGTTTACGTAACAACCCCGATGGCTATGACATGTACTACGAGCTGGGGCAATACTACTATATTCGCAAGAGAGACTACGCCAAAGCCAAAGAGTATCTGGAACAGGCGATAAAGTTTCCCTGCGAGTGGTTCGTGTGGAACACATTAGGACACGTATACGCCCGGCTCGGCGAGCGAGAGAAGGCGGTAGAGACGTGGCAGGAGCTGCTGCGTCGCTTCCCGATGATGCCGATAGACCAGATGGAGGCGGTGCGCAAGAACATCCGTGATACCATGACTCGTGATACCACACCTGCCGCTGGGGAGAATAAGCAGCAATGATAGGTATTCTGGACCTGCTCCTGCAGTTGTTGACGTGGGCGATACTGGCGGACGTGATTCTGTCGTGGCTGATGTATGCCAACGTGGTGAAGTGGAGCCCCTGGCACCCGGTGCCGCGTATGTTGAACCGTGTCACCTCACCGATTCTGGACCCGATTCGCAAGATGATGCCTCCGTGGCGATATGGGCTGGACTTCAGTCCGTTCGTGGCGCTGGTTATCATCCAGATTGTACGTCAGTTATTGTGGCGGTTGTAGCGATGAGTACACCGGTACGACTAACACCGATAGACATCACCAACAAACGCTTCCGACGTGCCCTGCGTGGCTATCGCACCAACGAGGTGGACGAGTTCCTTGCAGAGATTGGGGCGGACTACGAGGCGGTGGTAGTAGAAAACGCTCGCCTGAAGGAGCAGGTCGCACAGATGCAGCAGGAGCTGGAACGCTACCGCGCTATCGAAGAGGCGATGAAAGAGGCGCTGGTGCTGGCACAGCGCACCGCCGACGAACTGCGTGCCAGCGCGCACCGGGAGGCGGAGGTCATCCGCGCTCAAGCGGAACTGCAGGTGCGCCAGCAGTTTGAGCAACACCGCAAGGCGATTGAAGACCTGCAGGCGGCACGCCAGCGTTTCGCTATTGAGTTGCGGTCGGCTCTTCATGGTATGCTGGAGTTTGTGGAGCGATACCTGTCCGTTCCGCCTCCCGAAGCGGCGGCGGAGTTCGAGCGCGTGGAAGGGAATACGGAACATCCCGAGCTGGAGAGTTCGCATGTGGAACAGTCCACCTGATGCCGAAGAGCCCTCACAGGGGGGCGGATTTGCTCTTTGGGTGGCGTTGCTGTTGTTTGTGCTTATCGTGCTGTCGAACCTGCTGATGCTGCGCCCCCGCTTGACCGACCGCATCGATATGTGGAGCACACGGGTGATGCAAGCCGAGTTCACCGCCCGGATGTTGTATGGGGAGGTATTGCCCATCAGGACGGTGCAGGGGACAGATTGGGACGAGCCGCTGAAACTGCTGACCGCAAAAGACGCACCGCTTGGCGCGCTGGTGCGAGCGGTTGTTCTGTTAGAGGACCAGGCGAGTGTCACCGGGCGAAAGAGCGTGCAGCAACGAATAGAGCAGCTGCTACGACGGATGCCCCATGCCCCTACACGCTTTTCTCCGCAGCAGAAGCAAGCCATCCTGCGCTGGTGTCGAGCAGTATACGCTGAGCGACGCCGTCCGTCTCCTGCAGAGAAGGAACAGTTCCGTCGCGCGATTGAGGAGGCAAACCTCGGCTGGATACGTTTGCTTGCCCTGAAGCATCTGGAGTTTCTGGCAGGGGATACAGAGGCCGCCCGCAGGTGGGACGTACAGGCGCGCCAGCAGGCGGACCGCTTACAGTGGGCACTCATCGCCGTGTTTGCCGTGATAGCCACGCTGATGTTGGGTGGGGTGACCGCATGGCTGGCGTATGCCTTGTGGAAAAGCACTGTACGTTCCGCTCAGCCAGTTGTGCCCGTGCTGCCGCCTCGCTACGCCGATACGGTGATGTGGGGGTTAGTCGCTTATTTTAGCGCAACGTATCTTGGCGGGTGGATTGCCGGACTATTTGCCCGTATGTTACCGCCATCCACGCCGCTGCTGGTGGTGCTGGTGTTGCTGGTGCAGGTGGCAACAGGTGGGTGGGCTTTATGGGTGCTACATTGGCAGATGAGACAGATCGGAGCCAGCTGGCGCGACCTCGGCTGGACATGGAGACCTCTGTCGGAGCATCTTGCCTGGGGGACGGCCGCTTATGTGGCGATGGTGCCGGTGTTGCTGATTACGGTAGTGGTCGTGCAAGTGCTGTTGCCGTCACTGCCCAGTCCGGCTCACCCTATCGCCGGTGTGGCGTCGTCGGAGAATCCCGCCTGGGTCACGGTATTGCTGTTTCTGGTGGCGGCGGTGTTCGCGCCGTTGTTCGAGGAGATTTTTTTCCGAGGGGTGTTGCTGAACGCCTTGTGGGCGCGTACCGGTAACCGGTGGGCAGGCATTGTTGTTTCCGCTCTGGTCTTTTCGGTGCTGCATCCGCAGATTTACCTCGGCTGGATAGCGGTCTTCGTGATAGGTTTGATGCTGGGTGGGTTGTTCGTGGAGCGCCGCAGCCTGCTGCCCTGTATCTGGATGCACGCGCTGAATAACACCGTCGCGCTGGTCGCGGCGCAGCTGCTGAGGATGGGGGGATGAGCGACTGGTTGTTGAAGGTGCGGGTGACTCCCCGCGCATCGCGCAACGAGGTGGAAGGCTGGGATGGCGAGACTCTGCGCGTGCGGGTGACCGCACCTCCCACAGAGGGGCAGGCGAACGAAGCCTGCCGTGAGCTGCTGGCGAAGGCGCTGGACATCCCCAAAAGCAAAGTGATGCTGGTGCAGGGCGCGCGTAGCCGCGAGAAAGTGTTCCGCATCGAACAGGGCGAGCCGGGCTTGATAGATAGACTGGCAAAACGGTAGACGCCCCTTGCTCGAATCTGCTATAATAACGCTACCATCCAACGAAGGTATCGGAGGGGAAACGCAGATGTTCTCTCCCTCGCGAGAGGAGTTCCACCGTCTGGCGCAGCAAAGCAATTTGATACCTGTCTACCGCGAGATACTGGCGGATATGGAGACGCCTGTTTCGGCGTTTCGCAAAATCGCGCGGGGGAGGTACTCGTTTCTGCTGGAGAGTGTGGCGGGTGGCGAACGCATCGCGCGCTACTCGTTTTTGGGCACGGAGCCTGCCCTGGTGTTCCGCAGTAAGGGACGCGAGATACGCCTCATCCGCGATGGGGAAGTAATGACCGAGACGCTTCCGCAGGGGCAGGACCCGCTACACCGTCTCAAAGGTCTGCTCAGCGCCTATCGTATTGCGCTGCCGGCGGAACTGCCTCGCTTCGTCGGTGGACTGGTAGGCTACATCGCCTACGACATGGTGCGCTTCTTCGAGCGACTGCCCGAAGAGACGGTGGACGACCTGCAGGTGGACGATAGCTGCTTTTTGCTGGCGGATTCGCTGCTGATTTTTGACCACGTGCGCCACCGCATCATCGGGCTGAGCAACGCACATGTGCAGGGCGACGTCGATAAAGCGTACGATGAGGCATGTGCGCGTGTGGACGAGATGATAGAACGACTGCGTGCGCCTCTACCTCCATCTCCCAAGACGCCGGTAAGACAAATGCCTGTGGTGTTCACACCGAACCAGAGCCCGGAACAGTATCAGCAGGCGGTGGCGCGAACGAAGGAGTATATCGCTGCAGGCGACGGCACACAGATGGTCATCTCGCAACGGTGGCAGGCTCCGATTCAGGCGCATCCCTTTGATGTGTATCGCGCGTTGCGTTCTCTGAACCCTTCTCCCTACATGTTCTATCTGGAGATGGACGATGTGGTGCTGGCGGGGGCGTCGCCGGAGATCCTGGTCACGGTGGAAAAGCGCATCGCGACCACACGTCCTATCGCCGGTACCCGTCCGCGCGGCAAGACGCCCGAAGACGACAAACGGCTGGCGCAGGAACTGCTGGCGGATGAGAAGGAGCGTGCCGAACACGTTATGCTGGTGGACCTCGGTCGTAACGATTTAGGACGAGTGTGCGCCTACGGAACCGTGCGCGTCGACGAGTTAATGGCCATCGAGCAGTACTCGCACGTCATCCACATCGTTTCCGACGTGAAGGGCAGGCTCGCTCCAGACAAAGACGCTTTCGACGCCTTGCGTGCCTGCTTCCCGGCAGGCACAGTTTCGGGCGCGCCCAAAGTGCGTGCGATGGAGATTATCGAGGAGCTGGAACCCACACGGCGCGGCATCTACGCCGGAGCGGTCGGCTACTTCAGCTTCAGCGGTGACATGGATACCTGTATCGCCATCCGCACGATAGTGATAAAGAACGGGGTCGCCTATATTCAGGCGGGGGCGGGTATCGTGGCGGATTCGGTGCCGGAGCGTGAGCATCAGGAGTGCTTGAACAAGGCGCGTGCGCTCATGCGGGCAGTGGAGATGGCGGAGGCAGGCTTGGAGTGAGGGTAAACAGCAATGTTACTGATTATCGATAACTACGACAGCTTCACGTATAATCTGGTCCAGTATTTCGGCGAGCTGGGTGCAGACCTGAAAGTATACCGCAACGACGCCATTACGCTGGAGGAGATTGAGCAGCTGCAACCGGAGCGTATCGTTATCTCGCCGGGTCCTTGTACACCCAAAGAGGCGGGGATTTCCGTGCCCCTCATCCAGCGTTTCGCGGGCAAAGTGCCCATCCTCGGCGTGTGCCTGGGGCATCAGTGTATCGGCGCGGCATTTGGCGGAGAGATTGTGCGAGCGAGACAGTTGATGCACGGTAAGACCTCCGCCATTTACCACGATGGGCGTGGGGTGTTCCGCTCGTTGCCTAATCCCTTTGAAGCCACGCGATACCACTCACTGGTGATCGCCCGCGAAAGCCTACCGGATTGTCTGGAAATCTCGGCGGAGACGTACGACGGAGAGATTATGGGTGTACGACACCGCGAGCTCCCCATTGAAGGGGTGCAGTTTCATCCTGAGTCTATCTTGACGCAGCCAGGCAAAGACCTGCTGCGTAATTTCTTAAACATACGTACAGGCTAGCGGTTCCTTGTGGCGTCTGTGAAAAAGAGGACAGGGGGGACAACGATGAATGCGGATATTCTTCATCGTCGTCTGACGATGATGCAGGAGGCGATGCTGCGAGAGGGGGTAGACTGCTTCGTTGCCGCGCCGTCAGTTAACATGCAATACCTCACAGGCTTCGTAGAACCTGCACATGAGCGTTTCATGGCGCTTCTGGTTCCCGCAGAGGGGGAGCCGGTGCTGATTGTTCCCGCGCTCAGCGCAGAGAGCGCACGACAGGAAGCGTTCGGGGTAGGTGAAATCCGGGTGTGGGAAGACCATGAGGGGGTAGACCCAGTGCTACGCGAGGTAGCGCAGGAGATGGACCTGGCGGCAGCGATTATCGCTATTGACGAGGAACTGCCCGCGCTCTTTCTGCTAAAATTGCAGCAGATTCTGCCCACCGCGCTGTATCGCCCCGGCACCGAAATCTGGGCGGCGGCACGCATTCGCAAAGACGAGGATGAGCTGTGGCACATCACGCAGGCGTCGCGTTACGCCGATAACGCCTTCGCAGCGGGGCTGGCGCTCTGCGCAGCGGGCAACACCGAGCGCGAGGTCGCCTGCGCGATACAGACGGAGATCGAGGCGCAGGGTGCGGAGATGGCTTTCGGACTGCCCATCGTGGCAGCAGGCAAACATAGCGCCCAGCCTCACTACCGCACCACCAATACGGTGCTGCATCCGGGCGATGTGGTGCTCATGGATTACGGTGCAAGGCTCAACGGCTATAATTCCGACATGACGCGCACCGTATGCATTGGCGAAGCCACCCCGGAGGTACAGAAGATTTACAGGGTCGTATACGATGCGCATTACGCCGCGCGTGCAGCGGTGAAGCCCGGTGTGACCGCCGAGTCGGTAGATGCCGCCGCTCGTGCAGTGATTGAAAAAGCGGGGTACGGCAAGTTCTTTGTACATCGCACCGGGCATGGCATCGGGCTGTCGGTACATGAACCTCCGTATATCGTGCAAGGCAACAAGCGGATTCTGGAAGAGGGTATGTGCTTTAGCGTGGAACCCGGTATCTACCTGCCCGGACGTTTTGGGGTACGTATCGAAAACGTCGTGGTGGTTACCGCCGACGGTTGTCGGTCGCTCAATGCAGAACCACCACCGCATATTCGTGAGGTAGGATAGGGGGGTATAGTATGATCATGCAACAAGCTATTGCTAAGCTCGTGGATAAACAAAACCTGACCCGCGCCGAAGCCGCCGCCTTGATGGAAGCCACCATGAGCGGACAAGCCACGCCCGCACAGACCGCCGGCTGGCTGATTGCCCTGCGGATGAAAGGGGAAACCGCCGAGGAGATTGCCGGTTGTGCCGAAATCATGCGTCGTCACGCGATAGCGGTGCATCCTCGGCGCAAAGCGGAGCTGATAGATACCTGCGGTACCGGAGCGGACAGGGTCAAGACGTTCAACGTATCTACGGCGGTGGCATTTGTGGCTGCAGGGGCAGGAATCCCCGTCGCCAAGCATGGCAACCGCGCGGTCACCAGCAAATGCGGCAGCGCGGACGTGCTGGAAGCGCTGGGATGCCGACTAGACCTCCCTCCTGAAAAGGTAGCGCAGGCGATTGACGACATCGGCATCGGTTTCCTGTTCGCGCGGGCGCATCATCCCGCCATGAAGTACGCCGCGCCCATTCGGCAGGAGCTGGGAGTGCGTACCGTGTTTAACGTGCTGGGTCCACTAACCAATCCCGCAGGCGCGACTCGCCAGCTGCTGGGGGTGTTTGCGCCTGAGTTGACCCGCCTGATAGCCGAGGTGCTGCGCGAACTGGGTACGGAGCGCGCCATGGTGGTACATGGCGAGCCGGGGCTGGATGAGCTCTCCACACTGGGGGAGACGGTGATCGTGCATGTGCAGGACGGTCAGGTCCGCGAGGAGCGCATCACCCCCGAACAGTTCGGCTTCCAACGTGCCTCACCCGAAGAGGTGATCGCTCCCGACTCGCCGCAAGCCTGTGCGCAGCTAATACGCCGCCTGTTCAGCGGGGAAAAGGGTGCTGCCCGCGACCTGCTTCTGTTGAACGCCGGCGCGGCGCTGGTGGTGGGAGGTGCAGCACCAACGATTACCGAAGGCATCCAACTGGCAGAGGAGGTGATTGAATCGGGTAAGGCGATGCAGGTGCTGGAACGCTACATCCAGTTCACGCAGGAGGGAGCGGCGTGAACATCTTGGATACCATTCTCGCCCACAAACGTCAGGAGGTTGCCGAAGCCGAGTCGCGCATACCTTTCTCCCAACTGGAGAGAGAGTTACCCAAAGCTCCCCCCGTACGCCCCTTCCGACACGCCCTGAATCGAGCCGACGGTCGGGTTGCGGTCATCGCCGAGGTCAAAAAGGCGTCGCCTTCCAAAGGGGTACTCTGTGAGCATTTTGATGCCCTGCACATTGCCCTCACCTACGCACAGAACAGTGCAAGCGCAATTAGCGTACTCACCGACGAACGCTTCTTTCAGGGACATCTGGATTACTTGAGGCTCATACGCCAGCACGTGCCGATACCTATACTACGCAAAGATTTCCTCATCAGCCGCTACCAGGTGCTCGAGGCGAGAATCGCTGGAGCCGATGCGGTGCTGCTCATCGTCGCCGCGCTCTCGGAGGAGCAGCTGCAAGACCTGCTCACGTACACGCACGAGCTGGGCATGGACGCATTAGTAGAGGTGCATACCGAATTGGAACTGCATCGCGCGATGCAGGCGGGTGCAAAGGTCATCGGCATCAACAACCGCGACCTAACCACTTTCCACACCACCTTGGAGGTCACCGAACGCCTTGCCCCTCAGATACCCCCGGGGAGTATTATCGTCAGCGAAAGCGGTATCGATTCGGTACAGGATGTGCGCCGTGTTGCTCGCGCGGGTGCTCATGCGGTGCTGGTGGGCGAATCGCTGGTGCGAGCCGAAGACCCCGGACAGAAGCTGAGGGAGCTGGCTGGGATAGAGCGTGCGCAGAGACCGACGCTATAACACTCTCAGCATACCTTCTTTCACCATTAACTGGTATAATCCAAATATGCACAAGATTTTCCACCATGCACAGGCGGTGCTGTTCGACCTCGACGGCACGCTCGTCGAGACGAACATTGATTTCTCAAAACTGCGCGAGGCGACCCTGCAGTTAATCGCCGAGTACGGCGTGGATACCCTTCCCCTGCAGGGTTTGGATGCGCTGGGCGCGGTGGAGAAGGCGGTGGAGGCGTTGTGTTCGGCAGGCAGAGCGGAGGAGAGCACAGACCTGCGCACGCGCGCCTTCGCCCGCCTGCAAGCAATGGAGATGGCGTACTGCGTCGCACCCCGCCCTGTGCCCGGTATGTACGACCTCTTGAACGCGCTGAAGGAGCAAAACGCGCACATCGGCATCATCACCCGCAACGACCGCCAGGTCTCACTCAGAACGCTGGAGCAACTGCAGATACCTTACGACCTGCTGGTGAGCCGGGATGATGTAGAGAAGGTGAAACCCCACCCACAGCACGTAGCGGCAGCGCTGGAGAGATGGGAGATTGCCCCGGAGCGGTGCGTGGTGGTGGGCGACTACTGGATGGACGTGGAAGCAGGCAGGGCGGCGGGCTGTCGCACAGTGGGCATCTGGCGTCTGGATGTGCCTGTCAACCCCTTCCGCAACCATCCGCCCGATGTGCTGGTGAGGGAGTTGAGGGAACTGCTATGACCCTCTCCGTGCTCATCGTCAACTGGAACACGCGCGAGCTGCTGCGGGCGTGTCTTCAGTCGTTACGCTGCAACCCCCTCTCCGAGCCGATGGAGGTGTGGGTGCTGGACAACGCCTCGCAGGATGGCAGCGCGGAGATGGTGCGCTCCGAGTTCCCCGAAGTGCAGCTGATAGCCTCCGAGCGCAATCTGGGCTACGCGGCGGGCAATAACTTGCTTCTGCGGAAGGCGCAGGGCGATTATCTGCTACTGCTCAACCCCGATACGGAGGTCACCCAGGGCGCGCTGGATACCGCCGTACAGTACATGCGTGAACACCCCGAAGTGGCGGCATTGGGGGCGAAACTGATACATCCCGACGGGCGTGTGCAGATGTCGGTGCGGGGCTTCCCGGAACCCGAAGCGGTGATGTGGGAGTATTTGGGATTGGCGAGGCTGTTCCCACGCTCGCGCCGGTTCGGTGCGTATCGCATGACGTGGTTCACCTACGACCAGATTGCGGAGGTAGACCAGCCGATGGGAACCTTCCTGATGCTCTCCCGACGGGCGGTGAGGGCGGTAGGGCTCATGGATGAACGGTTTCCCATCTTCTTCAACGAGGTGGACTGGTGCTATCGGGCGAAAAGGAACGGGTTGAAGATTGTTTTTCACCCCGGCGTGGTTATCATCCATCACGGCGGAGCAAGTACGCAGCAGATGCGCCCACAAATGATATGGGAATCGCACCGCTCGCTGCAGAAGTTCTATCACAAGCACTATCGGCAACGCTTGCCGAAGCCAATATACTGGTTGATCCTGGCAAGCATTACCTGCAATGCCTGGTTGAGGACGCTGGGTAAGGGACGCGAGGGCTGGCAGAGTGAATGAAAAACCTGAGGTCAGCGTGATTGTGGTCAACTGGAACACGCGCGATGAGCTGCGCGAGTGCCTTCGCTCGCTGCACCCCTCGCATCATCCGGGCGTACAAGTGGAGATTATCGTGGTGGATAACGCCTCCTGGGATGACAGCGTGGCAATGGTCAAGCGCGAGTTCCCGGAGGTCAAGCTGATCGAGAACCGCCTGAACGAGGGCTTTGGCAAAGCACACAACCGTGCTGCGAACATCGCACAGGGCAGGTATCTGATGCTGCTCAACTCGGATGCTCAGGCGCACCCCGGTTCGCTCAAAGCGCTGGTAGATTACGCAGACGCGCACCCCAATGTGGGCATTATCGCCCCGAAGGTGCTGAACCCTGACGGTTCGTTACAGTACTCCTGCCGACGCTTCCCTGTTTATGAAGCGGGACTGTTTCGCAACACCTTTCTGGGCAGGCTGTTTCCGCAGAACCGCTTCGTGCGTGACTACCTGATGACCGATTTCGACCACGCGCACACAGCAGAGGTAGACTGGGTATCCGGCTGTGCGATGATGGTGCGGCACGAAGCGTGGCAGCAGCTGGGCGGCTTCGACGAACGGTTCTTCATGTATTGCGAAGATGTGGACCTGTGCTGGCGGGCGCACGAAATGGGCTGGAAGGTGGTATATCACCCCGAAGCGGTGGTCACGCACGCCATCGGGCGCAGCAGTGACAAGGCGGTGAACGCGATGATTCGGCAGTTCCACCGTAGCCACCGCCTGTTTTTCCAGAAGCATTATGCCCATCGTCTCCCTGTCTGGAGCAGGTTGCTCATCCCGCTGGGGCTGTGGCTACGGGCAAACCTGCTGGTAGCGCGTAACTATCTGATCGCGCTTCGGCTGAAAGTGCTGAGATGGACGTGCCGATAACACAAGGTTTCGAGGCGAAACGAGAGAATGTCTGCAAGATAGAGTGAGGGGAAGGATAATCATTCTGCAGAGCGATTTTTTGCAGTAAGCAGCACATTTACCTTCCGCAAAACGGGCACGTACCCCGAACGGGCGACATCTCCTGCTGCACCGTCACCCCCATCCTCTGCATATCGCGGAGAGCCTCCTGCGGGTCGTACAGCTGCCCGCCAAACCATAACCCCGCTCTGCGCGTGTGCCCACGCAGGTACTGCAGCACACCTGCAACGGCAGCAATAGCGGTAAAGAGGTGCGGGTCGGGATGGTACAGCTGTAGAGAGAGGACCTGCATCCGCCCATCCTGCCAGCCGCACGCTTGCAGCTTCACCACCGCCCCATACGGCGGATTGGCGTACAGGCGCGTGCCCAAGTAAAGCAACTGCGCCATCGGCTTCACCCACAGACGTGGAGCCACTCTGCCCGACAACCACAGCAGAGGCATTACCACCCAGTCCACGAACCAGTTGAAACCGGCAACGTAGAAACCGGTCTCCCGAAGGGCAGGGAACATATCGGGCAGGGCGCGCATCTCCTCCAGCACCATCGGCGTACACAGGCGCGTTCCGAACCCGAACCCGAAATCCGTCTGCTGTCCCTCGCCTGCCCCCAATCCAGAGAAGAACCGCCACTGTCCATCACGATACGCACCGCAGCGAGAACGCATCAGCTCACGGGTGAACTCATACAGCGAAGGGGTTCGGGGGAACCCGCCCCGCAGATTGAACACCGCGAACACGTTGGCTACTTCCAGCACAGCGAGACAGCTCGCCGCGTAACGTACCAGCAAAGCAGGTAAACCGGGGTGCAAGCCCGCATCGGTGACGAAGCACCGTCCTGCTCCTTCGATGCGTTCCGCCAGCCGGTTCAACACCGTCAGCTTGGGGGTGTAGTACTGGATGTCCAGCCAGTCACAACCTGTCTCCAGCGCGGCGGTAGCGGTCTCTTCGGTGAACCGCCCGGTCGGCGATGCCACTATCAGCAGCTGGGCGCCGTCAAAAGCGTGCATCACGCTTTCCGGGTCGGCGGCATGGGCGTAGGTCGCGCACACACGTTCCTCGCCTGCCTGTTCGTTACACTCCCTTGCGAATTGTCGGGCGCGCAGGATATGTCTGCCCGCAATCACGAGGTGGGCATCGGTGTATTCCAGCAGCAGACGTACGATATGTTTGCCTGTACTGCCGTATCCCCCCAATATGCCTATCGTCGGCGTATCCATTGCACGCTACCCACCACACTCGCCAGAGATTGCGCCTGCGCGGTCAGCGTTGGCCAATCGCCCTTGCCGAACTCACCTTTTCCGATTAACAGAGCCACCCAGCCGCCGTTCAGGTCCACCATCTCGTTGGGCTTCAGTTCCTTCTTCACGTCCTGCCACAGGTCAGGATGTTGACCGCCCGAAGGGTCTTTCCAGAAAATGCATCTCCACTTCTCGGCATCCAGGGGCATTGCACCGTAGAATAGTCCTGCTTGCGGATGGCTCCATGCGCCCGCGTTCAGGTAGTAGTTGGGCACGCCTGCCGGCTCGTCCGCTCTGCCGTCGTCTACCAGCTGGCTCTGTGCGTAGTGATACACCGCCTCTACGCGGAGCAGATCGTTGCTCAGGTTCTGCAATCGGCGCATCCGCACCAGCAACATGGGCTTGGGCAGGTCTTCGCGAATCTCCATGTCCCATTCCACGCGGTAGCTTCGCGGGCGCGTCTGCTGTGCTGCGTAAACTCCCGTCTGCTGGTTGACTTCGGTGATAGCGGAACCATCCCGATGCACCAGCCACCCGCGCAGGTACGAGCCAAAGGGAGTGCTCACCTCTTGAATGCCCTCGTGCCGGTTTGGCGGAACCCACTGCATCTGTGCCAGTGCCTGCTGCACCAGCACGGTGTAGCTGCCTATCCGTTGTTCTTGCCACAGGATGGTGCGTATCGGCGCACGCTCATTACTAAACTGCAAGCCGAACACACCGGTCCCTCTATAGAAACCTGGAGCTAAGGGAGTATAGGGGTATTTGCGTTCTACACCGGAGGGCAGGAACACGACCAATCCACTCCATGCCTTGCCCGGCTGTAACCCCTGCAAGTTCACCCATATCCTCTGTCGGAACAACGGCTCGATATGGAACCGCGCCGGCTTGCCGTCCTCGCCGATGCAACGCCATTCGCCGGAGAGATTCTGCGCCATCGGGTGCTCGGGCAGGTCTAATCCCACCCACCCGCTGAAGGGCTGTTTGCCCCTGTTGAGCAAATTCACCTGCCACGCCAGCGCAGCACCTGCAGGAAGGCTCCACCGCTTGCGAACGAAGGAGGGTGCCGTCGGGGCAGGCGGCTGTGGGCTTTTCTGCCAGTATCGAGCGGACTGGGCGTGCATGGCATACACTTTCGCCTGCAGGCTGGTGGCGGTTTGCACCAGCTCCCGGTATGGCTCTCCCCGCTCGTTCACCAGCCCGTAGTTGCTGTCCTCGGGGAAGGTGCTGCTGATGCCCAGCGCAGGCTCGTCCACCCACATGAAGAAGTTGGAGCCGACCATAAACGGCAGGCGGAAGAGCGCGGACTGGAAGATGCAGAAGCACTCTGCCCGCTGCTGCTGGGTGTCTACGCGCATCCCCGCGCCGTGTTTACAGGGCAGTCCGCTGTCCAGCGCAGGAAAACTCCACTCGGTAATCATCAGGGGACGACGCGACTGCTGATGGTACTCACGCAGACGCTCCTCCCAGTCCAGCACGCGCCCTGCGCGAAGGTCAACACGCGGATAGGTATTGATACTGACTACATCACAGTATTTGCCTGCGATGTCCAGAATGGGTGGAGCCTCGCCTGCGAAGCGGCAGCCCAGAATCAGGTGGTTCGGGTCGTATTTGCGGATGGCTTCGGCGCAGGTGCGGAAGTACCGCTCGGCGGCAAGGCGGGTAAAAGCGATGCCGTCCTCTTCCGCTGCTCTTGTGCGGATGGAAGGCAGTTGTTCACCCTGTGCGATCTGCTCGAAGTCTTTTATCTGTGCCTGCCATGCACGATTGAAGCGTTGCACGTCGCCTCCGTAGCGCTCCCGGAGCAGATGCGCCAGCGCGATGCGCGATTCGTGCCCGGGCGGACGTTTGAGTGCTTCGCTCGCCAGCCCCCATTGCCTGTATTCCTTGCCGAACCATTCCAGCTCGTTGTCCAGAAAGTATCCGATGAGCCAGGGGTCATCGCGAAGCGGAGTGCACCGCTGGTAAGCTATCCACTCACACCACTGTTGCCATCGTGGGGAGAAGACGTTAGGGAAACCCGTCCAGTGCACCTGGCTCACCAAAGGGTCTATTGCAGCGTAACCTTGCCCCATGCCCAGGATGTTCTCGATGTAGGCAAGCCCCTGATAGCGTAGGTACTGTGAGTGGTTCGCCGCGAGGATGCTGAAGTTCCAGCTTTTCAGCCGCTGCACCGTCTCCTTTGCCCATGCTTCCTCCGTGCCGTGCTGTTTCTTCATATTTTCATGGTAGGGAGCGTAGCCGAGCTTTTCACACCAGTGCACGAAGTAGCTGGTGTGGTCGGTGCCCAGCGCAAAGAATAGCCTGCCTTCAGGGTCGATAAACCACCATACGCCATCCACCTGCTGCGCGCGGAAGAAACCACCTGGTTCGGCGACCTTCTTGCCTGCACGATGCACGCGGTAAGGCGGTATTCGCTTTGGTTCGGGCTTGGGGGGCTCTGCAGGTGCAAGGTTTCGCGCCTCCACTTGCGAAAAGGTGGCGTCGAAGGAGTTACAGGTTAAGCCGAGGTAACCCGCGCGTACCGCCTTCGGGTTGTCCAGCAGCCATTCGGTGTACCAGCAGAGAGTTTCGCCCTCGTACACTTCCCCCCGAATGGATTGGGTGTTCCACACCAGGCGCAAGCGGTAGGGCTTACCGTATTGCCAGTCCCAGTTTGGCAGGCTGAAGCTTTCCTTCGCGGTCAGGCGGGTGCCCGGCTCGTTGCCAGCCAGCCACACGCCGGCGTACATCTCATGCAGTTCTACACTGTGGCGGTACTGCAGGTTTTCGGGCGCCTCCACCAGATTCAACCGCCAGTGATGGCGGTCGTCCTGCCACAGGGTGATGCCGACGGTTTTCCAATAGGTGGGGTTGGCCACCGCCCGATGTACCACGACGGTTGCGCTCAGCTCGCCTTCCCGCGAAAAACTCTCTTTTAGCAGCAGAGCGCCCTGCGGACTGTCGGCGCGTACCGCACCGTCGGGTTGTATCGTCCAGCCGAAGGGTATCGGTTGTTGCCAGGTAGGCTGTGCCATCAACAGGTTCCTCCCACTTGCTCACTACTTCTCTCATTTTTCCTCTTGCAGTACGGTTCCTTCGTTGAGGATATGGGCAAAAGTGTATTATATCCTAATCCCGATACAACTCTGGGCAGGGGTTGCCGTGCTCGTCGTACCAGCCGTAGCGTTCGCGCATCTCCAGCATCAGCAGGTAACGTTCCAGAGGCAATCCCTTGAATGCCACGTTGGTAGTGGCGTAAACGTATCCCCCGCCCGGCATTCCGTGTCGCAGGACGTACTTGCAGTTCTGGATAATCTGCTCTTCCGTACCGGTTTGCAGAAGGCTACACTGCACCCCGCCCAGCAGGCAGAGATTCTCGCCTGCCAGCGCTTTAATCCTGGCGATGTCCATGTCCTTCGCCTGGCTGTCGATGGAGTGCAATCCGTGAGGCTCTGCCTCTACAATCTGGTCCAGGATAGGCATGATGTTGCCGTCTGTGTGTTTGATGACGTACAAGCCCATCGTGCGATACCCTGCTACCAGCTCCTTCAGGTAGGGCGTGACGAACTGCCGGAACATGCGCGGGGAGAGAAAAGGGCCATCATTGAAGGCGTAGTCGGCGCACAGGGCGAAGCCGTCAATTCCGTACTCTTCACGCAGGCGTTTGCCCCGCTGGAGCGCCCATTGCACATTACGCCTGGCGATTTCGTGCATCTCATCGGGACGCTCGAAGAAGGCGGTAGCCACCTCCACCATATCGCTGCCGGACGGGATGGCAAAAGTGGCGTCGCCATGCGCAATCAACAGGTATTTGTCGCCCACGATGTCGCGGATGTAACGAATGGTTTGTCCGAGCCCTTCATCGTCGGGGGCGTGTACAATCATGATGATGCTATAGTCCAGCCGCTCGGCAACCTCGATGTACAGCTCGGCGTTCTCGCGCAACATGCGGTCGCGTTCCACTGCGCTCGCGTTCTGGAACTCGTGCCAGTGGTGGTACTCCTTGCCCAGCAGCTCCTGTGTCAGCTGGAACTCCAGCTCAAAGGTAGGCACTTTACTGTTGGGGCGTGGGGGCTTACGTTCCAGCGCCCAGATGGCCTGTTGTTTGGGGGTGAGGGTGTCCGTTGCCATGTCGGTAGAATCCTCCTGTTGGCTTCACTCACCCAATACACCGGAAGGGGGCGATTCTCCTGTCACATAAGCGGTCTCGCGCAGCCGTCATTCTGAGCGAAGCGAAGAATCTCGTTGAAATGTCATTCTGAGCG
>JBMFOT010000013.1:0-58206 GCA_049969495.1 Armatimonadota bacterium
GTAGTGTTCGCCTTCGCGCATGGCGGAATACAGCTCATCGGTTTTGCCATCCTCGATGAGTTTGCGTACCGTCGGCGAACCAACCAGAATTTCCACTGCCGGTAGCCTACCGTTGCCATCCGCACGCAGTACCAGACGCTGCGCCACTGCACAGATCAACGTATTTGCCAGCTGCACGCGCAGAGGCACTCGCTCCTCGGGGGGGAAGCTGTTCAGGATGCGCATGATAGTAGACGGCGCGGACATCGTGTGCAGTGTGGCGATAACCAGATGTCCCAGCTCCGCTGCTGTGAGGGCAACGCGCATGGTTTCCACGTCCCGCATCTCGCCGATGGCAATCACGTCTGGATTCTGACGCAGTACGCTGCGCAGAGCGGCGGCGAAGGAGGCTGTGTCTGTTCCCACTTCGCGCTGCAAAATCACGCTTCGTTTGTCCTCGAAGACGTATTCTATTGGCTCTTCGATGGTGACAATGTTGGCAGTGCGTGTGCGGTTGATTTCCTCGATCATCGCCGCCATCGTGGTGGACTTGCCGCTGCCGGTGGGCCCGGTGATCAGTATCAAACCCTGTTGTTGAGAAACGAACTCCTTAAAGATGAGCGGCAGGTTGGCTTCCTCGATAGTGGGCGGTTGCAGGGGGATGATGCGCAATGCCGCGCTGATGCTACCCCGTTGTAAGAAGAGGTTGCAGCGCACCCGTGCCATCCCCCCGATGGTAAACACCGTATCGATCTCGGCATGTTGCTCCAGCTGCTGCATCTTTTCGTCTACGTCCAGCGGTTCCACACTCTCATGTGGGTGGGCTGAAGCCAGAAGTGCATCGCGGGCAGCACTGTACAGAATGCTATAAGCCAGCTCGTGACAGTCCAGCGGTGTCAGTGGAGGTAAATCACTTACCACTACCTTGCCATCAATCCGTAAGACCGGGGCGCTACCCGCCTTGAGGATGACATCCGAAGCACGTCGCAGAATGGCGTATTCCAGTAGATCGTGAATGTTGTGCATGACCCAGTTGTATCCTGCTTAACCAGATATAGGGGCGTCGAAACGGTTCCCTTCTTCATTATATCACAACATCCCCTCTTTGCTCGCTGCAGGAAGTACGGGGGATGTAATGTGCCAAGAGGTCGTTACCAGTCTCCAGCTGCCACGAAGCACTCACCGTGTCCAGCAACACTACTCGACGAGTGTGTCGTCGAGGTCAAACAACACCGCGTGCGCATTCTGGAAAATGGCGTGCATATCTGCATGATACCAGCCCCAGCCTGAGCAGGAGAAGAGGGTCGGCACAGCGAAACACGAACACCTGATCTGTCATTGCGCAAAAGGAGGAACCTACAATGCCCAAACAGGTCATCACCACCGCCGATGCCCCGGCAGCAATCGGGCCCTACTCGCAGGCGATTCGGGTGGGCAATCTGGTCTTTACATCGGGGCAGATACCGTTGCATCCGCAGACGGGCGAAATCGTCGGTGACACCGCCGCCGAGCAGGCGCGACAGGTGCTGCAAAACCTACAGGCGGTACTGCAGGCGGCGGGCGCGTCGTTACAGAACGTGGTTAAAACTACCATCTTCCTGACCGACCTCGCGCAGTTCGCGGCGGTGAACGCGGTCTACGCCGAGTTCTTCCCGAACGACCCGCCCGCTCGCTCCACCGTGCAGGTGGCCGCTCTGCCGCGCGGGGTGCAGGTGGAGATCGAGGCGGTGGCGGTGGTCGAGTAGGCTATCCCCGCGCCGCCTCGTGCAACAGCTCCATCAGCGTGGGATGAGCGGGATACAGGGACGCTACCATCTCTACCGTTGCTCCCAGTGCCATCGCCAGCGCCAGCGGAGCCAGGATATCCGCCGCGTGTGAGCCTGCCGCCGAACCACCCAGCAGTTTGCCGGTGCTTTCCTCCACCATCAGCTTCACGAAGCCCTCGGTCTCGCCTAGCAATTGCGCCTTCAGGTTGTCGGCATACTCAGCGCGATGGGTTCTTACCGCTATCCCCTGCTGGCGCGCTTGTCTCTCGGTCATGCCTACCTGTGCCACCTGCGGCTGGGTGTATACCGCCTCCACCACCAGCTCGGCACGGAAGGGCGGCGTGGGCAATCCCAGCGCATGTCGCACCGCCACCTGCGCCTGTGCCCAGCCGCGGTTGAGGGTGAAGGGCGGCCCCGCCGCGTCCCCCACTGCGTAGATGTGTGGAATCGGCGACTGCAGATACTCGTTCAGGGGTATCCCCTGCGGAGTGGATGGCATTCCCGTCACCTCCATGTTCAACCGCGACAGGTCCGCCCGCCTGCCGATAGCGATGAAGGCATGGCTACTCTCCAGCGTGCTACCATCCGCCAGCTGCACCTGCACCTCGCTACCGGCTGCGGTAACGCCTTCTACCGGTGAGGAGAGCAGTACCTTGATGCCCATTTGCCGGAAAGCGTGCTCCAGCAGCTGCGAGGCCTCTTCGTCCGCACGGGGCAGCAGGCGCGGCATATCGGTGACCACCGTCACCTGCGAACCCAGCACACGGAACAGGTAGGCAAACTCACTGCCCGTGACGCCGCCGCCGACCATCACCAGATGTTCGGGGAGCGATGGCAGGCTGCTGGCGAAGCGTGGCGCGAGGATGCGCTTGCCGTCGGGCTTCATGCTGGGAGGGAAGATGGGCACAGAGCCGGTAGCGATGATAGCGACATCGAAGGAAACCTGCTGCTCACCTTCCTCCGTCTGCACCTTCACCGTATGGGGGCTGACAAACGATGCCACGCCGTGCACCACCTGTACCCCTGCCCGCTGCAGAGCCTGCTTCTGCATTTCGCCCCACTGGTGCGTGCGCTGACGGATGCGCTCCATCAGGTCAGCGACATTCACTTCGGGCGAGGCAAGCTGTACCCCGCGATACGGTGCATATCGGGCGTCCAGAACGGTATCCGCCGCCGTCAACAGCACCTTGCTGGGCACAAGGCTATCCCACGTGGTACGTCCGCCAAGCTCGCCCTCGCTGATAAGGGTAACGTCCGCCCCCAGCTTTGCCGCCTCCACCGCGGCGTGCACCCCTACCGAACCGCCGCCGATGACCAACAGATGTTTGGGCATTTGCTTCACCTCCAGAGGTTGGACTCGGCGAGGAGGGGGAGGGATTCGTATGAGGGTGTTCGATAAATCGGTGGTTGAATGGATAGATAACCTAACCCCCTTGCCCCCTTCCCTGTGAGGGAAGGGGGAACGCCCCCTCTCCTCGTAGGAGAGGGGACGGGGGTGAGGTAAGACAAGGGGTAGCAAGAACGCCTCTCTCCTTGCGCTACAACCAACTTCTCAACAATTCTCGAACATCCTCAATCTCAGGGCCAGTAGTGGTCATAGAAGAGAGTATCGTAAAGAAGTTTGCCCAGCGCGATCACGATGCCGAACACTACCGCAGCCTGCCGATAGGTGAGCACGCTGGCGGGTAGCATGGGCAAGGGCGCGAACAGCAATAGCCCACCTATCGCGAGTATCAGCAAGCTTGCTCGCAGCAGCTTTCGCCACCGTTGCGCAACGGTCATGATTCGCCTCAGGCGCGAATAATCTCGCGCTTGACCTCTTCGTCTGCCAGGTCTACGAACTCGTCTGCCTGTCGGCGCAGTTCGTCGGCTATCATGGGGGAGAGGGTGCGGATAGTGCTGACCACTACCACGCGCACTCCCTTCATCTGCACTGCCTCCACCAGCCGCCGGAAGTCGCCGTCCCCGCTGAACAGCACCGCGCGGTCAATGTGGTCCGCAAGCAGTAGCATATCGATGGCGAGCTCGATGTCCATATTGCCCTTGATTTCGTACTGCCCTGTTGCGGGGTTATAGTAGCGCTTCTGCGGCTTGGTAACCACCGTGTAGCCGTTGTAGTCCAGATAGTCCAGGAAGCTGAGCATCGGGTCGAACTCGCCTTCCCGACGCGACGCATAGTAGAATGCGCGTAGCAACCTGCCTCCTCGCGAGAAGTAACGCAACAGTTTGCCGAAATCGATGTCCCAACCCAGCTGCTGCATCGTGTAGGTCAGATTGGGACCGTCAATAAATATCGCAATTCTCTCCAAAGGGCGCACCTCCTCTCGCCCGTAAAACCCCTTCTCTGCCCGCCTCCAGGCGTGCACCTGTTCTGCGTTTTCCTCAGGTGCACGCACAGCTCCTTTGTCGACAACGGTTTTTTCGCCGTTCAGATACCATGCCCCATTACGCGGTCACCACCTCTTCCTCTTCGTCCTCTACGGCGGGAAGTGTCTTCAGTATCTCTTCCGCGATGAGTCGCTCGGTAACCGCTTCGTCCCCCACGATTTTGCCGTCGCGGAAGCGCACAATTCGCTTCGCATGACGAGCGATGTCCCACTCGTGGGTGACCAGCACGATGACCTTGCCCTCATCGTTCAGTTTCTGGAAGATAGCCATTATCTCTTCACCACGACGGGTGTCCAGGTTCCCCGTGGGCTCGTCCGCCAGGATGACCGCAGGTTCGTTGACCAGTGCCCGCGCGATGGCGACGCGCTGCTGTTCGCCGCCCGACAGCTCGTTGGGGCGTGAGTTGATGCGGTGTGCCAATCCCACCGCTTCCAGCGCGCGTTTGGCTCGCTCGTGGCGGTCGCGGAATCGCCCGTTATACAACAGGGGCAGCTCCACGTTGCGCAGGGCAGTAGCGCGTGGCAACAGGTTGAACTGCTGGAACACAAAGCCTATCTTGCGGTTGCGTATCTCCGCCAGCTGATTGTCGCTGAGTTTGGCGACCTCGATGCCGTCCAGCTTGTAAGAGCCACTGGTTGGGCGGTCTAGACACCCGATGATGTTCATAAAAGTGGACTTGCCCGAGCCGGAGGGCCCCATAATCGCCACGAACTCGCCCGGGTACACCTTCAGCGACACCCCGCGCAGGGCGTGTACGTGCGTTTTGCCCAGAATATAGGTCTTGTGTACATCCTGCACTTCGATAACCGGTGTCATTCGCTCTCTTCCTCCAGTTGTTGCATCAGGTGTCGGAGCGGCGGTATCATCTTGCGATACTCTACAAGGAACGCATCGTGCCCGTAGGCGGAATCCATCTCGAAATACTCCGAACGCTTGCCCAAACGTTTCAGCATCTCGTGGATCTCGCGCATCACGTAGGGCGGGAAGAGGATGTCGGAACGGATCGAGATGAGCAGCACGCGCGCCTGAATGCGACTGAGCGCCTCTTCCACGCTGGCATAACCGCGGCTGATGTCGTGCAGGTCCATCGCCTTGGAGAGGTAGAGGTAACTGTTCGCGTCGAAGTCGCGCTTGAGCAGTTTGTCGCCCTCTTCGTGCAGGTATCGCTCCACGTCGAAGCGGGCGTGCAGGTCGTGCTCCAGCGCGCTCTCTTCGCTGGCAGGCTTGCGCCCGAACACCTGTTGCATAATCTCGTCGGAGAGATAGGTGATAGTGCCTATCATCCGCGCCAGCGCGAGACCTTGACGTGGCTTCTCGCCGTCCTCGTAGTACTCGCCTTTGCGCCAGTTCGGGTCGAGCATAATCGCCCGCCTGCCCACCTCGTTGAAGGCGATAGCCTGCGCCGACAGACGCGCACTGCAGGCGATAGGCGCCACCGCGTCCATGTAGTCGGGGTACATGACCGCCCACTCCAGCGCCTGCATTCCACCCATCGAGCCGCCGGTGACCAGCTTTAACCGCCGAACGCCCAGGTGGTCTAGCAGTACCCGTTGCACCCGCACCATATCGCGGATGGTGACGATGGGGAAGCGCAGACCGTAGGGCTTGCCGGTGCGTGGGTCGATGGACGCAGGGCCGGTACTGCCCCGACAGCTGCCCAGCACATTGGGCGCGATGACACAATACTTCTCGGTGTCGAACACCTTACCCGGACCTATCAGTCCATCCCAGTAGCCGACCGTTCGGTTGTACGGCGCGTATTTGCCTGCCGCGTGCGAGCTACCGGTTAGACCGTGCAACACCAGAATGGCGTTGTCGCGCGTGGCGTTCAGCTCACCGTACACCTCGTATGCCACGTCCACGCGCGGCAGGGTCTGCCTGTTCTCCAGCACGAACGGCTCCTCCGGTGAGGCGAAGGTGAAGATGTGCTTCACGATGTTCTCGCCCACCGAGGCGACCGCTTCGTCTTCCTCCACGGGCAACAAATACGCTGCGGACTCGGTGCTCATCCCACCACCCACTCCTCGGCGCCGTTGACGCCGATGGTGCTGACGGTGATGCCCTGCTCCTTCAAGAACTCGATGGCGCGACGCAGCTGCGCGGACGAACCCGTGAGCTCCAGAAAGACAAAGCCCCCGATGTGCGGGTCGATGTTTGCCCGGCGGATGTTGGGTATCAGGTCGAAGTCTTTCACCAGCCGGTACACGATAGGTTCTTTCACACGCTCCAGCGGGAAGTTGAGCTGGACGCGAATGGTCTCCACCGCCTCTTGTTGCTCCACAGGCATGGATGTACCGCCCTCCTTCAGAATGTAAGACGCAACAACTGCCCCCGCAGTTGCCACCACACTGCGAGTTCGTCTCCTGAATCGAGTGTACCCCAATTCTGAGGGAGTTGCCATCGGCGCGAAAACTTAACCGAACCTTCACATAAAACGCTTGTGTTTTGTGGCGAGCGTGTTATAATTGAGGCGTAAGCTGAAATTACCGAAAGGAGGAGGGTTTCGTCTATGAGAGGGCGCACTTTGCTGGCAACGGCGATATTACTGGGAGTGGCCATCGCCGCAACCGCCCAGATTACTGTCAGCACAGAGGCGTTCAACAACGCCACCGTTCAACCTGCCGGACCTCGCACCGGCAGTGCCGGCAAGAACTTCTTCAACATTGAAGGCAACAACAACGGTCAGTTCGCCAGCTTTGGGGTGGCGGATTTCAACGCCGCCAACCTGAGCATCGGTCAGCCGGTTGCGGATGTGGTGGGTATCCGGGTGAAGCTGACCGAGGACCGCGCTGCCTTCAGTGCGGCAGGTGGTATCCGTTTCTGGCTCACCGAGGACACTGCCACCAGTATTAACCCCGGCACCCCGCCGCCGATAGCGTGGGATGCTTCTGACTTGCCCAATGGGCTGGGTGGGCAGCTGGTGCCTCGCTATGAGCTGGGCACGGGAACCTATACGCCCACTGCGGACGGCACGCTGTTTGAGTACACTCTGTCGCTCTCGCCCGCGGCAAAGAGCTATCTCATCAGCCAGTTGAATAGCTCGGGCACCATCCGCCTGATTGTTTCCCCCGCCGATGATGCGGTGGCTGCCACGTATGCGGGCTATTCGCATAGCACCCTCGCCGGGCCGACGCTGGAGCTGGACCTGGTGCCCGTGCCGGAACCCGCATCGCTCGTCGCTCTGTTCGTTGGCGTGACTGGGCTGGCAGGGATGGCTGTGCGCAGGAAGAAGGCGTAAGCGACCGGCGCTGGGAACCTAACCCCCGCCCCCCCTTCCCTCGTAGGGAAGGGGGCGTTTGGTTTGCGGCTCACTCTCCTTGTAGCGGTTCTCACATCCAAAGATAGCTCTTTTGCTGTGTACACGGGAACGGCTTTGGTCGCAACCCTATTGCGGTGTCGTTGGGGACAAAAACCAGCAAAATTACGAGGTACCCTTCTGTGGGCTATCATCTATAATATGCTCACAAGCGTTATATAACTTAGCCCGACAGGAAAGGAGGCTGTATATGTTCCGTTTACCGCTTTTCCGGTTCGTTCTGTTTGTCACTGTGGCATGTCTGCTGGTCCCCTCGGTGCAGGCGCAGCCGGTGTTCAAGCATCTCAAAGCATTCAACGTGTCCGCGCTGTTCGACGGCTCCGCCAACGGCGCCGGTGATGCAGTGATCGACGTGACGTTTGACGGCACGAACGCGTATCTTGCCGGCTTCCGTTCGCAGTCCGGCTTGGGCACGGTAGGTGTTGTGCGCATGGACAACGTGCTGAGCCTGCCAAGTGGCACGGTGAACTCTGCAACGCCGGGCGTTAGCCGAATCGTTGCGGTTTCTGCAGCAGGTAGCGGCAGAGATACCCGTCTGGTGTACCACAACGGCTACCTCTATCTGGGCACCGGGCTCGGGCAGGGTACCAGCCCGGATAGCGCCATCCGCAAGTTCACGCTGGATGGCACACTGGTTACCGATTGGGCAGGAGATGGTGTTCTCTCGCTGAACGAGGCGGGCTTCGGGCGCTATGACACGATAGAGATTGACCCGGGCTACGGCGGATCGGGTCCGAGCCTGGCGGTGACCTCACTGAGCACTACCGCCACCCAGCCCATCAAGCGGTTCTCACTGGAAACCGGAGCATTGCTGGGCAGCTCCAACGCGATAGGTCCGACCTTTCTGCGCGACATCGCCTTCGCCCCCAACGGAGATGTGTACATCCATCGCGCTTCCACCGATGCCAACGACGGCATCTTGAAAGCGGAGCGCACGGGTGTCGACAGCTACAATACGCTTTCCACCATCGTCTCGGTGGATGAGGGGAACTTTCAGGAAGCCACGGTGACCTATGTCCCTGCGTCGCAGGTGTTTCCTGCGCTGGGCGATATGCTGGCATTTAACCGTCGCCCCGCCACCATCACCCCCGAAACCAATAGGCTGTTCCTTGCCACGCTCGACGGTACGGTGGTGCTACAAATCGACGGGTCAGGCTTAACGGAAGATGGGGTGGACCTTGGTGCGTACAAGCACAACCTCATCAACGCTTTCCCTTACCAGACGCAGGACGGCAGGCTGTTGCTGTTCGTGGTGAGCGGACATGCTCCCGGCTCACCTGCCGGCACGATTGACCGACTGGACATCTTTCAGGCGGTTCCGGAGCCGGCGTCACTGGTAATTCTGGGCGCGGGTGTTGCAGGGCTGTTCTTGCGACGGCGCAAAGCCTGAATCACAAGGACGTAACTTCCTGCCGAGGATGCGACGGAGGCACATCGGTAGTATAACCTGTGCCAATCCGTCGCATCCGTGTTCTTTGAGCAGATCCCACCGATTGACACAGATACAACGGATGTACACGGATAGTATCTGTGCCAATCCGTTTCATTCGTGAGTCTCCGTGTTCTTCGGAAGTACGGATAAACGAGGAAAATCTCGTTCCCCGTCGAAAAAGAAATCTCACCGTATCTTTACAGGGTTTGCGCAATATGCTATAATCCTTTAGGTATACAATCTTCTGGTAAAGGAGCGAACGCTCGTGGAAATCGCACAGAAACAAAAGGTTTTGGAACAGGCGCTTACTCAGATAGAGAAGCAGTTCGGCAAAGGCTCCGTGATGCGGCTGGGCGACGCTGCCCGGATGCAGATCGAAGCCATTCCTACCGGCTCTATCGCGCTGGACATCGCCATCGGCGTTGGCGGGGTGCCGCGTGGACGGATTGTGGAAATCTACGGTACAGAATCTTCCGGTAAAACCACCCTTGCTTTGCAAATCATCGCCGAGGCGCAGAAGCGCGGCGGTATCTGCGCTTTCGTCGACGCCGAACACGCCCTGGACCCCGAGTACGCCCGCGCGATTGGGGTACAGGTAGACCAGCTGTACGTGTCGCAGCCGGGCACCGGTGAAGAGGCGCTGGAGATTATGGATGCCCTCATCCGCACGGGGGCGATTGACGTGGTGGTGCTCGACTCGGTGGCGGCGCTGGTGCCTCGCGCCGAGATCGAGGGTGAGATGGGCGACGCACATGTGGGCATGCAGGCACGGCTGATGAGCCAGGCACTGCGCAAAATCGGCGGCTCGGTATCCAAGACGGGCACGGTAGCCATTTTCATCAACCAGCTGCGCGAGAAAATCGGCATCGCCTACGGCAACCCCGAAACCACCCCGGGTGGGCGTGCGCTCAAGTTCTGGGCAAGCGTGCGTCTGGAGATACGTCGGGTAGATACCATCAAACAGGGTACGGAGGTCATCGGCGCGCGCACGCGGGTGAAGGTAGTCAAAAACAAAGTGGCTCCCCCGTTCAAGCAAGCGGAGTTCGACATCATCTTCGGCAAGGGTATCTCGCGTGTGGGCGGAATCCTGGACCTGGGCGTGGAAAGCGGCATTATCACCAAGTCGGGCACCTGGTTCACCTACGGTGACATCCGTCTGGGACAGGGACGCGAGAATGCCCGCACCTTCCTAGAAGAACACCCCGAAATCGCCGACGAGATCGAGTCCCGCATCCGCTCGGGCGGAGTGGTGGCGGCGACAGCTGCGTCCCCTCTAGAGGAAATTGCAGGAGCTGTCGAGTAATTAACTTGTATAACGGTATCAGGGCGACCTTTTCCCGAAGCCCTTCGCTCATCCTCTGGACTCCTCCGCGAGCCTGGAGGTGAGAGAAGGTCATGGATATACTTATCGGCACGGCAACCGGGTTGGTGGTGGCAGCCGCCGCCACTGTTATTCTATGGCGAACGCTGATACTACCGAAGGAAACCGAAATCAAGGCGCGCTTTGCGCAGCTGCAGCAAGAGCGCGAAGAAACGCTCAAACAGATAGATGCCATCAAGAAGGAAGCGGTGCTGGAGGCAAAAGAAGAAGCCTACCGCATCCGTGCAGAGGCAGAACGTGAGAACCGCGAAAAACGTGCGGAGATACAGAGGCTTGAGCGAAGGCTGGCTCATAAGGAAGAGACCCTTGACCGACGTCTGGAAGGGGTGGAGCGTAAAGAAAGGCAGCTGGCTGCCAGAGAGGCAGAAATAGAAAACTTACGCCGCGAGGCGGAAGCACTGGTCGAACAGCAAAAGCAGGAACTGCAGCGTATCTCCGGTTTAACCCCGGAGGAGGCGAAGCAGATATTCCTGCGCAGCGTGGAGGAGACCGCCCGTCAGGAGGCGGCCCATCTGATTCGCGAAATCGAAGAGGATGCCCGTCGAGAAGGAGAGCGACGCGCGCGGGAGATTCTGATTGACGCCATGCAGCGGTGCGCCGTCGATCAGGTGACCGAAACTACCGTGTCGGTGGTACCGTTGCCCAGCGACGAAATGAAGGGGCGTATCATCGGGCGCGAAGGGCGCAATATTCGCTCCTTCGAGATTGCCACAGGCGTAGACCTGATTATCGATGACACACCGGAAGCGGTGGTGCTTTCTTGTTTTGACCCTATTCGGCGTGAGGTAGCGCGCATCGCGCTGACCAATCTGATCGCGGACGGGCGAATCCACCCGGCGCGTATCGAAGAAGCGGTGGAAAAAGCGCGCGAAGAGGTGGAAAGGCGCATCTGGGAGGCGGGCGAGCGGGCGGTGCTGGAAACGGGTGTAACCGGATTGGCACCGGAGATCGTCAAAATGCTGGGAAAGATGCGCTACCGCACCAGCTATGGACAGAATGTGCTGGCACACAGCATAGAGGTAGCGCATCTGTGTGGGGTGCTCGCCGGCGAACTGGGTGTCAACGTCGCATTGGCAAAACGGGCAGGTTTACTGCACGACATCGGCAAAGTGGCAGACCACGAACAGGAGGGTCCGCACGCTCTGTTGACCATTGAAATCCTGCGCCGCTACGGTGAATCCGAAGAGGTGGCTAACGCGGCGGGAGCGCACCATTTCGATGTGGAGCCCGCTAGCATCGAAGCGTTTATCGTCGCCATCGCGGACTCGCTGTCGGCGGCGCGTCCGGGCGCACGGCGCGAGATGCTGGAGAACTACGTGAAGCGCGTGCAGAGCCTGGAGAAAATCGCCGATTCGTTCCCCGGTGTGGAGAAGGCGTTTGCCGTGCAGGCTGGACGTGAGGTGCGCCTTATCGTGAAGCCCGACCAGATAGACGACCTGGAAGCAATGCGGCTGGCGCGCGAAATCGCAAACAAAATAGAGCAGGAAATGGAGTATCCAGGGCAGATTAAGGTGACCGTTATTCGCGAAACGCGCGCGGTGGAGTACGCTCGATGAGCGACGTGGTACGAGTGCTGTTCCTGGGCGACATCGTGGGCAGAGCAGGGCGTCATGCGGTACAGCACTGCCTGCCCTTCTTGAAAAAAGAGTTTGCGCCTGACATTGTGATTGCCAACGGGGAGAACGCGGCGGGAGGCATTGGCATCACCGCCGACATCGCCACACAGCTGCTGGAGAGTGGCATCGACGTGCTCACAACGGGCAACCATGCGTGGAAGGAAAAGACGGTGTATCCCTATCTGGATGCCGAACCACGCATCTTGCGACCCGCCAACTATCCTCCGGGAGCACCAGGGCGCGGATGGGCGGTCTACCCGGCAGGTGAACACCGGCTGGCGGTGGTGAATCTCAGTGGCAGGGTGTTTATGGACCTGGTGGATTGCCCATTTCGGGCAATAGATGCTATACTGGATGAGGTGCTGTGTACCACACTGATGGTGCTGGTGGACTTCCATGCGGAAGCAACGTCGGAAGCGCAGGCTTTCGGCTGGTATGTAGATGGGCGGTGTGGTGCAGTGATCGGCACGCACACCCACGTGCAAACGGCGGATGCACGCATCCTGCCGCAGGGTACAGCTTATATCACCGATGCGGGCATGTGTGGAGCGCTGGACTCGGTGATAGGAATGCAGGTAGAGCAGGTAGTGCGAAGGTTCCTTTCGCAGCTACCGGTGAAGTTCGAGGCGGCGCGCGGTCGTCCGGCGGTGCAGGGCGTCTATGTGGAGATGGACGTCGGTACCGGTCGCGCCCGACAGATACAGCGATTTCGCGCGTTGCCCGGCTCGAGCGGTATCGTCTTACACGCCGAGCAGGGGTTACTACCCGAATAAGGGTAATCCACGGAAACGAGGTGAACCGAAGTGCGAACGTCCAGAGGGTTGCGAAAGAGTATCTACACGGTGCTGGCAGTCGCAGGGGCACTGATCTGCCTTTCAGCATCGGCGCAACAGGAGTTGATGATTTTCAAAGGCGATAAGCCTGCGGAGGCGGGGCTGGTTTTAAGCGGATGGGGCAGTGGCGACATCCGTGAGTCGGGTGAAGCGGTGTACATCGGCAGTACCTCCCTGCAGGTGGTTACCCAGAGCTTCTACCAGGGCGGGCGCATCGCTCTGCAGCAACCGATTAGCCTGGGAGCCTTTGTCAGCAACCCTGCCGCCTACCTGGTATTTCAGGTTCGCCTGCCCAGAGGAACCGGTGGTCTGTACACCGGAGGGTACGGTAGAGGTTACGGAATGCCAGGTATGCCGGGTATGCCCGGCATGGGCACGCCCGAAATGGGCGGACTTGCCGGCGCGCGCGGAGGCAGGCTTGGCGGCGCAGCAACGGGTGCCGGACGGGCTACCGGTAGAGCGGGCGGAATGCTGGGTGGTATGACAGGCCCACCAATGGGTGGCGCTGGCATGGGGGCGCCACCAGGCGCAGGTGGTGTGCCGGGTGCGCCAGCTACGGGCACCGGACGACGCACCGGCGGAGTGGCGGGCGGCTACCCGGGGATGCCGGGCTATGGCTACGGCGGGTACCGGGGAGGCTATACCGCACCCACGATGACCACGCGCGTGATGAAGCAGATGCGGGTGGTAGTGGTGACTACCGACGGCAAGCAGTATGAAGCGGTTGCTCCCTTCGAACCGCCCATCACCGACCAGGAGGGCTGGTTCCCCATCGGGGTTGCGCTTGGCGCGTTCAAAGGACTGTCACCGGACGCGAAAATCAAAGAGATTCGTATTTTTGGCGACGCCTACGGAGTGTTCTACGTGGGCGAGATTCGGGTGGCGACCGACCCCACTCCCATCACGGGCGACGCAGGTGAAGAGCAAATCGTTGCCGCCAACGACCTGGTGAGGTTAGAAGCGCGCGCCAGCGCAGGCATCACCCCGCTGAAATACTCGTGGGATTTCGATGCCAGCGACGGTATTCAGGAGGACGCGATCGGTAGGGTGGTAACTACCCGCTACCGCAAACCGGGCGAATATATCGTCACGCTGACCGTCACCGACATATACGGTTTGAAGAAGCCGTTCGTCGCCACTACTAAAATCACGGTGAACGAGTAGACCCTCACCCCCTGTGCCCCTCTCCCACGCTGTGGGAGAGGGGTTGCCTGTCTCTCTCGTACTATCTCTACAAGACGCTCCCCCTTGCCACAATCGATACCGGTAGGGCAAACTTGACAAAACGCCCATTGTAAGGCTATATTCACATAAGGGGGAAGAAGGGAAGATGCGTCCGCTAGATGCTCGAAAAGCCTTCATCCTGCAAGCGGTGGTTCAGGACTACGTCGCGACCGCCGAGCCGGTTGGCTCGGAGGCGGTAGTGGAACGCTACGGCTTGCGCGTCAGCTCGGCAACGGTGCGCAACGAGATGGCGGAAATGGCGGAAATGGGTTATTTGCGCCAGCCGCACGTCTCGGCAGGGCGCATTCCCTCCGACCTGGGCTATCGCTACTACGTGGAACATCTGATGAGGCCGATACCGGTCAGCAGGCTGCTCTCCTCTCAGCAGACCAGCCTGTTTTCGCCGACCAATCCCGAGGCAGGCGAGGTGCAACGTCTCCTGCAGGCAGCCTGCCGCCTGCTTGCGGAGTCCACCCGCTACGCATCGATGGCAACGGCGCCGGAAACGGACGTGGTTTCCCTTCGCCACATTCTGTTATCTCAACCGGCTCCGGGCAAGCTGCTGCTGGTGGTGGTTGCCAGTAGTGGGCAGGTGGAACACCGCCTGATTCCCACCCCCTCTCGATTGAGCGATCAGCAGATGGCGGTAATAGACAGGTTGCTGCAGGAACGCTACTCTGGACGCGCGGTGCGAGACCTGCTGATCGCCGAACCACTGGTCATGCCTGCCGAACTATCCGGAATCGAGGCGGTGTGGAGGCTGGTGGAGCAGGCTGCGCAGGACTGCATCGAGGCGCTCGGCGAGCAAGAAGTCTTTCTGGATGGCTTGCAACACATTCTGGAGCAGCCTGAGTTTCGGCAGGTAGAACGTCTGTACCCGGTGATTGCGCTTCTGGAGCATCCTCAGGCTCTCATGCGTGTGATGCGACGGTTGAGCGCATCAGGCAGGGTACAGGTCACCATCGGCGAGGAGAACCCTCTGCCGGAAATGCGCTGCTGTAGTTTTGTGACCTCTTCCTATCGGATAGGGGACCGTATCGCGGGCGCGGTGTCGGTGTTCGGTCCCACCCGAATGCACTATGAAGTGGCAACAACGGTGGTAGAATATATCGCCAACGCCCTTTCGCGAGTGCTGACATATCTCAGCGTGAGCTCGTAACGCGAGTAATTCAATATAGGAGAGAGCGAATGAAACGTAAAGCACCACATCATCAGCAACCACAGTCGGAAGCGCGCCAGGAGGAAGCGCCGGTCACGTCCGCTGAAATGCCTTCGGAGGCGACGGGCGAACCGGTAGCTGCGGATATTTCCGAGCTCGAGGCGCGCTTGCACATGTTAGAGGAAGAAAACGCGCTGCTCAAACAGCAGCTGGCGGAGAAACACGATAGCCTTCTACGTACAATGGCGGACTTTGATAACTTCCGCCGACGTACGCGCCAGGAGATGGAGGAGATCCGTCGTATCGCCCTCGAGGAGTTCCTGCGCGGTCTGCTGCGCGTGATGGACAACTTCGAACGCGCCCTGCAGGCGGCGGAGGAAAGCCAGTCCTTCGAGAAGCTCATGGAGGGCGTGCAGCTGACCTACAGGCAAATGCAGGCACTGCTTCGAGAAGCGGGTGTTGAGCCCATCGAGGCAGTAGGTAAACCTTTTGACCCCAACTACCACGAGGCAGTGCAGCGCGTGGAGAGCCCCGATCACCCTGACGAAACCGTGCTGGAAGAGGTGGAACGCGGTTATATGATCCAGTCGCGCGTTCTACGCCCCAGCCGAGTAAAGGTGGTCAAAAACTGATGGCAAGGTTATTCGGTACCGATGGGGTGCGCGGCGTCGCCAACCGCGATTTAACCCCTCTTCTGGCGATGCAGCTGGGCATGGCAGCGGCAACGGTGCTGGGCAACGGCAATCACGCCCCACACGTTCTGGTGGGGCGTGACACTCGTTTATCGGGGGATATGCTCGAAGCGGCGCTGGTAGCCGGGCTGTGCGCGGCGGGAGCACGGGTCACCTTGCTGGGTATCCTGCCCACTCCTGCGGTAGCATACTGCACCAAAAACTCTCAAGCGGATGCCGGCGCAGTTATCTCCGCCTCGCATAACCCCTTCGAAGACAACGGTATCAAGTTCTTCAGCGTGGACGGATGCAAACTGCCTGACAGGATAGAGGACGAGATAGAATCTCTGGTACGGGATTGGGAGCATATTCCTCGCGCGCAAGGAGAACATATCGGCAGCGTGCAACGTGACAGCGAATGGATAGACCACTACGTTGCCCATCTGATCGCCAGCACCGGCTGCTCGCTGAAGGGAATGCGCATTGTGGTGGATGCCGCCAACGGTGCCGCTTATAGTATCGCGCCGCGCGTGTTGTCACAGCTTGGTGCAGAAGTCGTTCCGATACACTGCACCCCTGACGGCATCAACATCAACGCAGGATGCGGTTCGCTACATACCCAAAGCATGCGCCGCACCGTCAAGGAGCAACGCGCAGATGCGGGACTGTCTTTTGACGGTGACGCCGACCGGGTTATCATGAGCGACGAACACGGCAATGAAGTGGACGGCGATTGCATCATGGCGATGAGCGCTATTTACCTGAAAGAGGCGGGCCGCCTGCGCAACAATGTGCTGGTCGCTACCATCATGAGCAATCTGGGGCTTGAGGAGGCGATGAGCAAGCACGGTATCCGCCTGGAGCGCACGCGGGTCGGCGACCGGTACGTTGCCGAGCGAATGCGTGAACTGGATGCTGTGCTGGGAGGTGAGCAGTCGGGGCACATTATCTTCGCAGAGTATACCACCACCGGAGACGGCTTACTGACCGCCTTGCAGGTGCTTGCCCTGATGCAACGCACCGGTAAGACCCTTTCCGATCTGGCGAAGGTGATGACACGGTACCCGCAGATGATACGCAATGTGAGGGTGCGTGACAAGCACGCATGGGAAAGATATGAGGGGGCGAAAGGGATAGAAGTAGGCGTGCTACAGCAGCTCGGTAGCCCATCGCGCGTGAACATCCGCCCGTCGGGCACGGAGCCGGTAGTGCGCATTATGCTCGAAGCCACCGACCGTGCCCGGATGGAGCAGGTGATAGCGCAGCTGGAGCAAACCGTGCTGAAGGTGTGCGGGGAACCACAGAGGTCATAGAATGTTACTGGCGCTGGACGTGGGCAATACCAACATCGTGGTAGGAGTGTTTGAAGAACAGAGGCTGGTGCAGCACTGGCGCGTGCGCACCGACCGCGACCGCACCGCTGACGAGCACGGTTTGCTGATGACGCACTTACTGCAGTACGCCACCCTTTCCCCAGAGAGCATCGACGGCGTGATTATCTCCAGCGTGGTACCCCCGATGACCGACGCCTTACAGGGGATGGCAAGGCGTTTCTTCCATGTGGAGCCGATATTCGTCTCACATGAGCTGGACCTGGGCGTGCCTATCCGCTACCACGACCCACGTGAGGTAGGAGCAGACAGATTAGTGAACGCTGTCGCCGCGATTCACAAATATGGTGTACCTGCCACCGTTGTGGACTTCGGCACGGCAACCACGCTGGACGTGATTTCTCCCGAGGGCGAGTATCTGGGGGGATGTATCATGGCAGGTGTGGGTATCTCTGCGGAGGCGTTGTTCCGCACCGCTGCCCGCTTGCCCCGTATCGAGCTGGTTGCTCCGGAACACGTCATCGGGCGTACGACGGTAGAAGCGATGCAATCCGGCATCATGCTGGGTTATGCCGGGGCGATTGATGCGCTGGTGGAACGCATCCACAAGGAGCTCGGTTGCGAAACCACGGTGGTCGCAACAGGGGGACTGGCGGAGCGTATCGCCGCCGAAGCCCGCACCATCCGGCATGTAGACCCCTGGTTGACTCTGGAGGGACTGCGAATCATCTGGGAACGTGTGGTAAGAGGAGGTAACTAATGCGTATTCCTCATCCGATACCTTATCAAGGAAGCAAAAGGGGCATTGCTGAAGCGATACTTGCTTACTTCCCCCAGCATGTGGCACGACTTGTAGAGCCTTTCGCCGGTTCAGCGGCGGTCACGATAGCCGCTGCTGCCCATTATCGAGCGGACAGATTCTGGCTAAACGACCTGAACGAACCCCTAATGCGTCTCTGGGATGCTATTATCTGCCAGCCAGAACAAGTGGCTGACGCCTACGAGTGCCTTTGGAGAGAGCAGCAAGGGCGCGAACGGGATTACTACGACATGATACGGGCGGAGTTCAATCGTACACGTCGTCCTGAGTATCTGCTCTATCTTCTGGCACGATGCGTCAAAGCATCGGTGCGGTATAACGCAAACGGAGAGTTCAACCAGAGCCCGGATAATCGTCGACGCGGTATGCACCCTGTGACTATGCGTCGCCAGATTGTGGAGACGTCGCGACTACTGCGCGGTAAAACCCTGATCACTGCAGGCGGGTACCAGAACGTTTTGGAGAAGGTATCTTCCGAAGACATTGTGTATATGGACCCGCCCTATCAGGGAGTCTGTGCCGGACGCGACCCGCGCTATTACACCGATATAAACCACGACGAGCTGCATGAGTGGCTGCATTATCTCAACGCGCGTCACGTTGCCTATTTGCTCAGCTATGACGGACGCAACGACCTGCGTGCTTACGGAGAGCCTTTGCCAGCCGACCTGAACTTGATGCGTGTGGAGATATACGCAGGGAGGTCATCGCAGGCGACGCTGCTTGGCATCAAAGCATATACTGTGGAATCACTCTACCTTTCACCCGCTCTTGTAGACAGGATAGGTGATAGACGGGTAGCGAGTGACTATAGCCAGCAGAGTCAGTGCGCTTTACTTGATCTAAAATGACGGAAGAGCAGCAGATAGACGAACTGAAAAAGCTGCTGCAGCGTGCTTCGAGGCGTGCGCGTCAGCTGATAGAGCATATCTTGCAGCATGGACAGATTACCACTGAGGAGATCCACAACATCTACGGCTATGAACATCCCCCCAGAGCTGCCAGAGACGTGATAGAACTTGGCATTCCGCTTGAGCGTGGCTGGATGAAGAATGCACAAGGACGCCGAATCCGTGTGTACCGGCTCGGTGACCTCAGCCAGATGCGGCGACTACGCGGAAGAGCGCCGATGCCAAAGCCCCTGAAGAAAGCGATCTTGCAGAAGCAGGGTGAAAGATGTTCTCTATGCTACCTTGCAGTGCCTGTGCGATCGTTGCAAGTAGATCACAGGGTGCCCTACGAAATCTCTGGGGATATAGAGAATCCTCTGGAACGTCTTGACGAATTTATGCTTCTTTGCGGTTCCTGTAATCGTGCGAAGTCGTGGTCATGTGAGCATTGTCCCAACTGGACGGATGAGCGTAGTCCCGATATCTGTAAAAAATGCTACTGGGCGTATCCAGAGAACTATGAGCATATTGGGCTGAGGCAGGTCCGTCGCCTGGACATCGTGTGGAGCGAAGAGGAGATACAGGTTTTCGAGAGGTTACAGCAAAAGGCGCAGCAGATGGGTGAGCAGATGCCAGAGTATGTTAAAGTGGTGCTGCGTCGTCATGTCCTAGATGGGTAGGTTTGGGGACATACCCCCTTCTCCCGGCGTCGGGAGAAGGGGGGCAGGGGGATGAGGGAGACTATCCCTTTGCCATCTGACGCAGTACCATCGGTAGGATGCCACCATGCCGGTAGTACTCCACTTCCACAGGTGTATCGACGCGAGCGATGGCGGTGAACCGCTTCTCGTTGCCGGACTCGTCGCGGGCGATGACGGTTACCTCCTGGCGCGGCTGCAGATTGCGCACGCCCAGCACGCTGTATCGTTCCCGTCCGGTCAAACCCAGCGTGTCGCGGTTCTCGCCCGGTTTGAACTGCAGAGGCAACACGCCCATGCCCACCAGGTTGCTACGGTGAATGCGCTCGAAGCTCTCCGCCAGCACCGCTTTGACGCCCAGCAAGATGGTGCCCTTCGCTGCCCAGTCACGCGAGGAGCCAGAGCCGTACTCCTTGCCCGCGATGACCACTAGCGGGATGCCCGCCTGCTTATAGCGCATCGCCGCCTCATAAATGGGCAGGGTCTCGCCCGAAGGGAAGTGGATGGTGACACCACCTTCCGTGCCGGGCAGCAGCAGGTTCTTAATGCGGATGTTGGCGAAAGTGCCTCGCATCATCACCTCGTGGTTGCCCCGCCGCGAGCCGTAGGAGTTAAACTCCGGCGGTTGGACGCCACGCTCTATCAGATAACGCCCCGCCGGACTGTTCACCGCGATGGAGCCTGCCGGCGAGATATGGTCGGTGGTGATGGAGTCGCCGAACACCGCCAGCACCCGCGCATCCTCGATATCGCTTAGCGGTGCAGGCTCTGGCGACAGGTTCACAAAGTAAGGTGGCTCCTGAATGTAGGTGGAGTTGGGGTCCCAGACGTACAGATTGCCTTCGGGCACGGGCAGGTCCTGCCAGAACTTATCGCCAGCGAATACCCGCGCGTACTGCCGGCGATACATCTCGGCATCCAGCGAGCGATGGATTTGGTCGCGAATCTCCTGCTGGGAGGGCCAGATGTCGCGCAGATACACAGGCTGGCCGTCTTTGCCTGTGCCCAGCGGTTCGTTGTACAGATCGATGTTCATCGTGCCCGCCAGTGCATACGCCACCACCAGCATCGGCGAGGCGAGATAGTTCGCTCGCACCACCGGATTGATGCGCCCTTCGAAGTTGCGGTTGCCGCTGAGCACCGCAGCGACCACCAGGTCGCCCTCTTTCACCGCCTTCGCAATCGGTTCGGGCACGGGACCGCTGTTGCCGATGCAGGTTGTACAGCCGTAGCCCACCACGTGGAAACGCAGCTGCTCCAGATAGGGAATCAGCCCCGACGCCTGCAGGTAGTCGGTGACCACACGCGAACCGGGCGCGAGGCTGGTCTTCACCCAGGGTTTGACCTGCAGACCGCGCTCTACCGCCTTCTTTGCCAGCAGTCCTGCGCCGAGCATCACCGAGGGGTTGCTGGTGTTGGTACAGCTGGTGATGGCGGCAATCACTACGTCGCCGTGCGTGAGGCTATAGTCCGTGCCTTCCACCGCCACGCGCCGTTCTATCTGCTCATCGCTCAGTTCGAAGCCTCGCTCTTTCACCGGCGCGCGCAGGCTCATAGCGAACAATTTTTTGGCGTCGCGCAAGGGCACGCGGTCGTGCGGTCGCTTGGGACCGGCAAGGCTGGGTTCTACGGTGCTCAGGTCCAGCTCCAGCATATCACTGAAGAGGGGTTCCGGCGCGTCGTCGGAGCGGAACAGCAGGTTCTCCTTGCAATATCGCTCCGCCAGTTCCACCACCTCGTCGGGTCTACCGGTTCCGCGCAAGTAGGCGATGGTCTCGTCATCGACGGGGAAGAACCCCATCGTCGCGCCGTATTCGGGCGCCATGTTGGCTAGGGTTGCGCGGTCAGGCAGGCTGAGTCGGCTCACGCCATCACCGGTGAACTCCACGAACTTGCCCACCACCCCTTTCTGGCGCAGCATTTGGGTGACGGTAAGCACCAGGTCGGTAGCGGTTGCGCCTTCGGGCAGCTCCCCTGTAAGACGGAACCCCACCACCTCCGGCGTCAACATGTAGTAGGGCTGTCCCAGCATGACCGCCTCCGCCTCGATACCACCCACTCCCCAGCCAAGTACGCCCAGCCCGTTAATCATGGTGGTGTGGCTGTCGGTTCCTACCAGCGTGTCGGGATAGGCGGTCGGTTCACCATGCTGTTCGCGCCGGTGTACCAAGGGCGAAAGGTATTCGAGATTGACCTGATGCACAATGCCCATGCCCGGCGGCACGATGCGGAAGTTACCGAACGCCGATTGCGCCCAGCGCAGGAAGGTGTAGCGCTCCACGTTACGCTGGTACTCCAGAGCGACGTTTTGTTCGTAGGCATCGGGTGTGCCGAACACATCCACCTGCACCGAGTGGTCGATCACCAGGTCCACCGGCACGATGGGGTTAATCTTCATCGGATCGCCGCCCAGCCGCTGCATGGCGGAGCGCATCGCAGCGAGGTCTACCACCGCCGGCACGCCGGTAAAGTCCTGCATCACCACGCGGGCAGGCATAAAGGCGATTTCGCGCGCCTCACCTCCGCCCGACCATCGCGCCAGCGCGAGCACGTCCTCTGCGGTAATCACATTGCCGTCCTCATGGCGTAGCAGGTTCTCGAGTAGCACGCGGATGGAGTAGGGGAGGCGGTCTAATCCGCTGATGCCCGCACGCTGCAAAGCATCCAGACGATAGATAGTGACATCTCCAGAAGGAGTGTGGAGAAGAGCTTTTGCTTGCAGAGAGTTTTTCATGGTTGTCATCCTCTGTTCAAAGCGTTCTGTAATATTTTACCAGAATTGCGCAGGCAGGTGCAGTTGCTATGGGGCGATAGGTGATATAATACCTACAGGCGAGATACCATGTGGAGGATAATGTGACGATGCGTCTGTTGGTAACGGGAAGCAACGGTTTCATCGGACAGGAGCTGGTAAAAAGGCTACTGGAAGAAGGATATACCCTGCGCACCTTTGATCGCACAGCCAGTGCAAGCACGGAGTGGGAGCATGTGGCGGGCGACCTGTGCGATGTATTCACCGTTCGGCGCGTGGTGCAGGGTGTCGATGCGGTAGTGCATCTGGGAGCGATGTCCAGCGACCGTCGCAACGCTGCCGATGAGGTGCTGGCGGTGAATGTGCAGGGCACATGGAACGTGCTGCAAGCCTGCGCGGAGGCTGGCGTGGAGCGAGTAGTGTACTTCTCCAGCATCAACGCGCTGGGTTGCGTGGGAGGACATCGCCCGCCGGAGTACCTTCCTCTGGACGATTTCCATCCGCGCCACCCGATGACACCCTACCAGTTATCCAAGCATCTGGCGGAAGAAGTGTGCCGTAGCTACACGGAGCGCTACGGCATCGTGACGATATGCTTCCGCCCTGTCTTTGTGGTGAACACCGCGCAACCGTTTCCCTGGTGGAGGCGCGTGCCCGCCGAAATGCGCGCCGAGTGGGGCAAGGACGAGCTGTGGGCATACGTAGACCTTCAGGACGTGTGTGATGCGGTGTTGCTTGCGCTGAAGGCGGAGGGCGTACAGCACGACGCTTTCCTGCTGAGCGCTGCGGATACCACTATTGATATTCCCACGATAGAACTGGTGCAGAAGTACTGGTCACACCTTCCCTGGCGAGGCGATTTGACTGCCTATGTGGCAGAGAACCCCTATCGTGCGCTTATTGACACCTCTCACGCCACGCAGGTACTGGGCTGGCAAGCGAAGCGTTCCTGGCGAGATGAGATGAAATAACCGTCCGTTGCTGGCTGGGTGCACTCCAGTATAGACCATCAAGTGCCGATAATGGGTATAGCCTTGCGACCGAAGGGGTGAGAAGATGAGCGCCCAGCCAGAGTATGCTTTCAGCGAGGAGCAGTTCGACGCGCTGCGCGAAATCGCCAATATCGGAATGGGCAAAGCCTCTTCGGCTTTAGCCGACCTGATCGATACCACGGTACTTATCAACGTGCCGCAGGCGGTTTGCGTACCCATCAGCGATCTGCCCGACGTTCTGCGCGACCCCGAGCAAGTAACGGCTGGTGTCTACCTGCAGGTAACTGGGGACGTGCCCGGGCATGCCACGTTCATCTTCGATGTGCACAGCGCGCACCATCTGGCCGGTGTCTTGCTGGGGATGCCGGAGGTGAGCATGGATGAAGTGACCGCCTCTGTGCTCATGGAAATCGGTAACATCATGCTCAGCGCATATCTCACCGCTATCAGCGACTTCACAGCGCTGCAGCTACTCCCCAGCCCGCCTGTGATGGCGGTGGATATGGGAGCAGCGATTCTGGACGCGGTCATTGCGAACATACAAAACCTTGATGATTTCGCCGTGACCATCGCGACCGACATCTACGACCCAGATGGGCTGATTTCCGGCACATTCATCTTTCTGCCCGAGCCGGGCGGTATCCAGAGAATCCTCGAGGCGATAGGGATGGGCTAAGCGATGAGTGTTAACCTAACTGTTGGCATGGGGGAGATACAAGTGGTTCGCGGTGCAGGTAATGTGTTGACCGCTTTGGGTTTGGGGTCTTGTGTCGGAGTGTGTTTGTATGACCCATTGACGCGCGTGGCGGGCATGGTGCATGTGGTACTGCCCAAAAGTCAGGCGAGCAAGACGGGGGATTTACCGGGTAAGTTCGCGGATACTGCTATTCCCGCCATTGTGCAGCGGATGGTGGAGCAGGGGGCAAGCGTTTCGCGCTTGAAGGCGGCGATAGCCGGGGGGGCGCAGCTGTTTCAGTTTGGCGTGAGTAGCTCTCTGGACGTGGGGGCGCGTAATGCCGAGGCGGTGGTGAACGCCTTGCGCGAGGCAGGCATCCCGTTGCAGGCGAAAGACGTTGGGGGAAGCGCAGGACGCACCCTTCGACTCATCTCAGACAACGGGCTGATTGTGGTCCGCACGATAGGAGGCGCGGAACGCGAACTGGCGGTGCTGGGTAATATTCTTGCCTCTTCGGGGGTGGCAGCATGAACGTAACAGGCACACCGGAGAAACTGCAGCAGCTGGTACAAACCATCCGAGACCTGCCTGCGCTTCCCGAGGTCGTGGTGCGTGTGATGCGCATAACGGAGGACCCCCGTTCCGACGCCCAGAGCATCGCAAAGGTCATCGCGACCGACCAGGCGATGGCGGCGCGTGTGCTCAAGCTCGCCAACTCCGCCTTCTATGGTCTGCCACGGCGTGTGGGCACTCTCTCGGAGGCGGTGGTTATTCTGGGATTTCGCACCATCAAAAACCTCGCCATCGCCGCTTCTACCTTCGAACTGCTCAACCGCGAAATCGCCGGATACTGGCTACAGCGCGGCGAGCTGTGGCGACACTCTCTGGCTTGCGCAATCGGCGCGCAGTTGATTGCACGCAAGGTACACCTACCCGTCGTCGAGGAGGCGTTTGTTGCCGGACTGTTACACGATATCGGCAAGGTGGCGATCAACCTCTTTGTGCGCGAGCAGTTTGACCAGATTATGGAGCGTGCCCTGCAAGACCGCATCCCCTTTGTGGAGGCGGAACAAGCAGTGCTTGGCTTCAACCACGCGATGGCGGGTGGGCTGATCGCAGAAAAGTGGAACCTGCCACCCTCGCTGGTTTCCGTGATTAAGTATCACCATCAGCCCTCCGGTGCGCCAGACAAAGAGCTGATGATTTCCGTTGTACATCTGGCAGACATCCTGTCCATCACGATGGGTATCGGAATCGGCGGAGACGGGTTGTATTACGTGCTCGAAGAGGACACACTGGCGATGCTCGGGCTTGAACAGGCGGATATCGACGAACTGTGTGAACAAATCGTTGAGCAGATGGCGCAGGCAGCCAACTTGCAGGAGCAACCGGAGGTCGCATTGCGGTGAGGACAACATCGATCGTGGACGATTACCTGTGGTTTTGCGAACAGGTAAAACGCAAGACGGGATTAGACCTGCAACAATACAAACGCCCGCAGATGGAGCGCCGCCTGCGATCGATGGCGGAGCGCGTAGGCGCGTACAACCTGGAGGAGTACTGGGGGGTTCTGGAAAGGGATGCTCAGCAGTTCGCGTACTTTCTCGACCGGATTACCATCAACGTCTCCGAGCTGTTTCGTAATCCGGAGAAGTTCGAAGAACTGCGTCGGGTAATCCTTCCCCAGCTGCGCCGGCTAAGCGGTTCGCTGAAGGTATGGAGTGCAGGATGCTCGTACGGGGCGGAGCCGTACTCGCTCGCCATTTTGCTGGAGGAGATGAGCCCGCTATCCTACCAGATTCTCGCCACTGACGTGGACGAGAGCATCCTGAGTAAGGCGAAAGAGGGGATTTTCACCGCTGAGGATATGCGCAACGTTTCGCCAGAATGGAAGCAGAAGTACTTTGTGCAGCAGGGCAATCGCTACCAGGTGAAGCCGGAACTGAAGCGAAACATCAACTTTCGTAAACATAACCTGCTGGCGGACCCGTTTGAGACGGGCTTCCATCTTATCGTTTGCCGCAACGTGGTGATTTACTTCACCGAGGAGGCAAAGGACAGGCTATACGTGCGCTTTTTCCAGTCGCTGGTGCCCGGTGGGGTGCTGTTTGTGGGCAGCACCGAGCGCATTTTCAACTACCGTGAAATCGGCTACGAGATGCCGCTGTCGTTTTTCTACCGTAAGCCGGCGACGGAACTACGCCAAGCCGCATAAACATGGAATAACCAACAAGGAGGACGCTAAGGGGGAAGCAAGTAATGGGCAAGAGGATACTGGTTACCGATGACGCGCTGTTTATGCGGGTCACGCTGAAGAATATCCTGACTCAGCACGGCTATGAGGTGGCGGGCGAAGCCACCAATGGGCGCGAAGCGGTGGAGATGTACAAAAGCCTGAAACCCGACCTGGTGACGATGGACATCACCATGCCGGAGATGGACGGCATCAGCGCGGTACGGGAGATAAAAAAGGTGGACCCCAACGCCCGTATCGTGATGGTGACCGCTATGGGGCAGAAGAATCTGGTGGTAGAAGCTATCCAGGCGGGCGCGAAGGATTTCATTGTCAAGCCGTTCCAGCCGGATCGCGTGATAGAGAGCGTGCAGAAACTGCTGGGTAGCTGAAGGGAGCCTGAACCATGATGCGAGTGGAATACATCAACCCGTTTGTGAGCGCGGCGTATTCGGTGCTGGAGATGGTGCTGGGTGTTCAGCCGGAGAAGGGGCAGCTGGCGATGCGCCCCGGCATTTTCACCACCCAGCAGTGTAGCATCGTGATGGGCGTGACGGGCAAGGTGGAAGGTTCGGTCATCTACGGCATGAGCCTCGCGACCGCCGACAAAATCGCCTCTCACATGATCGGTCAACCTATCCGCACCTTCGACGCGCTCGCTGCCAGCGCGATTGCCGAACTGGGCAATATGATTACAGGCAACGCCGCTGCGCTGCTTGCGGAAAAAGGCTACACCTGTGATATTTCGCCTCCCAGCATCATCCGGGGAAGCAACGTCAAGATCTCTACGGTCAACACGCCTGCGCTCGTCGTGCCCATCCTGCTTGGTGACTTCGGCGATATCGAAATCAACGTCAGTTTACAGGAGAGAAAGTAAATGCGCGTAGAAGACCGCGCCGCCATGTCTCTGCTGGTATCCCTGTTGCGCAGCGAACAGCAGGGGCAAGAGTATCAGATCAAACTTTTGCGCAAAACGATGGACGCCCAACAGCAAACGGGCGAGCAGCTGGTGCAGATGATTGAGGACGCCGGAAAGATGATCGATATCCGTGCTTGAGTGCTTCAGGATGAGTATGCACCTGTCTGTGTGCAGCCAGAGACCTTAACCGTCACGTTTGCGTTTTCACACGGTCGGCGAGGTCATTCATTCTCCTCTCGATCTCATCGCGCACATGGCGAAAAACCTGCAGCACCTCTTCGGGAGTGCCTGTTGCCTTCGCCGGGTCGGGTAGCCCCCAGTGTTCGGTGTGCTTCGCGCCGGGGAAGACAGGGCACTCCTCCGCTGCCTCGCCGCACAGGGTGACCACGAAGTCCACCGGTCGGGGAATGTCGTGCACCAGTTTTGGATACTGGGCGGAGATGTCGATGCCCTTTTCCGCCATCACCTGCACCGCAAGGGGATTGACGCGCTCGGCGGGATGTGTTCCCGCGCTCCAGATGTCCCAACCCTTCAGCAATTGTCGGGCGAACCCTTCCGCCATCTGACTGCGGCACGAGTTGCCAGTGCACAGAAACAGAATCCTCACGTATAGCCTCCTGTCAATCGTTCTAACCGATGGAAAAATAGTACCTCGAAGCACACGCAAAAGTACCGGTTTCGCAAAATACAGGGAATGTGAAAGGTGCAAACCTCTTGCACAAAGTACGTAATAATGATATACTACCTTTAGTGATGGAAGTGTTTGCACGCTCGCAGGCGCGATAGTTGTCACAGGTGTCTCTGAAAGAGTAACCGATTACGCAAGGAGGGTGCGAAAGTGAGTAGCAGAATCCCCCGCCGATGGGCGTTTACGCTCATCGAGCTCCTCGTGGTGATAGCGATTATCGCCATCCTGGCGGCAATACTATTCCCTGTTTTCGCGAAGGCACGCGATAAGGCAAGGCAGACGCAGTGTCTCTCCAACCTCAAACAGATAGCCCATGCCTTCCGCATGTACAGCCAGGACTACGACCTGTACATGCCCCCGACAGCGGTGGACAGTACGAATGCTCTCTCCCCGATATGGAGCGCGATGGTGGCGCCATACATTAAGAACACAGGCTTGTTCCGCTGTCCATCCGATGGCACGGGCAGGTATGTGGACACGTACGGCGAAAGAGGGTGGCTGCCCTACGGTTATAACCGCGAATGGGCGCCGTTTAGCCCTTCAAGAAATTCGGTGGACTATGTTATCCAGCTGAGCCGGGTGATTCAGCCCGCAATGGTGGTAGTAGTCACCGATAGCGTGCCGGGCGATGTAAATCAGGGCTTTGTGGGCTATATCGTGCGGGCAAACGTCTCCCCGACGCCCATTAACAACAAAGCAGGTTTCTCGGCACGCCATTCGGACGGGGTGAACCTCGCCTTCGCCGATGGGCACTCGAAGTGGTACAAGGCAGAGTCGATCGTTCCCCAGCCGCTATCCGCGCTGAACAACACCCCTGCCGGAGTACGCTGGGATCCGATTGACTACTATTCCGGGACGAACTAAGGAGGCTCGCCATGTATCGCAGGGTACGCGCTTTTACGCTTATCGAGCTTCTTGTGGTGATTGCTATCATCATCATTCTCGCGGCGATACTGTTCCCCGTGTTTGAGCGCGCGCGAGAAAAGGCAAACCAGGCGGCGTGCCTTTCGCATGCGAGGCAACAGGGGCTTGCCTTGATGATGTACGCCGAGGACTATGATGAGACGCTCCCCTGGTCGTGGGGGATGCCCGGCGTGGAGTATCCCCTGAGCCCGCCAAACATCGCTCCCACCTGGGCGGAGCTCATCTACCCGTATACCAAGAACCTGGGTGTCTTCGGCTGTCCTGCAAACCTGCCCAACTTCGCCGAGTATCGCAAACGGTGTCAGCGTGGCTGGTTTGCCTGCCTGAACCAGAATGAGCTGGTGCGTCGCTACGGGCTGTACGGCGCACGCAGCTACTCGGCGAACGCCTATGTGCTGGGCTGGCTGGGGGCAAACCCGAACGGCTCGCACGGACCCGGCAGGGTACGCTCGCTGGGATCAATCCCGCAGCCCGCGCAAGCCATCGCCATCACCGAGTCCATCTCCTTCGGCACGGTGCTTCGCCTGCCGACGGGCACATCGCCAGCACCGGATATGCACTGGTGGTGGGCGATTTCCGATGAGTGCTGGGTTGCCGCGGAGATGGGACGGACAGGAGATACCGCAACGTGGACCAGCCTGCTGTTACACAACGACGGTGCGAACTACGTGATGGCAGACGGACATGCCAAGTGGTATCGCCCCGAGCAGACCTGGGCGCCGCTGGAAGTGGTGAACGGGCAACCGAAGGGCAACCTGTGGCAATGGGATTATGCGCCAGGAGCGCGTTGTCAGTAGTTAAGGTGTAATACAGCAACAAATCTATTCCGGCAAAGGAGGGTTTGTGAACATGAAAGTTCGTCTGCTCATGTTGGGGTTGTTGCTCGCGTTGCTGGTCACGGCGGGTAACGCCCAGGATAACCTCGATTCCCCGTGGGGTGTGAAAAACGCCGACATCTATGCCACGAACGCATTTCCGGTGTGGCAGCTGCCCACAGCCAGCGGCTGGGTGGACACCCCCGTGAACCTCGCCGGCTACGCCATTCGTTCGGGCGGACACTATGAAGTGCAAACGGTGTTCGACTCCGAAGGCAATATCTACTTTCGCGGCAGCATTGGGCAGGATGACGGCAAAGCGGAACCAGTAGTGACCTGTGGTGATTCGCCCTGTGTAGATGGCAGGGCATCATGGATAGACATTTTACAGGGTCAATCCTAACTTCGGAAAAGGAGGGTGCAAGATGAAAGTTCGGTTCGCATCTCTCGTGGCGCTGCTCCTGCTGGTTGTGAGCGCTGCCTGGGGGCAGATACCGGATAATCCCGACGGTCCCTGGGCGCAAAGGAATGCGGATATCTACCGCACCAACGTGACCACAGCCCCCTACATCTTCCAGAGTGGTGGGGTGATGGTACGGGAAGTCCCTCTGCCGGGCGGGGTGCAGCCGCCTCGTCACGGCTTCCACAGCCAGATCATGTTCGACTCGCAGGGTAACCTCTACTGGCGGGGTAGCAACAACGAACCCAGCCCGAGCCCCAGCGAGAGCGTCAGTATCTACTCGCTGGACCCGAACGGCAACTTCAGATGGAAGTCAGACAACCTGTTCGGTCACTTCCGCGCGTGGGCGGCGCCTCTGGTTGGGCAACAGCGTATCTACGCGGTCGGCACCGACTTTGGCAAGGCGGGGCCGGGCTCGCGTCCGGTTATTGCCGCGCTGGACAAGAACACCGGTGCGACCATCTGGGCAACACCGCTACCGCCAGGGCCGCCAAACTGGTCGCCTGCGCTCGCTTTAGCAAACGGTGTTCTGTACGCTGCGTCCGAACCGTGGCGGAAGACGGTTGGCGAGGAGGACATCACAGTGCTTACCGGCTTTGCCATTGATGCCGCTACTGGCGTCATCGGGTTCATGGCGGACTACCAGCTGCCGGATGGTGTGCCCGTAGCGGCTCCCGGCGCACCTGTGGGGATGCCCAATCAGGCGTTTACCATTGTGCCGGACGCCTTCAACGGGGTGCCGGGTATCTTCTTCAACGTGTCCTCCAACGTGCCGAACGAGGAAACCATCGTCGCAATCAATCTCGACACGGGAGCGGTGCAGTGGAGGGCTGTTGGCGAGAAGATGAACCACAACCACCTTGTCTACTCGCCGGTGAACCGCGAGCTGTACAAGGTGTCGTGGAGCGACTACGGCTACACTTTCACCGTGTACGACGTGGCGACAGGCGCTGTCAAGGGACGGTTGAACGCTTCGCAGGAATCGTTTTTGGACCCGCTGGTGCCGTCTGACGGCTCCCCCGATCTGCTGTGGCACAATGTGGGCGGACATGGCTACTGTGACACCGCCGCACTGTTACCGAATGGCAAGTCAGTTATCACCGCAGACTTCAGCGGGGTAGTGAGCGTCTACTCCAGCGACGGACAGGGCAACCTCACCCATCGCATCCTGCTGTCGGGTCCCTCGCACTGGGGCGAGATGCACCACTTCACGCAGCTGGTGCCGGACCCGTCGGGGATGCACCAGGGCGGTGTGTGGATCGCCATGACCCGCCACAACCCGGATGACCCCTACCACAGCGACACAGTGCAGGTGATCGCTGTGGACGTGGCAACGGGGCAGGTGCTGTGGCAGTACGACACGGGCATCTGGGGTCCGGCGTGGCACAACTTCTACACCTTCGGTATCGGTGCCCGCGCGCCGGTTGCCGTCAGCCCGAGCGGAAGGCTGTACTACGTGCGTCAGAACGCGCTGTACATCATCGAGCCTGCGGAAGCACCACAGATAGACGGCACTATCGAACTGGCGGGGTTCGTCGGTTCACCCAACTACGGCAGCGGCGATGGGCAGTGGGTGGTTGCACCTCCGCTCACGCTGGAGTTCCGCCAGCCTGGGACGACCAACGTGCTGTTCCGCAAGAGTATTGCGCTGAACGTCACGCCGGCGGATGGCAGTGTCGCGATAGGACAGTTCAAGCTGAACGGTATCCAGCCCGGCTTGTACGACATCGCCGCGAAGGGCTACGTGCAGGACCGCTTCGGCAAGCACTACGAGTTCTCGCACTGGCTGCGAGCAATAGCGCACGATGTGTCTGTGCCGCCCACCGGTACCGGCAGCGCATCGGTGCTTTTGACCCTGTTCAACGCGGACGCCGACAACGACAACGAGGTGACGCTGTTCGACTTCGGCTTGCTGGTGCAGGCGTTCGGCTCACTGCGCGGGGACGAGAACTGGAACCAGGCGGTGGACTTCGACGGCGATGAGGAGATCACGCTGTTCGATTTCGGCATCCTGGTGCGCGACTTCGGCTTGATCGGGGAGGAGTAGCCCTCACCCCCAACCCCCCTCTCCCGAAGCTTCGGGAGAGGGGGCTGTTTTCCCACGAACCTATAACCTCTGTTGCAGGGTCTGCTGCTCCAGAGCGGAGAGTCGCTCTTCCAGCCGTTCTACCTTTTCGCGCAGGGCAGTAAGGGAGTTATCCGCGCTGAGCACAAACTGTGTGTTCGTCTCGCGCAGTTGCTGGAACTGCTGGCGAAGGGCTTCTATCTCCTTCCTTAACGCTTCGGTGCCCTGTGTTTGCGCTTGAAGCCTCATGCGCTCTATTTTGACCTTGTGGGAGTAGTGGCTGATAATCCACAGCACCGGCACCAAGAAGACCAGCAAGCCTGCCGACCCTAATAACACTCCAAAACCCATAGCAATCGCGTCCCATCCGCTCATGATGACGACCTCTCTTCATGATATCAGCCCACTGCTACCAAACCTATCAGGTCTCCCATGTTGCTATCACCTCAATAACTGCTGCGACTGCTGTTGTTCCAGCTGTGCCACGCGATTTTCCAGGTCTTCCAGCTTGTGCTCGATGCGTTGCAGGGTCTGGTCCAGCGCGAGGTCGTACTGGGTAGTGGTCTCACGCAGGTCCTCTAGCATCTTACGCAGTTCGGCGGTGGAGGTGGTGTCTCGTGACGCCAGGATTTTTGTGCGCTCAATCTGGTAGCGCGTGAGAAGGGCAACAATAGGGATGGATAGCGCGAGAATCGGTATAGCCAGTGCCAGTATCTCCACCATGTTTATCTCACCTTCTCCAGAGCTTCTTTGAGGCTCACGTTTCCTGTGTATAACGCCTTTCCGATGATAGCCCCTTCCACACCCGTTTCTTTTAGCGCGAGCAGGTCGTGGAGGGAAGAAACACCCCCGGAGGCGATAATCGGGATACCCGTTTCCTGCACCAGTTGTTTCAGCAGTTGCAGGTTTGGTCCCTGTAGTGTACCGTCGCGCGAGATGTCGGTGACGATGACGCGACGCGCCCCCAGCTTTGCCATGCGTTGTATCAGTTCCAGCGCGTCTACGTCCGTTTGCTCCTGCCAGCCGCGGATGGCTACTTTGCCCTCGCGCACGTCCACACCCAGTACCACGCGCTCCCCCCACTCGCGAAACACGCGCTCGGCAAAGTCGGGATCGGTAATCAACGCGCTGCCGAGCACCACGCGCATTGCGCCTGCTTCAAACGCCTTCCGCAGGTGATGTTCAGCGCGGACACCGCCGCCGAACTGTATGGGAATGCGCACGGCGTCTACCATGGCGTCCAGTATGTGCAGCTGCTGTGGCTTGCCCACACGTGCGCCATCGAGGTCTACGACATGCAGCCACCGCGCTCCCTCCGACTGCCAGCGCAAAGCGGTTTGCACCGGGTCATCGCTGTACACCGTTTCGGCGTCAAATTGTCCCTGTAGCAGGCGCACACACCGCCCGCCACGCAGGTCTATAGCCGGATAGAGTTCCATATCTTACGTGACCCAACTCGCGCCTTCCGGGTTTCTACTTCATACAAAGGACCGTCTGTGTTTAGGTAATATTTTAGGGCAAATTGCAAAATATTTAGTTCTCCGCGAAATTGCGCAGGATGCGCAAGCCCACCGCGCTACTCTTTTCCGGGTGAAACTGCACAGCCCGAATATTCTCGAATTGCACCGCACAGCAGAAGGGTATGCCGTAATCGGAGACGGCGATAACCATCTCCTCCTCGTCGGGCACCGGAAAGTAGGAGTGCACGAAGTAGACATGCGAACCTTCCTCTACCCCCTCGAGGAGGGCGTCATCGCGCGTGAAGTGCAGGGCGTTCCAGCCGATATGGGGCACTTTGAGGAGCTTGCCCTGCCCGTCGAGCAAGCCGTCGGGGAAGCGTACCACTTTGCCTCGCAGGATGCCCAGACCGCGTTCCTGTTCCGCTGTCCAGGTCTCCTCGCTGAAGTCAAAAAGCAACTGCAGACCGAGGCATATCCCCAGAAACGGTTTGCCTGCGTCGATGAACTCGCGGATCGCCCTGTCCAGTCCGGCGCGACGCAGGTTCTGCATCGCTGCGCCAAACGCGCCTACCCCCGGCAGGATGAGCTTATCTGCCCGACGCACCCTCTCCGCGTCGCCGGTGATTTCGGCGTCAAAACCCAGCTTCTGCAGTGCTTTTTGCACACTGCGCAGATTGCCCATACCGTAGTCCACAATGGCAATCACCGTCACAATACTCCCTTCGTGCTGGGCACGCCCGCCTCGCGTGAGCGATAGCGCACCGCATCTGCCAGCGCACGTCCCAGCCCCTTGAAGGTAGCTTCCGCAATGTGATGAGCGTTTTCCCCCGCTAGCTGACGCACATGCAGGTTCATGGGAACGTGGAACGCGAAGGCGCGCAGGAACTCCTGCACCAGCTCCGCAGGCATCTGCCCTAGCATCACCGGAGGCAGTTGCAGGTCGCAGTGCAGATACGCCCGCCCGGAGAGGTCTACCGCCACCATCACCAGCGCGTCGTCCATCGGCACGATAGCATGTCCATAGCGTTCGATACCGCGCTTATCGCCCACCGCACGCTGCAAAGCCTGCCCTATGCAGATGCCCACATCTTCTACTGTATGGTGTGCATCCACCCCCAGGTCGCCTCGCGCCTGGATCACCGCGTCGAACAGGGCATGGCGAATCAGGTGGCTAATCATGTGGTCGAAGAAGCCGATGCCGGTCTCCACCTCTGCCTTGCCCGTGCCGTCCAGATGCAAGCTGACATGCACGCTGGTTTCGGCGGTTTCGCGGTCCACCTGAGCGATGCGTTCTTCGATGTTCATCCTGCGACCTCTCCTTATGTTAATCGTGTAGCCTCCATTGTGCAGCGAGAAGATGTGCATCGAGACCTTCCACCTCTGCCAGGCTCTCGATGGCTCCGGCAACCTGCTGCAGGGCTTCGCGTGTAAAACTGACCACGCTGGTCTTCTTCACAAAGTCGTCCACGTTCAGCGGTGAGGCGTAGCGGGCGGTGCCGCTGGTAGGCAGGGTGTGACTGGGACCCGCCACATAATCGCCCAATGACTGAGGAGAATAATCGCCCATCAACACCGCGCCGGCGCACCGAATGCGAGACAGATACCGCCACGGCTCGGCGACCATCAGCGCAAGGTGTTCGGGGGCGCACAGGTTGGCAAGGTCTACTGCCTCGTCCATGTCGCGTGTGATGAGGATACCGCCGTTTTGCGCCAGCGTCTGCTGGAGAATATCCCGACGCGGCAACCCGGCAACCGCTTTTTCTATCTCCTGCAACACCGCCTGCGCGAGGGCAGGGGAGGGGGTGATCAGGAAAGCGGCGGTGTGCACATCATGTTCCGCCTGAGTGAGCATGTCTATCGCCACATAACGCGGGTTGGCGGTGTCATCGGCCAGGATGCACACCTCGCTGGGACCCGCAAGCATGTCGATGCCCACCGTGCCGTACACCAGCTTCTTGGCGACGGTGACGTAGATGTTGCCCGGTCCCACGATTTTGTCTACGGCGGGGATGGACTGCGTGCCGTAAGCCATCGCAGCGATCGCCTGTGCGCCTCCTACTTTGAAAACGCGGTTGACGCCCGCCTCCTGCGCCGCCAGCAGCACCAGCGGATGCACCGTGCCGTCTTTGCGCGGCGGGGTGCAGAGGATTACCTCTTCCACGCCGGCTACCCGCGCGGGCAGAGCACACATCAGCACCGAGCTGGGATACACCGCCAACCCGCCGGGCACGTACACCCCCACCCGTCGGAGGGGGGTTATCGTCTGCCCAACCAGCCCGCCGTGTTCGTCCACCTCGAACCACGAGGCGCGCTTCTGGTGTTCATGGAATCGGCGGATTCGCCCAGCAGCGAGGCGCAGCGCTTCCACCACCGGAGCAGGCACTTCTTGCTGTGCGCCCTGCAATTCTTCGGGGGTTACCTCAAGACGTGGCAGATGTACCCCATCGAAGCGGGCGGTGTATTCGCGCAGAGCGTTGTCGCCGCGAGCGGCCACGTCCTTCAGGATGGCGCGTACGCGCGATTCTATTTCGGCGTCGTCCAAAGCCAGCGAGCGGCGCAGTAACGCTTTCACTTCTTCGCGAGATGCACTATCTGTCGAAAGCACGCGCATGCATGTACTCCGCTATTGCATTTTACCGAAAAAGGCAGGGGGCGAACCCCGCCCCCGCCTCTGTCCACAGAGTATTGTACGCTTTTCGTTGACCAATCGTCAACTACGGCACGGCAACCGGTACGCCGCGCTCCTGCGACAAGTATGCCGCTTCGCACATCGCTACCGCTTGCCGTCCGTCCCAGCCGGTGAAGATGGGCGGCTTATCGTGTAACACCCAGTCCACGAACGAACGCAGTTCGCGCACGTAGGGGTCGCCGTATTGCTGCTGAGCCTCTTCCACGGTCACCACCGTTTCCTTTTCGCCCAGTCGCGCCCAGCGCAGGTTGCCGCCGAAGCCTCCGTGCGCTATCGCGCCCCCTTCGCAGATGATATGCACCCGATACTCACCGACCGCCGCCGACAGGCTGGCTTCGAGGTCGCCGATACCGCCGTTCTCGAAATCGATAACGAGGTATGCCACATCCTCGTACTCCATCTTGCCGAGCAGGTTCAACATGCGGGCGTATACCTGCCTGGGTTCGCCCAACACCGTGCGCATATAGTCCAGCTCGTGCACGTTGGTCTCCAGCAGCATTCCACCCGCCAGTTCGCGCTTCACACGCCAACCGGAATGGAACACAGTGGCATATCCCGCCCGGGTGACCGCAATCGCTTTCGGCTTACCGATTTCACCCGATGCAATGATGTCCAGCGACTTCTGGAACAGCGGGAACAGGCGCAGCACCTGCCCCACCATGAGCTTCACCCCGGCCTCTTCGGCAGCGCGATTCATACGGTCGCATCGCTCCACCGAAATCTCCATCGGCTTTTCGAGGAAGATATGCTTGCCTGCCTGTGCGGCTGCCAGAGTGGGTTCCAGATGCAATCCACATGGCGTGCCGATGACAACCGCGTCCAGTTCTTCCTTTTGCAGCATCTGTTCGTAGTCGGTATAGAAGGAGGCGTTCAGCTCGTCGGCGGCGGATTTGCGTTCCGGGTTGGTATCTGCTGCGGATACTACCACCGCATCGTCGAACTGCTGTAATCGCTGTGCCAGCGCTGCCGCCATCCCTCCAATGCCAATCACGCCAAAGCGTAGTTTTTCCATCCTGCTCCGCGTGTGCTAAGGGCACACAACCTCCTTTCCAAGGTGGGTTGATATGGGATTCGGTGTGCGAACCAGATGTTCCTACAGGTTTCACCCGGCATCGGCGGTTGCCCACTCGGCGAGCCACCCAGTGCGAAGACGAGGCTTGCACGGTTTGCCGAGGGGTCTAAGTCAAAAGCGAATGCGGTAAGCAGGAATTACTGTGCCGGTTGCGGAAGATGCGACTAAGTGGATGTGTGCAAGGTTTCAACTAAGCAAACATACACGGCTGATGGACTTTGAAAGATGAGCGAAGTAGTTCCGGTTGCCTGTCATTCTGATATGTTGAATCTTCCATGCGCACCCACCTAGCACTATCGAGACGGTCGTTTTACGGGGTAGGGATGCCTCTCGCCATTATTCATGACTATCTGAACCAGCTGGGCGGAGCGGAGAAAGTGCTCAGCAGCTTCCTGCGCTTAGCCCCCGACGCGACGGTGTACACCTCTGTCGTGCGATCCGCAGTACGGGATACCTGCGTGCCGGATGGAGCGACTGTGTTGACCAGTTTCCTGCAACGGTTACCCTTCGCGGTGGAGCGCACGCGCCTGTACCTGCCGCTGCTCCCGCTGGCGTTTGAGCGGATGAACCTGCGCGGGCATGAGCTGGTGCTCAGCATCTCCAGTGCGTTCGCGAAAGGGATACGCCCGCCCGAGGGGATACCTCATCTATGCTATTGCCAGACGCCGATGCGCTTCGCATGGAACCTAGACGGCTACATGCGTTATGAGCGTGTCTCGTCGGTGACCAGGGCAGCGGTGCGACTGCTGATGGCGCGATTTCGTGAGTGGGATGTGAACACCTCCGGGCGGGTCACCGAGTTCATCGCCATCTCGCGTACGGTGCAAGAGCGTATCTGGCAGTTCTACGGGCGCGAGTCGCGCGTTGTGTATCCTCCTGTGGATACGCAGATGTATCGCCCCCTTCCCCCTCGGGAGAAGCGCGATTACTATCTGGTGCTGAGCCGTCTGTTGCCGTACAAGCGCATCGACGTGGCGATAGAGGCGTGTAATCGCCTGCATGTGCCCTTGATAGTGGCGGGAGAGGGGAGGGATGAGCCTCGCCTGCGCCAGATAGCGGGGGCGACGGTGCAGTTCACAGGTAGGGTACCGGACGAGGAGGCGCGGCGGCTGTTGGCTTGTGCGCGTGCGCTGATTCTGGTGGCAGAGGAGGACTTCGGTTTGACCCCTGTGGAGGCGATGGCGTCGGGCACACCGGTCATTGCCTACCGGGCGGGCGGGGCAACGGAGTCGGTAGTAGAGGGCGAGACGGGCATGTTCTTCGACCGGCAGGAGCCGGAGCCGTTGATGGAAGCCCTGCGGCGGTTCAACCCTTCCGATTATGACCCTCAGCGGTGCGTGGAGCAGGCGAGGCGGTTCGATTCTGGACGTTTTCTCAGCGCGTGGCGGCGGATACTGTGGGAGTACGGTTACCGCGCTCACGTAGAGGCGGCCTAGCGTGGCAAAAACCGGCTGCCCGGTTCGGTAATCGGCTCACCGCGCTGGCACAGAGGGCATTGCTCAGGCTGCCAGGCTTCCACCTTCAGCCGAAGCAGGGTTTCGGTGCGCACGCCGAGGTCTACCTGTCCCCCCGTTCTGTCCACCAGAATACCCACGCCCACCAGCTGCACGCGGTACGGCTCTAGCATCTCCAGCACCTCGCGCACCGAACCGCCGGTGGTCAGGATGTCATCCACCACCAGCACACGCTCACCCTCGCGCAGGGTGAAGCCACGTCGTAGCACGCGCTTGTCCCCTTCGCGTTCGGCATAGATGGCGCGCGTGCCCAGCTGGCGGGCGACCTCATAGGCGATGATGACGCCTCCGGTGGTGGGGCCCACCACCACCACGATGCGCTCGTCACGGAAACGCCTTGCCAGCTCGCCGCACAGCTCTTGCACGTAGTGGGGATGTTGCAACACCCGAAACTTTTCGAAGTAGGTGTCGCTGTGCTTGCCCGAGCTGAGCCGAAAATGCCCATGCAGCACCGCGCCACAGTCGCGGAAGATAGCCAGAATGTGTTCAGGAGAGAGACTCATCTTTTCCCTCGTGTATTCGCGGTGGAGGATCGCGCTCCGTCGCGACCGAAACGAACGGCTCGGACGGAGCCTCGCCCTCCCGATGCATTTGCCTTTGTCTTGCAATGATGGCTAAAGCCATTCCCGCACAGACGAAGCCAGCCTGCGCCTGCTGAACCCTGTTGTCTTCAGGAGATTTATTTCCCCTGACGTTCAGCCGTTTCCTCTTCTATCTTGCGATGTACAGTCTGGCAGAATCGCCGCAGCCGTTGTTTGTCGAACTCATCGGTGGCTAAAGAGAGCGCTCTGGTGAGGTAAGCATACGCTTCGCGGTAATCCTTGCGGGCGCGGAGGATGGCCATGCCCATCTCCTCATACAGCTCGTACGAGTTCGGGTTGTTGCGGATACCCTCTTCCAGCAGTCGGCGGGCGTGTTCGTAGCGGTGCAACCGTCCCGACAGCATGAACCCTGCCACCTGATACGCCTGCACGAAGTGGGGGTCCAGCCAGGTAATGGTGCGCAGGAGAGGAAGCAAGTCGGTGTCCTGTGTCCAGTCACCGTGATGTTCGATGTATTCGTGGTGGTACTGGTCTACCTTAATCCATAGCAGGTTCGCGAAAACGATGCGAAACTGTCCCGCCATCGCCATCACGGTACGGAGCGCGGCGTTCTCGGTAGAGGCGTTCTCCATGCTGGGCGCGTTTGCCGATAGCAACCCTTCTAACAACACGCACCCGACAGCCAGAACAGCTATCCATGCAGGGAAGCGATTCATGTGCTCATCCTCCGACGTACCAGCAGGTAGCTACCTGCCACTACTCCCAGTGCAACTATACCGCCCAGCTGCGTGAGTATTTCGTGACGCATCTCCGCGCTTTCCCAATGGTGCGGTTCGTGGTGATGAGCGTGGTCATCGTGCTCGTTGGCAAGGGCAGCAGGCAATAACGTCATCAATGCGATGAGAACGACAACCAGCCTCATCCTACACCTCACGACGTCCGAAGTTCCATACCGATAGCGCGATGCACGTCGCCGAGTAGCAGATTCCGTATATCGCCACCAGCATCAGATAGTTTGCCGGAACCGACAGGTCGTGTACAAGCGCATCCTTGAAGCGGAACGCTTCCATGTTGGGCAGTACTGCGCTGAGTGCGGTAATCGCCCATTTGGCGAAGCCGGTGTTGCGCTCTGCCAGATGATGCAGGTAGCCCATCTTCAGACTTCCCAACAGGTACAGGAAGAGAGTCAGTGTGGCGGTCATCGCGGGGGTGAAGAAGGTGGACAACAGCATCGCCAGCGCGCCCACCAGCGCCACCTCGAGATAGGTAAAGGCGATGGCGACAACCGCTAAACCGGACACGTCGTGCAGATGTACCCACAGCAGGGCAACCAGCGTGAGCGCCATCAGGGTCATGCCGACATACACAGCCGCCAGCGCGCCGAGGTAACGGGCGAGCAGGTACAGTCCGCGTGGGATAGGGCGTGCCAGCACCGGATAGAGAATGCGTTGTTCCACATCCTGAAACAGTGCGCCGCTGAGCAGAAAAACAACGCTGAGCGAGCCAGCCAGCAGAATCATCACCATGCCGGTATCCTTTACGATTTTGACCTGCACGCCGAGGTCAAAGAAGGAAACCGTTCCCGCAATAGCAATCACCACCAGCGACAGCAGCACCATCACGTGCAATATCTGCCGCCGAACCGCCTCCAGAAAGCTCAACTTCATGAGGGCGAAAAGCGCTCTTCGCATGGTTCTCCTCCTATGCTGCCTTCTCGACAGGTGTGGAAACGGGCGCGCTCTGGACGATGCGCAGGAACGCCTCTTCTAGGCTCTCACGCTGCTGAGTGAGGCTGATGAGCCGCGCGTTTGCCTTCTCCAGAAGTTGGACCGCCGTATACACTTGCGCAATGTCGGTCACCGCAACAATCTGGGCACCATCCCGGCGAACGTTTGAACAGAGATTGCGCAAAGCCCGTTCGGTATCCGGGGTAACATTCTCGGCGACGAGCACGTATCGGTCGGTTTGCTGGGTGAGCTCTTCTGGCGTTCCAAAGGCAAGCAGTTGCCCCTGATGGATAATTGCTACACGGTCGCAGATGAGCTCTACCTCACTCAGATGGTGTGAGCTAAGGAAGATGGTTTTGCCTTGCTCTTTCAACACCTGCAGCACATTGCGTATCTCCACGCGCGATACAGGGTCTAGCCCCGAAGCGGGTTCATCCAGAATAAGCAGTTGCGGGTCACCGACCAGAGCCTGCGCGAGAGCCACCCGTTGTGTCATGCCCTTGGACAGCTTGCCGATCGGTCGGTGCGCGAAGGTATCGGCACGAGCCAGCTCCAGAGCGATTTCTACCCGGTGCTTCGCCTCACGTGCCGGCACGCCCGCCAGTGCAGCATGTGCGGATAGCAGCTCGCGCGGGGTGAGATAGCGCGCAAAATAGGGCTGTTCGGGCATATAGCCGACCTTCTGGCGAGCACGCGGCTCGTGGCAGGGAACGCCGTACAGCCACGCTTGTCCCCGCGTGGGCGCGATAAAGTGTAGCAACATCTTGATTGTGGTGGTCTTTCCGGCGCCGTTTGCTCCCAGAAAGCCCACCGTTTCCCCGTCTGCTATCTGCAGATTAAGGTCACGTACAGCAGTATGGCTCTGCTTGCGCGAAACGTAAACTTTGGTCAACAGCTCGGTACGGATAGCGTATGGCGTATGCATATCTGCTTGCTCCCGCTCATGGACCACTCCCTTATCTTTATCGGCAGCGCTGTGTTTCTTGTGGAGGGGGGAATATGGCACTTTTTCGGGTGAAGTGCGCCTGACGCATGGCCGATGATATGAGCAAGAGGTTTAGACAACCATTTTCTGCCGGAGAAGGTGTAGCCTATGGAAGCTTCGCGAAAACATCTGAACGGAAATGAGCGTGTGTATCGTCTCCTTGAACTGCTGCCGGCCGCCCTGCAGTCTATATACAGCGCACCGCAGGTGCATCAGGTTGTCGAGCGTGCCTGTGCCGCTATTGGCGAAGGTTTGGGAGCGCAGGCGGCGTTTCTGCTATGGTACTCCGACAGCGAGCGCGCCTTTGTAGGGATGCCCTCGGGCTACGGTATTGACGACGCGACGCTATTGCACATCCACCTGCCTGCAGGCATGTGTGCCGCCAGTGACTACGCTTTTGTGCACAACAAACCCTACATCAGCGACCAGACGGATGAAGAAGAGTTGCTCACGAGCACGCTGCGACGCAATCTGCGCCTGACACGCCTGCTAACGCTTCCCATTCGAGATGAGAATCACGCACGCGGCGTGCTTCATGTGGTCAACAAGCAGGGCAAGCCATGCGACGAAGCGGATGTGGCGTTCGCCCTGAGCGTTGCGCAAGCATGTGGGTCTGCGCTCTCTCTGCTGCACTATCGCCACTACATGGAGCGAATGGCGATCACGGATGGGCTAACAGGACTGTTCAACCGTTACCATACGGAGACGGTGCTGGATGAGCGCACCCATCTTGCCATGCAGAACAAGGAATCGCTGAGCGTGGCTGTGGTATACCTGGACCACTTGAAGTACATCAACGACACCTACGGTTATCGCGCGGGCGACCGTGCGCTACTCTCGGTGGCACGGGCGCTACAGAAGAGTGTTGGACATCGGGCGATTCTGGCGCGGTACGCCGGTGATGAGTTCGTCGCGGTGCTGCCGGGAGCCAGTTTGCGCGAAGCGCAGGCACAGATGCAAGCCATGCGCGACCTGATTGCGCAGGAGTGTTGGGAGCCGGTGGGCAGCTTGAGCGTGAGTATCGGCGTGGTCAGCTACCCGGAAAGCGCTGTGCCGGTTGAGCAGTTGCTCTCCGCTGCAGAGGATGCGGCAATGGCGGCGAAGCGTCACGGTCGCAATCAGGTGGTACTGGTCACACCACGCTGCGCGGCGTAGGTGTTTGCACCCAACTGGAGGGCGAACCTCCGGGTGAGCCGAAACGTCATGCGTGGCTCGGCAGGAGCCTCGCCCTCCAGAGAAGGGGGAGCATCAACCGCTCAGCATCTCCCGCACTGTGGCTACCGCTGCTACCAATTCCACCGTGCGCTGCTCCTTGGTGACCATATCGCGCAGGGTAACTGTCCCTTGCTTTAGCTCGTCCTCCCCCAGCATCAGTGTGATACGACATCCCAGACGGTCGGCGAGCTTCATCTGTCCCTTCAGGCTGCGTCGCTGGTAGTCGGTCTCGGCGGAGATGCCAGCCTGGCGCAGTTGCTGTAACAGCTGCAATGCGGGCTGAACCGCTTCCTCGCCCAGCGCGGCAACAAACACGTCCACCGTTTCGCGCCTCGCCTCCGCCAGCCCCAGCTCTTTCAGCACGATAATCGCCCGTTCGATGCCCAGCGCGAAGCCGATACCGGGAGTAGGAGGACCACCTATCTCTTCCACCAACCCATCGTAGCGCCCACCGCCACCCAGCGCGTTTTGTGCGCCCAGCGCATCGCTGACGATTTCGAAGGCGGTCTTGGTGTAGTAGTCAAAGCCGCGCACCAGGTGCTTGTCCACCACATAGCGGATACCCAGCACATCCAGATAAGAGCGCAGCGCGTCGAAGTGTGCCCGGCACTCCTCGCACAGGCTGTCGATGATGTCGGGCGCATCGTGCAACAGGGCACGGCACTTCTCACGTTTGCAGTCCAGCATCCGCAGGGGGTTCACTTCGTAGCGCGTCTGGCACGCCTCGCACAGTTCGTGTACAAAGGGTTGGGCGAATGCGCGCAACCGCTCGCGGTACACCGGGCGGCACACCGGACATCCCACCGAGTTGAGCACCAGAGACAAGCGAGAGATGCCCAGCTCCTGATAGAAGTGCATCGCCAGCGCGATAATCTCCGCATCGAGCGCAGGGTGTTGCGAGCCGATAGCTTCCACGCCCAGCTGATGCGCCTGACGATACCGCCCGGCTTGCGGACGCTCGTAGCGGAAGATAGGGGTAATGTAGTAGAGCTTGCTGACGCCGCCCTGTGCAGCCAGGTTGTTCTCCACATACGCCCGCACGACGGGAGCGGTGCCTTCCGGCTTGAGCGTGACACTGCGTCCACCCCTGTCGGTAAAGGTGTACATCTCCTTACTCACCACGTCGGTGTGCTCGCCCATACTTCGGGTGAACAGGTCGGTGTCCTCGAAGATGGGGGTGCGGATTTCGTGGTATCCGTAGCGTTTGCACAGCGAGCGGAAGGTTTCCTCCACACGGTTCCAGAGTGGGGTTTCATCGGGCAGGATGTCGTTGGTGCCGCGCGGGCGCTGATACCGCATTGTTCTCCTCCGCAACAAAAGGGCGACACCGCGATAGCGGGTGTCGCCTTCAAGGTAAACATGGTAGCGGCGGGCGGACTCGAACCGCCGACTCCACGGGTATGAGCCGTGTGCTCTGACCGACTGAGCTACGCCGCCGTATCGCACCTCTTATTTTACACGCATTTTCGGCGGCTGTCAAGCCTTGCGCGCTGCGCATGTGGTTGACAATCGGGGGGTGCACCGATTATACTGTTACCGCGATTGGGAGATGATGCAAACACGAGTGCCATTGCGCCATCCGTTGACCAGCCTCGCCGAGCAAGCCACCCAGCTGGTGCTGTTTGTGGGCGACATCGGCATCCTGCTGGCACAGGCGATGGGGTTTGTGTTTCGCGGGCGATGGGAGGCGCGAGAGACGGTAGTGCAGATGGCTCTCATTGGGGCGCAAGCGGTGCCGATGGTGGTGATTACCAGTGGGTTTACCGGCGCGGTGCTTGCCCTGTATTCGGCGAAACTGATGCTGCAGTTCGGTGTGGGGTCGCTGGCGGGTGGGGCGGTCGCGCTGGCGATGGCGCGCGAGCTGGGTCCGGTGGTGACCGGCGTAGTGGTAGCGGCACGTTCTGCCTCGGCGATTGCTGCCGAAATCGGCAGCATGAAGGTCACCGAGCAGGTGGATGCGCTACGCGCTCTGGCGGTGCCGCCTGTGCAGTATCTGGTGGTGCCCCGTCTGATCGCTTGCTTGACGATGCTGCCTGCGCTGGGTATGCTGGCGTTCGTCGTCGGCACGTTCGGTGGCTATGCGGTCGCCGTGCCGATGGGCGTGTCGCCTACATCCTATTTGCTGGGTATTCGGGAGCTGGTGGAGACATACGATGTGTTCGCCGGGTTGCTCAAGACGGTCGTTTTCGGAGCGATTATCGCGCTGGTCGGTTGTCGGGCGGGATTGAGGACAGAAGGAGGTGCAGCGGGGGTGGGGCAGGCGACCACAAACAGTGTGGTGGTGGCGGTACTGCTTATCTACGTGGCGAACTTCTTCCTTGCGTATCTGCTGTTTGGCGGACGATGAGCGAACAACCCGTTGCCCAAACTGCTGTGCGCGTCAGCGATGTCTGGTACGGTGTGGACTCGCGGTGGGTGCTGCAAGGTATCTCTCTGGAGGTGCGCACCGGCGAAGTGTTCGCCATTATGGGGCCCTCCGGCTGCGGGAAGACCACGTTATTGAAACTGGTTGGCGGTCTGCTTAAACCGCAGCGAGGGGAGATATGGATTGGCGGTACCGAAATCTCCCGCCTGTCGGAGGCGAAACTAACGCCTGTGCGCAAGCGGGTCGGGCTGGTGTTCCAGTATGCCGCGCTCTTCGACTCGTTAACGGTTTACGATAACGTGGCTTTTGGGGTGCGCCGTCACATCACCCGGCGCGAACAAGAGGTGGCGCAAATCGTGCGCGAGAAGCTGGCTATGGTCGGTATGACAGGCACGGAACATCTTTATCCCTCGCAGCTGTCGGGTGGGATGCAGAAGCGGGTGGGGTTGGCGCGCGCGCTGGCGATGAATCCGAACATCGTGCTGTACGACGAGCCGACCGCCGGCCTGGACCCGATTGTGGCGGAGACCATCGATACGCTCATCAGGGATACAACGCGCCGGCTGCAGGTGACTGCGCTGGTGGTGTCGCATGACCTGACCAGCGTGTTCCACATTGCCGACCGGATAGCGATGCTACATGAGGGACGAATTATCACGTGCGGCTCGCCGGAGGAAGTGCGGGCGGATGCCAACCCCGTCGTGCGTCGCTTCCTGCAGGCAGGCGGTATTATATCGAGCGGTGAAACCACGATGTCAGGAGCCTGAGCCATGATAACCTCGCGCAAGGCAGTCTTTTTGGTGGGGTTGACCATCATTCTGGCGGTAGCGTGGATGGTGGCAACGGTTATCTATTTGCGCGGCACGCTGGCAGCACGGCGTGTCTACAGCGTGGAGGCGGTATTCCCCGATGCTCTGGGCATCCGCGAGCAGGCGAGGGTGTACCTGGCGGGGGTAGAGGTCGGCGAGGTGCAGAAGGTGTGGCTCACGTCCGACTTGCGCGCGCGGGTGCGCATCGCTTTGCGCAAGGACGTGGTGATTCCAGAGGACACGGTGGCGGTGGTGATGTCGCCGGGTATTGCGGGTGTGGACAAACTGATTGCGCTGGTGCCGGGCAAGTCGCCCCGTGAGGCGAAAGAGGGAACGGAGCTGCGAGGAATGAAGGAACCGGGAATCAGCGATCTCGCCCCGGTAGCGCAGCAAACGCTGCAAGAGGTGCAAAAGCTGGTGCGCTCCGCCAACGCATGGCTCAGCGATGCCGAAATGCGCGCCAGCGTTAAACAGACTCTGCGGAACGTGGAAGAAGCCTCGGCGCGCTTGACCGCGTTGACCGAGCAGACCCGAAAACTGCTGGCAAGCACGGGACGCTCGCTGGATGCGGTGGTACAGGACACGCGACGCTCCACCCGGTTGCTACCGCAGGTGATAGAGGACCTGCAGGCGTTGCTGGAGCAGTCGCGCGAACTGGTGCGTACCGCACAACACGCTACCGAGAGCTTTGACCGCTTTGTTAGCGACGAGCAGCTTCAGCAGAACCTGCGCGATGTAGCAAGGGAGATGAGCACACTCGGCGCGAAGCTCAACCGCATCGCGGAGGACATCGGCAAGTACACCGGCGACGAGGAACTGCGGGAGAACGTGCGCGCTACCGTCGCCGAAGCTCGTGCAACCCTCACCGAGGCACGCCAGGCGACGGAGAATATCAATCGCTTCGTGGAGCGGTTGATCCAGCCCGGCAGGCTATCTATCAGACCGATGGACGTTTCGCTGGACGTATACGGGCTGCTGCGTGACAGCACTTTTCGCACCGACCTGACGCTCTCTTTTCCATATCGTGACAACCGGTTCTTCCATTTCGGCGTGTACGATGTCGCGGAGAGCAACAAGTTCATCTTGCAGTACGGTTCCCAGCTGGCACCGGCATTGAACTTGCGCTACGGTTTGTATGCGTCCAAGCCGGGTGTGGGGGTGGACTGGAAGATTAAGCCTAAACTACAGCTGCGTGCAGATGTCTTCAATCCGAACGACCTGCAAATCAACACGCGGGCGAAGATACAGCTGGACGCGGACTGGAGCCTGTGGGTAGGGGTGGACAGTCTGTTTCGCAATAACCAGCCTGTGCTGGGCTTGCAGGTAACACGGTAACCAGACAAGAGGAGGCAAAACGAGTATGGCGATGAAGGTGATACTGACAAGGGACGTGCCCTCGCTGGGCAAGCGTGGGGAGGTAGTGAACGTTTCCGAAGGCTATGCGCGGAACTATCTGTTCCCGCGCGGACTGGCGGTCGAGGCAGATAAGGGCACGATGAAGAACGTGGAACTGCGCCGGCGTCAGGAGGCGATGCGCCTCGAGAAGGCGGCTCAGGAGGCAAAACAGGTTGCCGAGATGCTGAAGGGCAAAACGGTCACGGTAGAAGCGCACGTCGGTAAGGGAACCACCAAGCTGTTCGGCGCGGTGACCGCTCAGCATATTGCAGACGCCATCGCGCAGCAGTATCATGTGAAAGTGGATAAACGCAAAATCGGCTTGCTGGAGCCGATTAAATCGCTGGGCGATTACGAGGTAACCTTGCACCTCCATCACGACGTCAACCTAACGTTGAGGGTGGAGGTGGTACCTCAGGAGGCTTCGGCGTGAAGCGTGGTGTCACACGATGAGAAGGAATACGAATCGGCAGGGTGGGCAAGAGATGCGCATGAGCGAGTTGTTGCGCGCCCTGCCGCACAATCTGGACGCGGAGATCGCCACACTGGGCTCGATGATGATAGACGGCACTGCCATCGAGCGCGTCAGCGAATTCCTCACTCCTGACGACTTCTACCGCGAGGCGCATAAGGTCATCTTCGATGTGCTGGTTACACTATCCAGCCGCAGCGAGCCGGCGGACCTAGTCACGGTGAGCGAGGAACTGCAGCGGCGCGGCAAGCTGGAGGAGGTCGGCGGCATCGCCTACCTGACCACTCTGATCGACAGCGTGCCCAGTGCAGCGAACGTGGACTATTACGCCCAGATTGTGGAGGAGTATGCCATCCGCCGCAGGCTCATCGAGGCGGCGCAAGAGATTATCCACCTGGCGGCGTTGAGCGAGGACGAAGAAGAGCCTCTCACCATCGGAGAGATAGCCGACCGGGCGGAGAGCGCGGTCTATCGGGTAGCGCAACGACGCATCGGCAGAGGGTTTGAAAGCATTCGCCCCTTGCTGGGCGAGGCGTTCGACCGTTTCGAAGCCTTCTACCACGAACGCAAGCTGGTCACAGGACTGAGCACCGGCTTTCGCGAACTGGACTATATCACTGCTGGGTTGCAAAAATCGGACCTGGTGATTATCGCTGCACGCCCCAGCATGGGCAAAACCAGCCTGTGTCTCAACATTGGCGAGCATGTTGCCTTGCACGAGGGAAAAACGGTAGCCATCTTCAGCCTGGAGATGTCTAAGGAGCAGCTCGTGCAGCGCATGATTTGCTCGCAGGCGGAGGTCAACGCGCATCGCTTACGGCTGGGGATGCTGCCCGAGACGGCGTGGCAGAAGATTTCCAAGGCGATACAGGACCTGTGGAACGCGAAGATATTCATCGACGACACACCGGACATTTCCGCGCTGGAGATGCGGGCGAAGTGCAGGCGTCTGCGTGCTGAGCACGGACTGGACCTGGTGATTGTGGACTATCTGCAGTTGATGCGCAGCCATCGACGGTCTGAAAACCGTACGCAGGAGATTTCGGATATCGCTCGTGCGCTGAAGGGGTTGGCGCGCGAACTCGAGGTGCCCATTATTGCCCTGTCGCAACTATCCCGTGCTGTGGAGCATCGCGAGAACAAACGCCCTATGCTTTCCGATTTGCGCGAAAGTGGCTCTATTGAGGCGGAAGCCGATGTGGTGGCGTTCATCTACCGCCCCGAGTATTACGCGATGAAGGAGGCGGTCTCTTCGGAGGAGGTAGACACGGGCATGACACCTCGCGAGGAGGGACGGGTAGAGGAAGCCGAGATTATCATCGCCAAACAGCGAAACGGTCCAACGGGCACGGTGCGCGTGGGTTTCAAACCCGATTACGCGCGGTTTGTCCCGCTGGAGCGGCATCGGGAGGGTGAAGATTGAGAGTACTGGTGATAGGCGGGGGCGGGCGCGAACATGCGCTGGTATGGAAAATCGCGCAGAGCCCCAAAGTGAGCAAAATCTACGCGGCGCCGGGCAACGCGGGCATCGCCGAACTGGCGGAGTGTGTTGCGCTCAAAGCCACCGATATCGAAAGCCTGGCGAACTTCGCCGAGCGCAACCGTATTGACCTCACAGTAGTTGGGCCCGAATCGCCGTTGATTGCTGGTGTAGTGGATATGTTCGAGAGGCGCGGGTTGGCAATATTCGGACCGAGCAAGGAACCCGCGCGACTGGAAGGCAGTAAAGTGTACGCGAAAGAGGTCATGCGCCGTTATCGTATCCCCACCGCCGATTTCTCCGCCTTTAGCGACCCACAGACGGCGGCGGAGTATGTGCATCGGCGTTTTCGCGAAGGGGCAAGGGGGCTGGTCATCAAGGCGGATGGCGAAGCGGCCGGCAAAGGCGTTTTTGTGGTACACCATGTGGACGAAGCGCTGGAAGTAATCCGCTCGCTCATGGAAGAGCGCGTGCTGGGAGAGGCAGGGGCGCGGATTGTGATCGAGGAGGTTCTCACCGGGGAGGAAGCTTCGTTGATGGCGTTTACCGATGGGGTTACCGCCCTGCCGATGCCTCCGGTTCAGGACTACAAGCGCGCCCTCGACAACGACCGGGGAGCGAACACCGGTGGGATGGGTAGTATCTGCCCTTTGCGCCTCGTCACGCCGGACCTGCAACAGCAGGCAATGGAACAGATTATCCACCCCGCTATTCGTGCTACACGTGACGCAGGCATCCCCTTCCGGGGTGTGCTGTACGCAGGCACGATGGTGACCGAAGAGGGCGTGAAGACACTGGAGTTCAATGTGCGATTCGGCGACCCCGAGACGCAGGCAGTGTTGCCCCTGCTGGAGAATGATATTGTGGAGGTAATGCAAGCGGTGGTGGAGTGCCGCCTCGACGAGGTGGCGTTACAATGGAAACCGCGCTATGCGGTGTGCGTGGTTATCGCCTCCGGCGGCTATCCGGGCAAGTATGAAACCGGTCTACCCATCGAAGGGCTGAAGGAGGCGGCGCAGGTACCCGAGTGCGTGATTTTTCACGCGGGTACGCGCAAAGAAGGCGACAAAATAGTCACCGCAGGAGGGCGCGTGCTGGGTGTTACCGCACTGGGCGATACACTCGCTCAGGCACGCGGACGAGCGTACGATGCCGTGCGGTGCATTCGGTTCGACTATATGCACTACCGGACGGACATTGGTATCAAGTGGGTGTAAAAGCAGAGTACACCGGACTGAGCAGAAAGGAGGGGTTCCGATGCTTACCCTGCGTTATGCGGTGGCAGGAGGTCTGCTGTTGCTATTGTCGCTGGCGTGTTTGCAGGCGCATTCGCAGCCGCCGACGATATTTCGCACGCGGGTCATCCATCGCCACACGAACTCGGTGCAGTCGGTGCACATCAACAACAACGGCTGGATTGTGTGGTCGGAAGGGGATTTCAGCCGCAGTGACGTGTGGCTGTACGACGGCTCGCAGGTGCGTCGGTTGAGCGCGGGAGAGCAAGGGCGTCTGAACACGTACCCACGTCTGAACAACCTGAACCAGATTGTGTGGCGGTATGATGACGGCTCGTTGTCCGACGTGGTGCTGTGGGATAGTGGTGGACTGACGAACATCACCCGCAGCGACGGCTCGGTGGGCTTCGGTGCGCCGGACATCAACGATTCCGGCTGGGTGGTCACCACGGGAACAAACGCCACGACAGGCTACCAGGACATCTATCTCTGGAAGCCCGGCTACTCGGAACCGGAGAACCTGACCCACTGGGCGGACTTTGACAGCCAGAACCCGCGCATCAATAATCTGGGAGAAGTGGTATGGAACGCAGTGGATACCGGTGCCAATCCGCAGATTTACCTGGCGCACGCTGACGATATGATGAACTACCGCGACCTGACGGGCAATACCGTTGGCGACGATTACTCCTCGCCCGACCTCAACGACAGTGGACAGGTGGTGTGGATGCACCATAACGGCAGCAACTGGAACATCGAGGTGTGGTCGGAAGCGACAGGAGTTGTCGCGCTGACGAATAACACGGGCAACGCCGCCAGCACGTTCCCCGCCATCAACAATCTGGGCTGGATTGCGTATGAACAGTCTGTGCTGTTCCGCAAGTATGATGTGCACCTGTTCGCGAATGGGCAGGTCATACCGCTCACCGACAACACCGACCCCACGCGCAGTTTCCGTATCGCACTAAACGACCGGGGTGAGCTGGTGTGGGTTACCCGCGAGGACATCGGCGGCGTGCGCTACTGGAGCGTGATTCTTGCACAGCCGGTACCGGAACCTGCAACGGGTGTGGCGCTTCTTAGTGGTTGGGGGTTGCTGATGTTGCTGAGGCGCAAGCGCGGATAACAATGCTAAGTGGGTGCGCATGGAAGATTCGACATCTCCATCGTTCGAAGCCAGCCTGCGCTGGCTCATAACCCTGCGAAGGCAGGGGTTTGTGTGCAGGGGAACGGTTTTAGCCGTGCATGTTTGCCATGTTGAAGCCCTGGGATACATTTGCCTAATGGAGAACCTGTGCGTTGCCTGAACAGACTACTGCTCATACGAGATACTCCATCAGTCAGCATGACCGCCTGGTGCTGAGGGAGCTGGCGAAGCGGGTAGCGGAGCTCGCCGCGCGTCCAGTAGAGGCAGAGAAGCGCGAACTGTGGTACCGTCACAACGCACTGGAGCCCACACGTCCCCTTGTCTTCTGTGACCCCGAAAACGGCTGGAACGAAATTCTCACCCCTGACCAGTTGCAATGCGAGGGGGGACTGGCACGTGGTTGGGAGTGGCATCTGCGTCGCGAGATATGCTGGGGTGAGCGGATACAGGACGACCGGGTGACTGAGCCGTACTTCAATGTGGGACATGTGTACACCGAAACCGACTGGGGGTTGCGCGAAACCCGGATCGGCGGACAGGGTGGCGGCGCGTGGCGGTGGGAAGCTCCCCTGAAGAGCTATGATGACATGGACAAGTTGCGCTTCCCGCAGATTACGGTGGACTACGAGGCGACGGACAAGGTATTACAGCTGGCTCAGGAAACATTTGGGGACATCCTGCATGTGCGATTGAAAACCGGCTGGTGGTGGTCGTTCGGCATGACGCAGATGCTGGTGTATCTGCGCGGACTGGAACAAATTATGTACGACATGGTGGACCGCCCGGACGACCTGCATCGGTTGATGGCGTTCCTGCGGGATGGGCATGTGGCAAAGCTGGAGTTTCTGGAGCGGAATAATCTGCTTTTCCTGAACAACGGTGGCTCCTACGTCGGCTCTGGCGGCTTCGGATGGACGCATGAGTTGCCTCAACCGGACTTCGACGGGCACGTCCGCCCCATCGACATGTGGGGCTTTGCAGAGAGCCAAGAGACGGTGGGCATCTCCCCGGAGATGTTCGAGGAGTTCATTTTCCCCTACCAGCTGTCGTTGCTGGAGCGATTTGGGTTGAACTGCTACGGTTGCTGTGAACCTCTGGACTCGCGCTGGCATGTGGTGGCGAAGTTCCCCCGTCTGCGTCGGGTATCGATGTCCCCCTGGGCGAATGTGGAGGTGATGGCGGAGCGGCTGGGCAACCGTTACATCTTCTCATGGAAACCGCATCCGGGCGTACTTGCTGCCGATACGTTCGATGAAGGTTTCGTCAGGCAAACCCTGCGCCGAGGGTTACAGGCACTCAAGAAGAATGATTGTCGGGTGGAGATTATCATGAAGGACTGCCACACTATCCGCAATGACCCGCAAAGGGTGATTCGGTGGGTGCAGATAGCCAAAGAGGAAGCGGAGGCATGTTAGAAGATGATGATGTTGCGAACCGTGCTGATTGTGTTCCTTTGTCTCCTTCCTGCCTTTGCGACGCCGTCTGGCGAACCGCAGCTGCGCGCTATCTGGGTGGACGGCTTCAACGAGGGAATCAAAACGCCGGAACAGGTAGACACTCTGCTGGCGCGGGTGCGTCAGGCGGGGCTGAACGCAGTGGTGGTGCAGGTGCGTAAGAGCGCGGATGCGTACTACAACTCGCACTACGAGCCGCGTGCCTCCGATATCGCCGAGGGGTTTGACCCGCTGGCGTATCTCATCCAGAAGGCGCATGGAGAGAAACCGTATATTCAGGTGCATACCTGGCTGAACACCTGCGCGGTGGGCAGGAACCGACACCCGCGCTCCCTGCAAAGCCGTTTCCCCGAATACTTCACGCTCAGCGACATGGGCGAGGACTACGACGGCGAGGCGACCAAGATAGACCCCGGTCATCCGGGCGCGGCGGACTGGACGTTCCGAACCTATCTGGACGTGATACGGCATTACGAGGTGGACGGCATCCACTTCGATTTCGTGCGCTTCGGCGGCGAGCGATGGGGCTATAACCCCGTCAGCGTACAACGCTATAACGAGCGGCGGGGCAGACCCGGCGGTTTCCCCTTCTTCAAAAGCGAGCGGTTCAAGCAGTGGCGACGCGACCAGGTCACTGCGCTGGTGCGCAAGACCTACCTGTACGCCGCCACCGTGAACCCCAAAGTGCTGGTCTCCGCCGCAACCATTACGTGGGGCAACGGACCGGAGCAGGACGAGGCATGGACACGCTCCGCCGCCTATTCGCGTGTGTATCAGGACTGGCGCGGCTGGATGGAGGAGGGCATTCTAGACTGGAATATCCCGATGTGCTACTATAACGAGCAGAAGTACGCACGCTGGCTGGACAACTGGATGCGCTTTGTGAAGGACCATCAGTATCAACATTACGCCGCCATCGGACTGGGCAACTACTTGAACCCGATTGAGGACACCCTGAAGCAGATAGAGCGTGTCTGGCAGCCAACCGAACGGGGCAACAAGGTGCGAGGCGTCTGCTTCTATTCTTATGCTACCACCAACACCGACGCTGCAGGCAAAGCGCAGAAACACAACCCTGCCTTTTACGAGACACTGGGCAGAGTGTTCGGGCGATGGGTTCCCGTACCGCCGGCGTTGTGGAAGGAGAAGCCCGTTAACGGGCACATCAAAGGCACTATCCTTTACGCGGATACCCTGAACCCTGCCGAGCACACGCTGGTCACCCTGAAAGGCGCAGGGCAGGAGCGGGAGCAGTACGTGGACGGCACGGGGTTCTTTGGATTCGCGCATCTGCCGCCCGGCGAGTATACGCTGACGGTGACGCCTCGCACCGGCTCGCCGCTAAAGGTGAAAGTGCAGGTGCAGGCGGGCAGAGTTGCTACGCGCAACCTGTTGCTGGGTGCTACCGGCGCGAAGCGGGTGAAGAATCTGGCGGAACTTTCGCGCCTGCCGGAAGGCACACAGGTATTGCTGACCGAACAGGCGGTGACTATAGGTATGCCGGGCACAACTGGCGAGTTCCAGATAGGTGAGGTTGGTGTGCGCATACCGGGCGAGCTGCCGTTGTCCTTCATCGCGGGCGACGTCGTGACCGTGATGGGGACGCTCCGCCGTGAGGGCGGGCGCATCATGCTGGATGGGGCGAAGGCGGTGCTGGTGGATATGCTGCCGAGGAGGTAGACAATGATAGGCTGTCACCTCGCTAGGATACATGCTGAGCGGCGTACTGCGCTGGGCAACGGTCAGTAGCCTGCTCGTGGAGAAGGCGCCCGAATCGTATAACTGTTACTTCCCGATGCCTTTCCGCAAGTGCGCCCGTGTGTACCTGCGCAATGATACCCCCTTACGATATGGCGAATTACAGCTTCGTGGAGTATGAGCTCGCGCCAAATCTGGAGCAGGTAGCGGTGCCGGCACAAACTGCCCTCGCTCAAACCCCACCAGCCTATGCGTCTGGATGAGCGACCTGTGGATGACCAGCTGGTGGGGCAAGACGACAGGTTTGTCTCCTGAGGGCGTGCGCGTGTCTTGAGGGGGCAAGAAGATATCGTCGGGGCTAGAAAGGGTTGCGACGACGTCGACGTAGCGTACTGCAACATCCGTTCGCAGGCGCATCGTGAAGCGACTGGCAACGAAGATCGGTTGCTGGGCGCGTTCGGGCAAAAGCAACGCGATGCCTTCGTGAAATCCTGCTCGCCAAACGTATGCGCCATGAAAGTGGTCGGGCACACTCAGCAAAAGCAGTGGCTGGTCGGCAGGCGCATTCTGCAGCGACAACACGCTACTGCGCGCCAGTTCGCCTGCGGTGCGCCATGCCACTGCCTGTCGAACCGTGCCGCCAAAGTATGCTATCAGCAGAACCAGTACTGCCCATTTCCCTATCTGTATGCCTGGCTTTAGCAGTGTAAGCCACGCACCCACCCCCACTGCCACAAACGCTGACGAATGCTTCTTTGCAAAATAGCCCTGCGGCAAAACATCCCAGCGCGCCCAAGTAGCTCGTCACGTTACCCCGCTGCTGGAAGCGCATCAGCAGCAGCAACGCGCCGATCGCAGCCGATGTGGCGACCATATCCGCGCGTGCTGCAAACCACGCTACCGCTTCCACATTCGCTGGCAACACGGCAAATAGAAGCGCTCCTGACGTCCAGCCAGCGCATTCGTGGACAATATGCCTCCCAGCAAAGCCTGCTGTCTCACAGGTATCCACCAGGTTACTTCCTAGGGTACTATTCGCATACTTCTTCCCCTGTTTCCTGCAGATTCCTCCACCACCTGCTGCACGAGTGGTAGTTCCAGTCGGTGCCGTCGGGGTCTACTGTGTTAATCGGGTCATTGCCTGCATACCGATACAGGTTCGGGTCGCCCGAAGCAGTATCGGGTCGCGTTGGAGCCATCGTGCGGTGCGGGGGGTATATTCCTGCTACTTACTGCCGACCCCGGCGTATTCTACGGGCAATAGCCTCTGCAAGTTGACACGATGCGAGGCATCCAGTATCTCAATGCCCACAATTTGCCCCCCCTCCCCGATGTCCAGCACAATATCCTCGCTCACCCGTTCGTTTACCACAGGCTGCTGGCAGTCGTCCAAACGCAGGTAGAGCAAGTCGTTCCGAGCATCATACACTATCTGCATGGTTGTTCCTCCCAACGTCCATAAAACACATACACCGTTACGGTCACGATGGTTCCACCTTCCACCCTCCACACGCTTCTGTTCATAATACTTGCCCAACCGCGCCTGCTGGAATGGATACACCTTTGCCTTCGCCCGCCGACCGCCCTTCGCGATGACGTCAGTGCCCGTGCGCAATACGTCCTCAATCTCCTGAGCATTCGTACCGCGCTCTGCAGCGCGCTGCAGTGTGTGCGCTTCAATCCGTATCTGCATCGTAGAACGTGCTCAGTTACCGCTGAGGCAACTTGAGCGTCAGTGGTCTATAACTAACGAATCGCTGGCATGTGGGGCGGCCCCCCTTTGCCTGTATCATAACATATAGGCGTCTCTGCTGGCAACCATCAGGGCAAGTTCGGTTGTGCCAGCAAGTACTCCAGCGCCTCGCGGAAGGAGGTGAACTCTTGATTAGGCACTCCGTCCTCGTGGTGGATGCAGTAAACGCGGGGCTGCGTATCTCCCTCTTTGGCGACAAGGAATGCGCCACCACACTCGGCAAGTAGCCAGTACACCTCCTCCTCGATACTTACTTCATACATGGAGGCGACGCCAAGCACGGTGTGCTCCTGGCTGGAGAAGCCATCGCATTGCTCCAGCAGTTCCAGATAGTCAGGGGGTAAGCGCAGTCGGCGCTGACGCAGCAGCGCCTCACGCTCTTTTGGGTTTAGAGGAAGGACTATCTCCATGAGGGATACATGGGATTCTGCCGCCTCCAGACCTCAGGTAAGAAACGATACCGAAACGGGTCGTTCTTTGCATGTTCCGCTGCCCACATATACTTGGTATTCAAAGGAGAATCCGTAAACCATTTGGGAACCCAGCGATATCGTTGCGGTATCCAGTGCGAGGCCTCTACTTTCTCCACACCACGAAGCCTGCCATACACGAATACACGGGCAGGGTCGGGTCTTGCCAGTCCTGCCAACCGTGCGTTTCGGGCATGCCCCCAAACCCCACCTATCAGGGTAGAATGCATCACTCCTGTTACCTGTCCGCCCTGGTACCATCCACTGCATCGGTCTACCACATCATCTACGCCCAGCCACTGGCGGATAGTGCCCGTCAAGCCAAAGGTGAGAGTATCACCCCAGCCTGCAAAGAAGTTCGCTAGGTCATCTAGCCAATCCAGTCCCGAAGGGTCTACTGTGTTAATAGGATAAACCTTGCAGAACTTTGCAGCACGGGCAAGATCAGGAAAAGGCTAAAACCGCTTTAACCACAGCAAAAAACGCTTCCAAAAACCAGCTGCACCCCGTGCCTCTGCAGCCTCTCGCCGCTTCCTTTCCCATTCCTGTCTGTTCAAAGCCGCTTTTTCCACTAGAGATAAAATCTCGTGATACTGCTGTTCTGAAGGATTATACAATCGGCAGCGTAAGACCTCCATTTGGCGCACTAGTAGCGAGACCGGACGCCCATATTTATCCAATACCACCATCTCCTCC